>NZ_CP031393.1:0-302444 GCF_017161265.1 Treponema medium | reverse complement strand
TATGCACAGTTTGCGGACAACATATTTTTCCGTATAGAAAACTTCCATTGCCCGGTCATTGCCGCGGTGAACGGTTTCGCGTTGGGCGGCGGCTGCGAGCTTGCGATGGCGTGTGATATCCGTATCGCTTCGGAAACCGCCCGCTTTGCACAGCCTGAAACCGGTTTGGGTATTACGCCGGGATTCGGTGGGACGCAGCGGCTGGCACGGCTTGTTGGCGCCGGACGCGCAAAAGAACTCATATATACCGGCCGTACTGTAAAAGCGGAAGAAGCATTCACGATCGGTCTCGTCAATAAGGTAACAAAACCGGAGAATTTAATGGCGGAAACCGTTGCTATGGCGCAACTCATTTGCCAAAAAGCCCCCTTCGCTGTTAAAAAGGCAAAAGAAGCTATCAACAGAGGTTTGCAGGTAAGTATCGACAAAGCAGTTGCTGTTGAAACGGAAGAATTTGCGCAATGTTTTGCAACGGAAGATCAAAAAATGGCTATGGATGCTTTTGTCAAAAAAGAAAAAATTGAAAAATTCAATAATCGTTAGGAATAGTCATGGATTATAGTTCGTTATACAAACAAAAACTGACCTCAGCGGAAAAGGCCGCACAGGTAGTCAAGTCGGGAGACTGGCTAGACTTCGGATGGGGGAATAATACCCCTGTCGCATTCGACAAGGCATTGGCAGCGCGGCTGCCGGAGCTTGAAGACGTCAATATCCGAGGCGGTGTGGTGCTGCGGGAACTTGAAGTCTTTAAAATAAAAGATCCTGCGGCTCATCTTACGTGGAATTCTTGGCACATGTCAGGCTATGGACGTAAAACCATTGCCGCAGGTTTCGGCTATTATGCACCGCTCCGCTATTCTGAATTGCCGCGTTGGTATTACGAAAACATTAAGCGCCTTAACGTATCGGTTTTCCAAACGGCGCCGATGGATAAGGACGGTTTTTTCAATTTCGGATTGAATGCTTCTCACCTCAAAGCGGTTACGGATTGTGCAGATATCGTCATTGTAGAAGTCAATACCAATATGCCGAACTGCATAAACGGTATGGATGATAAGATTCACATTTCCGATGTTGATATGATCATCGAAGGCGGTAATCCGCCGATAGACGCACTTGTTGATAAGGGAGAACCGACCGAAGTGGATAAGGCTGTCGCAAAGCTCATCATCGAAGAAATTCCAGACGGAGCCTGTTTGCAGCTCGGTATCGGCGGTATGCCTAATACGCTCGGCGCGATGATTGCAAAGTCCGATTTAAAAGATCTCGGCGTACACACGGAAATGTATGTCGATGCCTTTGTCGATATTGCCAAAGCAGGAAAAATCACCGGCGCAAAGAAAGCAATCGATACGGGGAGACAGGTATTCGCATTTGCCGCTGGGACAAAAAAGCTCTATGACTATGTACATAACAATCCCGCATGTATGGCGGCTCCCGTCTCTTACACGAACGACGCGCGGGTGATTGCGCAAATCGATAACTTTATGTCCATCAACAATGCTGTGGATATCGACCTGTTCGGTCAAGTGAATGCCGAAACATCGGGAACCAAACATATTTCAGGAGCGGGCGGACAGCTTGACTTCGTGTTGGGCGCCTATCTATCCAATGGCGGAAAAAGCTTTATTTGCTGTTCTTCCACCTTTAAGGATAAAACAGGGGCGCTTACCTCCCGTATCCGGCCGACGCTTGCGCCGGGTTCCGTTGTTACGGACACAAGAACCAATGTCCATTGGTTCGTTACCGAATACGGAAAGGTCAACTTAAAGGGCTTATCGACATGGCAGCGGGCAGAAGCCTTAATTTCGGTCGCACATCCCGATTTTAGAGATTCGCTCATTGCCGAAGCGGAAAAGCTCCATATCTGGAAGCGCTCCAATCAACAACCCTGACGCGAGCGTCGGGGTATTAAACCCTCCGCACGAATAAACGGTAGGACACTTTCGAACTTCCATCTTTCAACAGCCTTATATACCGTCTTTAAGGCAGGGCAACGAGACAACGGTCTTTAAGGCTGTCGCTCTCAGGGATATGCTGCATTATAAACACGGGAAGATTGCCTCTATAGATTCTCTTACAGCCCTTATAATGCGGAATCCTCCTGTATTTATGCGTAAGATTGACAGTAGAATATGGGAGTGTTAGAATATATTTTGATTGAAGTGAGGGAGCGATGAAACAAAAGACAATAACTTTTGCATTATGCATAGTTTGTCTTACTGCCGTCTTGCTTTCATGTCCCATGTACAGGATGGCAGGGCCCGAAGATTATGAAAAGATTTTTACAAAGATAGATTACGGCCCTCTTGAATGGAAAGATTCGTATATCCTTTCTGCAAGTAATTACTTACCGCAGGTACAGGTGTGGGACAGCGCGAGCGGAAAACTGATAAAGGTGTATGAATTATTTGTGAAAGACGATAAAAAAAAGTTCTATGCGGATTTATGGATTACCGGTATTGCAGAGTTTCACGGTAGTATTTGGATTTGTTCAGCCACTATCGGTAATCATATTGCCCGTCTTGATCCTGCCAGCGGAAAAATGTCTTTTATCGATCTTGATTGCCATCCCGAAACAGTTATTGCTTTTAATGATACCGAAGGAGGAAAAGGAGCGTTATGGATTGCAACGTATAGCGCCCGGGGTATTGGGTGTGCAATTCGCCGTCTTGACCAAAGCGGAACAATCGTAAAAAAGTGTAATATTACCACAGAAGATATTGAGATAACTGGTGTGAACCGAATGCATTACAGAGAGGGCAAATATCAGTTATTAGCAGATTCACATAAAGACCTTTATCCCGCTAAGGAAAATAAAGGAGTGTACTGGCTTGTGAATCTCAGTGCAGACAATGGGGAATATGTACAAGAAATACCGTACCATGCTGTTTTCCCCACCGGTTTCTTTAGTGATAACAAGATAGCACCTGTTCCGGAAGAGTTTATAACATCGCTTGAATTGACGAATCAGTATGCCGATGCAAAAAATGTCTATTGCAAGGTAAATGTAGTAGGTGGTGAAACATGTCATCGGCTGTTATACAAGGTACATAGTTTGAATCCGCTAAAACTTGAATATACACATATTATTTACAGTAAACCTGATGCACGTTCAATATTTAATGTGGTTGAAAATGATACGAATATTTTTATTACAGGTAGAATACTGTGTGATGTTCCGGGTGAGGCATCTTTTACCGGGCTTGAAATAGGAGCTTATCCAATAGAGGGCGGCGGGCAACTGAAGCGTATCCGATTGGCTCGTGGAAACCAACTATACCAGACAACGAGAGATGGAAAAACATGGTTTTGCAGGGATGTGTATGAGCAGGATGAAGCAACCCTTACATGGCATTTTAAAACTCCCCCTCAAATTTATATGCTTGAACATGCAACCGGAAAAGCATATAAATATTCCCATGACGGTTCTCGTATTGAACTGGAGCCTGAAAACTGATAGAGGTATATGAAGAGCGAGTTTTCTCGATAGGACGTACTCCCGCTGCATGAAGCGTTATGCATGCGGAGGGGTTCATTCTCCGATGCTCTGCGCCGGGGGATGATTGCTAAAAACTTTACGCAATTTTTCAAAAAAGGATAAAGAGTATGCAACCAATTAAAAATATAAAAGCGGTTTTTTTTAGCCCTACCGGCAATACCAAGCGGGTAGTTGAACAGCTGTCCGCGCAGTTTTCACAAAAACTTTCCGCGCCAGTTGAAGTTGATGACTTTACGCTGCCTGCTGCCCATATCGACACCAGAACGTATTCGTCTGAAGATTTGGTTATCTTCGGTGTGCCGACGTATGCGGGGCGCATTCCGAATAAGGTATTGCCCTTTGTGCAAACCCTGTTTAAAGGGAATCAAACACGCACAATAGCGGTGGTTACCTTCGGAAACCGCAGTTTTGACAATTCTTTGAGCGAGCTTCACATGGAGTTGGAAAAGAATAATTTTTCGGTAATCGGCGCCGGTGCGGTAGTGTGCAAGCATGCGTTTGCCGAGGTAGGCATTGGACGGCCGGATGCTGCCGATGAGGAGCGTATAACTGCTTTTGCCGATACCATTTTTAAAAAACTTCAACAATCAGGGAGGCCTCTCTCCAATGCCTCGATAAAAAGAAACGAAGAACTCTCCGCCTACTATGTGCCGCTCGGAATCGACGGAAAGCCGGTCAATTTTTTAAAGGCAAAACCGGTTACCGATAAGGCAAAATGCGACAACTGCGGCGTTTGCGCGGCCGTATGCCCGATGGGTTCCATCGACAAAAACGATGTTTCGTTAGTCCCCGGCATCTGCATAAAGTGTCAGGCCTGTATTGTTCATTGCCACACAAAAGCAAAATCATTCGACGACCCGCTGTTCCTGTCGCATAAAGCTATGCTGGAACAAAACTATACGCGCCCGGCGGCTTCGGAATTCTTTGTGTAATATCTCCCTGCATCCTTGTATATCGGTAGAGGACGAGTTTGGTTCCAAAACTTGTTTCTGATTTATGCCACCGCCATCCGTGGCAAGTTCAAAAATTGACCTCCTTGTCTATTTTTGAACGCGAATTTTTGCTACGCAAAAACATTGCTTCTGCTTGGAACCACGCCCGTCCTTGGGCGTTCTGATACGTTGAGCATTTTCAGAAGCCGCATTCGGTTATAACTTTTCCGTAAGCCTTTTGAAATAGACTGCTAAGCAGTTGTACATCCGTGTACAACTGCTTAACGACGAGATTTGTGTACAACACAAATCTCGCTACTGCTTATAACCACGGACATCCTTGTCCGTTCTGCAATGCTAGGAGCGCACAAAAAACACCCGCAAACACTTTACTGCTTGGAACCAGCGGCATCCGTGCAGCTTCTGAAACATCGAGGACTGTTTTTGTTAAGCGACACCGCAGATGCACCTGCCGTAAGCCTTTTGAAATAGACGGCGCAGATACGAGGCGCAAGCACAAATTAACCGCAGGCGTATCTTTGATACGTTGAGGATTAATTTGTGCGCAGCAACGAAGTAGATGTGCCGTCTATTTCAAAAGGTGTGGGGGAAGGCACATTGTATAACCTCCTCCATCCTAGTAACGGGGTGGAACTGAATGCCTTTCTTTACGTGCTCGGGAATTTTTTCGAGGTCGCGGATATTCGCGGCGGGGATGATAATCTCCTTGATGCCGTTGCGGCGGGCGGCGATGGTTTTTTCTTTTAAGCCGCCGATCGGGAGTACCTGACCGGTCAGAGAGAGTTCGCCGGTCATGGCGAGTTTCGGTTTAATGACCTTACCGGACAACAGCGAAAGCAGCGCAACAGTCATCGTGATGCCGGCGGAGGGACCGTCTTTGGGTGTTGCGCCTTCCGGAATGTGCAGGTGGATAACGTGGCTTTCAAACCACTTAACGCTTGCAATGCCATGTGCGTCGGCAAAGTGGCGCACCCATGTCCATGCAATCGAGGCGGACTCCTTCATCACATTGCCCATCTGACCGGTCAGGCGGAACTGCCCCTTGCCCTTATTCGATAAGGCTTCTATCAGCAGCGTATCGCCGCCCATACTCGTCCATGCAAGCCCGATTGCCGTGCCGGGAACTTTCGCGTATTTGATATCATCATCGCGGAAAATGGGTTTGCCGAGCATCTTTTCGATTTCGGCAGCATCGGGCGCAAACACATCTTTTTCGCCGCGCTCGCCGGTAACCAGTTCAACGGCGATTTTCCGGTGGAGCTTATCGAGGTTCTTTTCAAAGTTGCGTACTCCCGCCTCCCGCGCATAGCCGTTCGCAATATGCAGCAGTATCTGCTTGGAATATTTCACCTGCGCTTTCTTTAAGCCGTTTTTCTCAAGACTTTTCGGCAACAGGTAGTTTTTTGCGATTTCTACTTTTTCAGAATCGATATAACCCGCGAGTTGAATAACTTCGGCGCGGTCGAGTAGCGGGCGCGGAATACCGTCAAGAGTGTTCGCCGTCAGGATAAATACGATATGCGACAGGTCAAACGGCAGATCGAGGTAGTGGTCGCGGAACGAGACATTCTGTTCGGGGTCGAGCACTTCAAGCAAAGCGCTGGAAGGGTCGCCCTGATAGCTTTGCCCCATCTTATCGATCTCGTCAATCATAAAGACCGGCGCCTTTGTTTTCACGATTTTTAATCCCTGCAAAATTTTGCCGGGCATCGCACCGATGTACGTTCTGCGGTGTCCTTTAATTTCAGCCTCATCCCGCATACCGCCCACCGAGAACCGGAAAAACGGTTTATTCATCGCACGGGCAATCGACTTGCCGACACTCGTTTTACCGACACCGGGCGGCCCAACCAATAAAACAATCGAGCCTTTCGTATCGTTTTTCAGTTTCCGTACTGCAAGGTATTCGATAATCCGCTTCTTTACATCCTCCAGCCCGTAATGATCCGCGTCCAAAACTTTTTTCGCTTCTTCTATATTATACGCTTCCGGTTCGGGAGGATTCCATGGGAGCGTCAGCGCGGTTTCAAGATAATTCCGTCCGACAATGTACTCAGGCGAATTCGGTTCGAGGAACTTGAATTTTTCAAACTCGGCTTCTATCGTCTCTTTTACTTCACCTTCAAAATGGAACGAGTCGATCAGCTTGCGGAATTTCTCTTCATCGGCATCCTTCGGATCGGAGCTCAAGCCCAGCTCTTTTTTGATGCTTTTAAGTTCTTCATGCAGAAAGTATTCGCGCTGATTTTTTTCAATCCGCGTATTCAAATCGGCCTGAATCTTCCGCTGGACATCGAGCAGCTCTTTTTCTTTTTTGATATGAACAAAAACTTTTTCCATCCGTTCACGGACGTTGATAGTTTCCAGTATTTTTTGCTGCTCCTCTTTCGGAATATTCAAAATGCTGGCAGTAAAGTCCGCAATCTTTCCCGGATGGTCGATATTGACGATGTTGAGCCGCATCTCTTCCGTAAAAAGCGGATTGTTTTCGGAAAGTTCTTTCATCTCTCCGATCAGTCCGCGGAGCATCGCCTTTACCTCAACCGTATTCTCTTCTTCATCTTCAAGGTACTGAACCGCTACGACAATCGGTTTTTTCTCATTGACAACTTTGCGGATTTTGAACCGCTTTAGGGTTGAAATAAGAATATTGATACCGCCGTCAGGCAAGTTGATTTTTTTGATAATCCGCGCAGCGGCTCCGATTTGATACACATCGGAGGCTCCCGGCTCTTCCGTCTCGTTTTTTAACAGCGAAAGACCGATAAAACCGGTGCTACTATAAGCTTCTTCGACAGAGCGGATATCGTCGGCATCGTTTATCAAAAGCGGGGTAAAAATCCCCGGATAAATAGGTCGACCGTTCAGCGGAATAAGATTGATTTTTTTAGGCAAAAGTTCTTCGATTGGAATAACCGCCTTTGCGTCTTTTTGAGTTGACGTATCCGCCGCGTTCGGCGTATCTAAAGTCTTTGAAGTATCTGAATCCATAGCTTTAAATATCGTCATTATTCAGCGAAAAGTCAATAAATGCCTTTTGGGAACCACTAAAAACTTGAGTTTTTAGTGGTTTTCCTTAATCTTATTTGCGATGTTTTAATTTAAGTCATTATTATATAAAGACTTAAATTAAAACTCGTCGGGGATATCTAAAAATCTAACCGAGTTTTTAGATATCCCCTTTTATCTATTGGGAAAATGCGATATACTGCCCCGTATGGGGAAAAGTATCGTTTTTGTTAATCAAAAAGGCGGGGTAGGGAAAACTACTTCAGCTGTCAATATCGGCGCATACTTTGCACAGGCGGGAAGAAAAACGCTGCTTGTGGACTTTGATCCGCAGGGAAATATGTCGTCGGGCGTCGGTATTTCCAAAAAACAGCCGAGTATTTATGATGCGATTGCCGGAAAAATTCCTATCCAAAAAACGGTCAGACCGACGGCGGTTAAGGACTTGTATGCAATCCCCGCCGATATCAATTTATCGGGTGCGACCATCGAATTGGTTGATCAGCAATCTCGAGAATTTTTTCTTCGCAACAATCTTGCGCTTCTTAAAGAAGAATACGAATATATTTTAATTGATTGCCCTCCGTCATTGGGGATTTTAACGCTGAACGGGCTTGCCGCCGCGGATGAAGTGTTTATTCCGTTGCAGTGTGAGTATTTTGCGCTTGAGGGCTTAACGCTTCTTTTACAAACCGTTAAAAGAGTACAGGAAAAAATCAATCCTCGTCTTAAAATCGGCGGTATCTTTTTTACGATGTACGATTCCCGCACAAAGCTCGCGCAGGAAGTTGTGCAGCAGGTTACGGCTTATTTTAAAGACCGCGTATGCAGCACGATTATCCCGCGTAATGTCCGCCTCTCCGAAGCTCCCTCCCACGGGTTGCCCATCTGCAAGTATGATTCCTCCTGTATCGGCGCCCGCAGCTACGAAAAACTCGCTCAGGAGGTGCTTGACCGTGCCTAAATCTGCACTGGGCAAAGGGCTCGACTCCTTGCTTTCTCCCGATATCACGGATTTGTGCTCAAACGATGCTGCTGCACAATCTTCGGATGTACAATCGGATAGCGGTTTGTCTGTAATGCCGCAGCAGAATGTGATGCGAGGAGAAGCGGCGCAACAAGCTGGTACTCAAAAT
The DNA here is from genome assembly GCF_017161265.1 of Treponema medium. NCBI lineage: Bacteria > Pseudomonadati > Spirochaetota > Spirochaetia > Treponematales > Treponemataceae > Treponema > Treponema medium. The sequence goes on along the minus strand of NZ_CP031393.1, from coordinate 293,841 downwards.
CGCGCCGATACTGTCGGTTCCGCTCCGGTTGAGCTTGACCCCGCGCTATTAAAACCCAATCCGTTTCAACCCCGTCGTACTTTTAATGAAGATAGTTTGCAGGAGCTTGCCGCTTCCATCAAAGAACACGGTATTATTCAGCCGATTATCGCGGAAAAAAACGGCGATGAATACTATATCATTGCGGGAGAGCGGAGAACGAGGGCGGCGCTTTTAGCGGGGCTTACGCGGGTTCCGGTCATCTTCCGTGAATTTGAAAACAGCAAAAAGCTTGAAATTGCGCTTATCGAAAATATTCAGCGGGAAAACCTCAATCCGATTGAAGAGGCTAAGGCATATCAGGAGATTATGCAGCTGTCCAACCTCAATCAGGAGGAGACCGCCAAGCGAGTAGGGAAGAGCCGATCGGCGGTTGCCAATGCGATGAGATTGCTGCAACTGCCCGACGACATGCAGACGGCGCTGGAAAAAGGCTCTATCACCGCAGGTCATGCGCGGGCAATTCTCTCGCTTATCAATCCGGCGGATCAAACGCTGCTGTTTACCCGCATTACGGAGCAGGCTCTTTCGGTGCGTGACGCGGAGATGCAGGCGGCTCAGTTGAAAAACGGTAGCCGTACCGGACAGAAAAAATCAGCGCCGCAGTCGGTAAAACAGCTGGAAACGGATGATGCGCAGCTTGCGGTCAAAGATATTGAGCAGCAATTTATCGATGCTCTGGGTACAAAGGTGGAAATTAAAGGCGACCTTGAAAAAGGTATCGTGCATATTTCATACTTTTCGCAGGCGGATCTTGACGCGCTATATAATAAAATTGCTGCAAAATAACATTGCAGGAACATAACCTTCGATGGCAAACCTTTCCGATTATGTGCTCTGGCGCGGCGATCTTCCCTTTGAGGTGCGCCCGTTCAATGCGGTAGACGCGCTGGTACTGTGTCAACTTTCTTACCTTAACTTTTCCGATATTGTTCCTGCTCAATTTACCGATAGTATTACGCTGCGGGAAGCTGCCCGTATCTATGCCGCAGATTCTACGCGCGGAACTCCCGAAGAGTTCGGTGTATTTATCAATCCGCTCACCGCCGATTTGCTCAAAACTGCTGCGGAAACTGAGCGCTTCGGTTCCATTCTGTTAAAAGGCTTTGTAAATGAGATTGACCGCAATACGGATAAGCAGTTCGCAGCGATTACCGCCGTGCTTCCAACGGGGTGTGCCTGTGTTGTCTATCGGGGTACGGACGATAGCATAATCGGATGGAAAGAAGACTGCCTTTTGAGCCTTTCCACCCCTATCCCCTCTCATACTGCAGCGGCGGATTATCTTTCGGCGGCTGTGGAAGCTGCTATTACGTCCGGCATCGAAAAGCTCTCCATTGCGGGGCATTCCAAAGGTGGAAACCTTGCGCTCTATGCGGCTGGGACTGCCGCTGCTTCGGTACAGGAGCGGATTGAGCGGGTGTTCTGTTTTGACGGTCCCGGCTTTGCCTTTGATATCGAACAACGGAGCGGATTTCAAGCGATTATCCCTAAAACTGCTTCTTTTATTCCGCAGTCGTCCGTTGTCGGTGTGCTTTTATCCTATCTGCCGCATTATACCGTTATTGAAAGCTCCGAAACCAACACCTTCTGGCAGCATGATGCGTTTTCTTGGCAAATTAAACGAGATGAGTTTGTAACCTATCAGCAAGGGCGGACAAAGGAAAGCTATTTTGCGGAAAAAACCATGCGGGAATGGCTTTCTCATCTTAACGATACCGAGCGGAAAGAATTTATCGAAACGTTGTTTGCCGTTCTGTTCGGCACCGGTGCGGAAACGCTCAGTGAATTAACTGCCAACGGACTGGCTCATTCGCTGCATATTTTAAAAGAGCTGCATACGGTAGATTCCGACCGGCGGCGAGAGTTGTTCGCCGTCATCAAGGCATTCTTTGGGGCAGTTTATACACATTTTCCCTATCCGTAATTCTTAATTTCAAAAGCGAACATAAAGCGGATAAATTCTTCGTGACAGTTTTGAGTATCGTTTTTATACACTCTGTAGGACTTCTGTAGCAAATTGCAAGTCGTTAAAATCATGCTATTTTATCTATTTTGTCTAACCGGTTCCGTTTAGGCAAGGGGGATACCATCTCTCTTCTTTGAACAAGAAAAAGCATTTTTTTGCTTGACTTTTGAGGGGGGGGGGGGGTATTATAGAAGAAGATTTATTTATAGCGGATACCTGTACTTATCCGTTACAGAAGGAGAAATTTTATGAAAAAACACAGGCTGTTTTCAGTTGCTGTACTTGCTGCATTTTTTGCTGCAAGTGTCATTATAACAGCGTGCGGTGGATTAAATAATCCGTCCAAACCAGCCACCCCGTCCAATCCAGCCAGCCCGGATGAGCCAAAGCCGGAAGCGCTGCAGCAGCTGAAATCCGACCAATTCCCCACGACAGAGGATGGTAAATCTTATGACCGGTATAAAATTGAGTGGACTGATGCGCAGGGGAAGGAGCAGACAAAAACAGTTACCGTGGACGATATAAAAAATGGTATCGTACTGACCGGCGGTGTAAAAGAAGGCACAAAGCCGAAAGTAACCCCGTTAGTAAAAAATGCCGACGGTACCGAAACGGAAAAACCTGATGCAACACAGGAAGTAAATCCATCCTCCAGTACGGACTGGAAGCTCTATATCCAAGCAGGCATCGACGAGTTGAGCAAAGAGAAGCCTGATTATGACGCCGCCCTTGCAAAGTTTAGAGAAGCCTATAACGCCGAACAAAACAACACCACCAAGGCGTATTACGCAGTGGTACAGCTGGCAACCATCAGCATAAAACCGGAGACCGTCGATTTTATGCGGAACAAAATGGGCTTTGCAACCTATCCCGCAACGCTCAATGCCTTGGTAAATCTGGACTGGTTTAAAGAACAAACCTACAAGACACGAAGTTGGACTAATGCATATACGTATCTCTTTCTCGAAAAGACCGATGGATATTACTACCGTGTAAGCGGACATATTGCCTCAAGCCCTGACACCGCTAAAGTAAGCATTCGGCTTCCACAAAATAGAAACATCTATGAACGAGGAACATTCGCAGGACTCAATGGCAAGTGGGTAGAGCTTGGATACGATGAAGCATGGAAAAAGATCGACAGTATGCCCATAGCAGATAGAAAACGCTGGTATGACTATAATGGACCGGATCAATTACCGCATACGGGAGAATATTTTATTGTAGACAACTTTGACGAAAACGGTAACTACATGGTGTGGAATTCTCCGTACATCGAGTCTATGCAAGGAGCTGCAGTAGCAAAACGGTATGATCGAGAAATCGAGAAGTATATATCGTATTACTATGATGCACAAGGCTCTCTCTATGCCCCGGAAATGAAGCCCGCAGCAGACTGGTATAAAGAACTTAATCCGCTCTTGCAAATTCCTGCGTATATTATTGAACACAGTGACAGCGCAAAGGTTGATCAACTCATCGATGAACTGTATGGTATTCTGTTCGGTAAAGAATTTGCCAATGCGTCTACTGTTTTAAACAGCCTTGATGCAACTAAGTCGGTTACCATCGACAAGCAGCTCATCAAACGATTGGGTATGAGCGGCGAGGATCGTATATTCCCGAAAGATACTGATGTTGAACTGCAAAAAGAGCAGCTTTTAGGGCTTATCGGCAGTATGACCGTTGCCAAAGGAGCTTTTGAGCTTGTGCAGTCCTACTCATTCAACACCGACCTTAACATCCTCAAGTGGAACTGGGAAAAAGAAGATGAAATCTTAAAGAACCTTGGCAGCTATAACCAAAAGCAGGATCCCTTTAACAACGGTTTTCTGAAAGGCCGAAATCCACAAAAAATTGTTAATGCAAAGGATGATATCGTAAAAGGCGCTGACTTGCTGTTGGCTGCATACAAGAGCTTGACCGATTCGGAAACCCTTCCGGCTAAAGCAAAAGAAGAACTTGTAAAGAATATAGCCTTTATACAGGCAATGGTAAAAGAAATCCGGGATGCAGTAGCAGAAGGACGCAAGGCGAATATCTTAATTGGAGAAAACAATCCGCTTGCTAAACCGCCCGTATACCCTGAACCACTGCCGGGAGAGCCTCACCCAACACCAGTCTACCTGACTAAGTTTGAAATCGATATGGGCAAGGTCTTTACCTATGAATACTTCAAACTGTCCAATCTCTTTGAAATGGATGGTTCAAAACCGAAGATTTATGATGCAAACGGCAGCGTCCCGTATATGAATCTTACGCTCAAAAGATTTATGGATGATTTTGTAACGGTAAAATTTAATAACAATAGCGAGGTTTTTGTAGATTTCGGGATTCCGCTTAACGATGATGCCGGAAAGAAAATTATAAACTTCTACAAATAACACCGCCAAAACGGGACAATGAAAAAAGTTTTTTGCATAGCGCTGCTTATTATTCCGCTTGTGTGTACCGCTTATGCGGAACCTCAAGCGGAGGGAGGCGGCGCTCCTGCACTTGGGTATGGTAATGGTGCAGGAATTGTTATCAAAACGCAGCAGGGCAGCGCAGCCTTTTCGTGGAATCGGTTGGCTGCATCGCTCTCTTTTCGGTATGGCTGCGCTGCCGTAACCGGAGGGAGCGCTACGCTGCTTTCGGGTTTTTCCAACGCCAGTGCAGAATCGCTGCTTCGGCACGGCAGTGCAGCGGTGGAAGCCGGAACAGAAGATTCTCTGTGTGCTGTTGGATTTCGAGCAGGGTTGACGGAATGGGAGCTGAACCGACTGCGCATCCGACTCCCCAATACCGAATTGCGGGAGGATCATCTTGTACATCGGTTCTATAGCGCAGGCATTTCCTGCGGGGTACCCGCTTACCGTATCCGCTATGACGGGGCTTGGTATTGGGGACAGGCGGCAATCGGACTACATGATCTCAGCTTCTTAATTGCCCAACCATCTCTAGAGGCGATAGCCTCGATCCATCGATTTAGATTAACCCAATGGTACGAAGGCAGCATAGCGGCGCTCAAGCTGAAAGGCGTACTAACCAATAAAACAGGAGAATCGGTTGCATCAGGCGCCGCACGAGTATTTGCATTTCAAAATACCATCTATGTCCCGATTGCTGCGCATTCGGCGCTCTCTCTTTTCGCATCATATATCTATTTTTCGGGGACTTTTTCTATTCGGCTGACTGCGGCAAATCAAGGGTATTTTCTGTTCCCTTATCGCTTTTACAATCGCGATATAAGCATCAGCGGCTCCGTACTGGGATTCGGCGGCAGTTACCGCTATACGGCGGATAGGTTCCGATTCTACGGCGCAGTGCAATGTTATTCCGTTGTCAATGATACCGGTAGCGATGTACTTCATTCAAAAGAGAAAAAATCATTTCTGTTTAAGGGAAAAGAAGAAAAAAGCAGCACTCCGCTGCCGACCCTTACGGGGACATCTCTGCTGTTGTTGTACTTTTCTATTGGCTTTGCCGTTACACCGAACGTTGAGCTTTCCGCCGGGAGAATAATCCCCGTGCCGATTCTATCGCCCCAGCTTGCAAAACAGTTGGATACGGGAAAGGGGAGACTTTCTGCACTGATTATCGACCCGCTTCTAACCGGACTTTCCATACGGCTTACGGTACGGTTATAGATCTGTCGCTAACGAAAAACTTTTTTCGAGCTTTGGTTCAGTATGATATCTCCGTCGCTTTTGTCTAACCGGTTCCGCTTAGGCAAGGGGGATACCATCTCTCTTTTCTGTCCAAGAAAAAGCATTTTTTTGCTTGACTTTTGAGGGGGGGGGGGGGGTATTATAGAAGAAGATTTATTTATAGCGGATACCTGTACTTATCCGTTACAGTAAGGAGAAATTTATGGGAAACCTCTAAAACCTGAGATTTTTAGAGATGTTCTATATAGCATTCTAATAGCATTATAGACTTTGTTGCGAGGGGGGATATCTTTTAAGACCAATACGGCTTTTAAAAGATATCCCCCTGACACATTCAATCAGTCTGCTTAATTTTTAAAGGAGATGTATATGACGTTACGTTCTAAACTGACACTTTCAATGGCACTGACGGTTTCTATTGCGGCATGTGTTATATTAGGGTTTTCGGTTTTTTCTGTTCGCCAATTAGTTGAACGACAATTTTACAAAGGCGTTCCGGGAGTTTTATCGATGGCAAGCATCGATTTACAGTCCGATTTATTGTTCGGATATTCTCGTTCAGAAGCGTGGGCAAATAATCAAATACTTATTGATTGGTTGGACGATGGTACGCCTGAAGGCGAAAGTAAGAATGCTATTATACGTCGTCTTGAAGAGTTTGCTTCTGAAAAACGTATTATCTCTTCTTGGGTATCAAGCACACAGACAAAAGATTATTATATAGTGGACGCAAATAAAAAGGTTCATTATTCCCTCTTGAAGGAAAGTGAACCGGCGGATGCATGGTTTTTTAAAACGATAAAGTTGAAAGAAAAAGTAACATTCAATATCAACAAAAGCAAAGAGACCGGTGTGATGGGGTTGTGGATCAATGCACACGTTTATAATCAAGAATCAGAATTATTAGGGATTGTTGGCGTAGGGCTTGATCTTGACGAATCGGTTGAGACAATGAAACAAACACTACCGTCTGCACATTCGATCCTATTTGTAACGGATGAAAATGATAATATCGTTATTTCGTCAAATAATGAAAGTTTTGGTGTATCATTAAAAGAATATTTACCGGAAACGATGAATGAGATTCCGCAATATCCTGATATAAAAACATGGAAAGATGGAAAAAGAGGCAAGATGATATACAGCGGACGACAGATTGCAAATCTTCCGTATAATATTGTATTTATTGCGCCTGTGGATGATTTTTTACCCGGTATGTTTACCATTGCAGAAATCCCACTGCTTGTAACAATCATTGTAATAGGAATATCTATTTCGTTGCTGTATTTTTCAATACGAAAAACCGTAAGCAAACCATTGAGTAATACTACTTCTGCGCTTAAAGATATTGCTCAAGGAGATGGGAATTTGACATTCCGATTGCCAATTCATGGGAAAGATGAAATAGCGCTATTATCTGAATATTTCAATAAAATGCTTTCAAAAATTGCGGCGTCTATTCACCAAGTCGGAACAAACACGAGCATAATGAAAGAAGTAGGTAATGAACTTGCATCTAATATGACCGGAACGGCGAGTGCAGTACATGAGATTAGTGCAAACATCGATGAGGTAAAGCAGCAGGCGATAACTCAAGCAGCAAGCGTTACTGAAACAGCTGCCGTTATTGAAGAGATTGTTCGTACAATTACACAACTGAATGCCGGTATCGAGATGCAGGCGACAAGTGTCGTGCAATCTTCTTCATCGATAGAAGAAATGGTTGCAAATATCGCATCAATCGGAAAAACGCTTGAGAAAACAGACTCTGTTATCAAAGAGCTTACCGCTGCAACCGGTGACGGCAAGGCAACAATTGTTACCTCTAATACTGTAACACAGAAAATCGCAGAAGAATCGGGTTCTCTTTTGGAAGCATCAAGTGTTATTCAGCACATTGCATCGCAGACGAATTTACTTGCAATGAATGCTGCAATAGAAGCTGCTCACGCAGGAGAAGCTGGAAAAGGATTTGCCGTTGTAGCAGACGAAATCCGTAAGCTTGCCGAAGATTCTGCAGCACAAGGCAAAAGCATTACCGCTACATTGAAAATGTTATCAAGTGAAATTGAAATGCTTTCTGCTTCGTCGAAAACTGTTGAAGAAAAGTTTAATGCGATCTTTAATCTTGCAGAGCAGGTAAAAGCCATGAGTACACAGGTTACCGAATCGATGCAGGAACAGGAGAATGGTAGTAAGGAAGTACTGGCAGCTATTAAGAGCATTAATACGGTAACGGTTGAAGTGCAAACCGGTTCGGAAGAAATGTTGAAAGGCGGAGAAAAAGCTTCGCAGGAAATGCAAAAACTCGACAATCTGACTTGTGTTATCACGGAAAGTATAAACGAAATGGCATCGGGAGCTGCACAAATTAATAATGCCGTGCAGGAAGTGAATGCAATTACACAGAAGAATAAACGGAGTATTGAAAATTTGGCTGAAGAAGTTTCAAAATTTAAGGTATAGGGAACCTCTAAAAATTAGGGATGCCCTATAGTATGCTGCTTTTCTTCCTCTTCAGCTTTGCAGGCAGGGCAAAGACCGGTAAGTTCTATGCTGTGTGATGTCATGGTAAAACCCGTTTCGGATAAGATTTGGTCTTCCAAATCGTGAAGCGGACAAACGGCAATATCGGCCGAAGCCCTGCACTTACTGCATACAATTCGGTGGTGATGTTCTGTTCCTTGCTGAGATGCAATCTGAAAATAGGCTTTTCCGTCAGGATGTATGCTCTTTGTTACAAAATTGGATTCGGCAAGTGTATGCATTGTTCGATACACCGTCGATAAGTCAATTTGCAGCTCCTCCCCGCAGGCTTCATGCAGTTCTTCGACAGAGAATGCCTTATCTTTATCTTGAGATAAAATACTGATGATCAAATTTCGTGCTTTTGTTTTGCGCAACTTCTTTGTAACAAGCGGGTTTTCCATACTTTTTATGTCCTACGCACTATCTATTCGATAGATCGATTATATCGGAGAATGTTTTTTTTTGAAAGGGCAAAACACAGTGTTTTATGGATGCTTCATAATATAGATGAATAAATATCTCAGAATAAAGAGGCTGTTGAAAAGAAATCCGATGCGTTTATCTCGATGTTTTTCTATTGGCGGGGAGACTTTTTTTTTGTATATTTATACTAATAAGATATATAGGAATATACTGGCATAATTTTTAAGAGAGGCGCGTATGAAGCTTTATACTAGAAGACAGCTTATTCTTTCCGCAGCCGTTGTCGGCTGTTTTATTGCACTTGCCGCTTATGGGGCTGGCGTTTATTTAGGACGCGGAACGAAAACATCGCATAGGGATGCCGCAACTGAGCTTGAAGCCTTGATAGGAAGTAATACTGAGCAAGCAGAACAGAGTGGCGTACAGAGCAGTGTCGCCGAGAATACCGGCAGCGGAAGTGTGTCTGTTTCCGAATCGATGGAACAGGCAAGTCCGTATCTGACCGCTGCCGCGGAACCGGCGAGCCGTTACACCGCAGAAGAAAAGCAAAATATTTCGGTGTACGAAAATACCAATGATGCGGTTGTCAATATCACCACGGAAACGGTCGGGGTAAACTGGTTCCTTGAACCGATTCCGCAGGAAGGTGGTTCCGGCTCCGGTTCGATTATTGATAGCCGCGGCTACATCCTTACCAACACTCACGTTATCGAGGACGCGACAAAGATATTCGTATCTCTCTCGGACGGCAGCCAATACAGCGCAAAGATTATCGGGGTAGACCGTGAAAACGATCTTGCGGTGCTCAAATTCGACCCGCCTGCAAACACTCAGTTAACGACGATAAAATTCGGCGATTCGGATGGACTCAAGGTGGGACAGCGGGTACTCGCAATCGGGAACCCCTTCGGCTTAACACGAACGCTGACGGTCGGTATTGTGTCCGCCCTCGGCCGCCCGATCCAAACCGATAAAAACGTTATCATCAAAAATATGATTCAAACCGACACGGCCATCAATCCCGGCAACTCGGGCGGACCGCTCCTCGATTCCGACGGCAGGATGATCGGTATCAATACGATGATCTATTCTACGTCGGGTAGTTCCGCAGGCGTCGGCTTTGCGGTGCCCATCAACACGGCAAAACGGGTAGTATCCGAGATTATCAAGTACGGAAAAGTCCGCCGTGCGTCCATCGATGCGGAGCTGGTACAGCTGAACGCTTCGATTGCAAACTATGCGGGGCTGTCGGTACAGCGCGGGCTATTGGTTTCCCGCGTTAAAAAGAACAGTAATGCCGAAAAGGCGGGGCTTCGCGGTGGTGCGAATGCCGTCCGTTACGGTATCGGGAAGCGCGCTGCGGTTATCTATCTCGGCGGCGACATCATCACCGAAATTGCCGGTCAGGCTGTCAGCAACTTGAGCGAATACTACGCTGTTTTGGAAGATAAAAAACCGAATGAGAGCATCGCCGTAACGGTGCTCCGCGGAAATAAGACCGTAAAACTGACGCTTACCCTTTCCGAACGGAACGATGAATAGGTAACGAAGGGGATGGCAAAAAAGAAGGCCGGCGGGCAGATATTCCGGTGCAGCTCATGCGGGTACAGTCAGCCGAAATGGCTCGGACGCTGTCCGGGCTGCGGCGAATGGAATACCTTTGAGGAGCAATTCCAAGAAGCGGACTTTACCCCCGGCTTTGCTTCGAGCGCCGCTGCCGTGCGGCAAACGGACGAAGCGCATCCCATCCCGCTTGAACAGGTGGAGGTGCACGATACCGTCCGCATTACAACCGGCATTTCGGAATTCGATCGGGTGCTCGGCGATGGTGCGGTAAAGCGCTCGGCGGTATTAATCGGCGGCGAACCCGGTATCGGAAAGTCAACATTGCTCTTACAAGCGGCAGCTGCCACAGCAGCCGGAGCCGTAGGGCAGCGGACGCTCTATGTATCCGGTGAAGAGTCCGCCGGTCAGATACGCGGCCGTGCAGACCGGCTCGGTGTTCCGCTCAAAAATATCGAACTGCTCTGTACCAATTCGGTGGAAAATATCGAAAAAGTATTGAATAATCTCAACCCGCTTATCGTCATTATCGATTCGGTACAAACGCTCTTTTCCCCGCAGGCAGGCACCATCCCGGGCACGATCAATCAACTCAAATACTGCGCCAACGAATTGGTGCAGTGGGTAAAGGAGCGGGACGCTGCGCTCTTTCTTACCGCTCATGTAACAAAGGAAGGCGTCATCGCAGGGCCGAAGGTTCTGGAGCACATGGTCGATACCGTTATCTCTTTTGAGCGGAACGAAGATGATGTGCGGTTCCTCCGCGCCCTTAAAAACCGCTTTGGTTCGGTGGATGAGCTGGGAATTTTCAGGATGGATGAAAAAGGCTTAGCCGCCGTACAGGATCCCGCCGCGCTGTTTATCATTCAGCGGCAAGGCGAGCTGCCTGCCGGGTCTGCAACCGTACCGGTGTTTGAAGGCAGCCGCGTATTTATGGTAGAAATTCAAGCGCTTACGGTACCCGCTAAGGGCACTATGACGCGGGTGTTCTCCGATAAGATAGATTCCGCACGGGTCAGCCGTGTCGCCGCCGTACTGGAAAAACGGATAGGCTTGCGGTTCTCCGATCAAGATATTTATATCAATGTCGCCGGCGGCATCCGGCTGCGGGAACCGGCTATCGATTTGGCTTTGGCGCTTGCGCTCTACTCTGCGCGAACGGATATTCCTGCGCATAAAAACGAAGCATTTATCGGAGAACTCAGTCTTGCCGGTGAAATCAGACCGGTGCGCCGCTTAAAGCCGTTGATTAAAACCGCGCAGAGCCTCGGCTTTACCCAACTCTATGTCCCGGCAGCCGCCGGCGACGGCGACGAACCCGAACCTGCAATGCAAGGCATTACCCGCGTAGAAAACCTCGCCGAAACAATCAAATATGCCTTCGGTGCGGGGAAGTAGTCTCCGAAGTTTTGTCTCCGGTCTGTGCGTATGCTGCCTTGTTAAACACTTATCTTCCTTACATTCCTTTGTTATTATCTATTCCAACATCTTTATCTGTGCGAGCCGGAGATAATTTCCGTCAATACCGCATTCTTTCCCTGAACTCGTATATGGACATATTCGCCGCCGTGCAAATTACGCTCCTGTAAAGAATCCCGTATTAAAGGCAGCGAAAGATAATTTTCCGTGATAACGGTTTGCTGTCCATTGCGCGGCGCTTCGACAACCCCGCATATCAGTTTTCCATCCCATGCCTGTAAATATGATGCGGATTGCGTTTCCGCCAGTTCGTTCAGCTTTTTTACCCGTTGACCTGCAATCCGTTCAGGTACTTTTGGCTGCATTTTCCACGCCTCTGTTCCCGGGCGGGCGGAAAAGGGAAACGCATGTATTCCTGCGAACTCAAGTTCGCGGCACATCCGGTAGGTTTCCTCAAAATCAGCTTCCGTTTCACCGGGGAAACCGGCGATGATATCCGCACCGATAAACGGATTGTCCTTTACACGGCGGAGTTCGGAAACCGCTTGGTATATGGTCGCTTTTCTGTAACCTCGGTGCATTGCTTTAAGGATGGTATCGCTGCCCGATTGTACGGAAAGGTGGAAGTGGGGGCAAATCTGCGGATGCGCCAGCAACGGAACAAGCGCCTCATCTATCCTGTCGGGATAGAGGCTCGAAATGCGGATACGCATCGCAGTGTTTTCCAGTATGAGTTTGAGCATATCGGCAAAGTCTCCGGCTTCGCTCCGGTACTGCGACAGGTTCACACCCGTCAGCGTTACTTCACGAGCACCGGTTTTCTCTATGCAGCGCAGCCGTTCGAGGACTTCGGCGGCGGGCAGCGACACGGATTTACCCCGCGCAAGCCGTATCCTGCAATAAGCGCAGGCAGCATTACAGCCATCCTGAATTTTCAGCAGTGCGCGTGAGTGGAATAAAAAATGCGGGGAACTGAGTGCGAATAGCCGGTTCTCCTGTGTGCCGTGTATGAATATATTTTGTACTGATGAGTTTTGTATCGGTTTGTTCTGTGTATGTTGCGGAACCTTGTCCCTCAAACCGGTAAGATAAGCACGCACTGCGCTCAAAAAAAAGGCTGTATCAAAATAAGCGCTGTCGCGAACAAGTTCTGCAAGGTATGCCGGTATTTCGGTTAATAAATCTTTTTGCTGCCCGGGGAACGCGAGTATGTGGGGGTGCAGCGCTTCTATTTCCGCCGCTTCCAGTTGAGCATAGCAGCCTGTTACCAGAATAACGGCATGGGGGTGTGTCTTCACCAGTAATCTGATTAGCCGGCGCGCCTTTTGTTCCGCTTTGCCGGTTACGGTGCATGTATTCACAAAGCAGAGTACCGTCTGTTCGGGCGGCAGCACGGAAGATAACCGGATAGGAGCCGCGGCTTCGGCTGCGTTTGAAGTGTTGGTTGTTTCAGCCGATGCGACGTCGGTGAGTAGCGTATGAGTACCGTTCGGTGTTTCAGGATTGTTGTGCAGGGGCTTATCATTTGCACTGGTATGCCCTGAACTTGCGTACCCTGCATAATCGGTATGACCGGTGTAGATTGAAAATCCCGCATCGGTACACAGCGCAGCAAAGGATTCCGCTTCCGTTTGATTAAGCCTGCACCCAAGCGTTTCAATTCGTATTGAACATAATTGAACATTCATAGTAATGAAGGGAACCCTCAATCAGGAGGCATGAAAAAGAGAGAACATTGCAGCGGATTAAAAACGGTGCAGTACGCGCTCATAACCTTTTTGAGCATCGGTTGAATTTTTATTCAGCTGCAAGGCTGATGAATACGCCTCCAGTGCCGCCCTGTATTCTTTTGCTTGCTCCCGTGAGTAGGCAAGCCTTGTCCACCACACACTATTGAGCGGTTCCAACCGGATAGCCGTAGAAAACGCGATATCGGCATGGCGGTATTTTGCCATACGTAAATACAATTCTCCAATATGATAATACACCCCGCTTACCTTCGTACCGTTAGGCGCATAGGCGATATAATCTTCAAAGAGATGCAGGCTCTCTTCGTTTCTTCCAAGGTGATAGAGCGCTTGTGCATGGCTTTCAATAAGCCGCGGATCATATTGCGAAACGGCTCGTCCCTTGACGATCCAGTCAGCCGCTTCCTGATAGCGTTCATCGGCAAGCAGCGCCCATGTCAGCACCACATAGCTGTCAATATTGCGCGGCATCCGTTCTATTTCGCTTAAACACACCGATGCGGATTCTTTATAGCGACCTTCACGATATAATACCAGTGCATCAGCATCTTTTTGTGTATGAATTTGTGCATGAATATAATAGGGAAAAAAGATAGTTAAAAAACTTAATACGATTCCTGCCGGAAATCTTTTGCGGAAAGCAACCACGTTCTCAAGACCTCTAGTGCCGATTCATCGTACAAATGCCGCTGAAAAAGCAACCGCTATCCAGTATTACTTCGGGCGCCGTTACATCACCGGTTAATTTCCCTGAGGCAAATACATGTACTGAGGTTGTAGCGGTAACATTACCGATGACCTCGCCTTTAATAATAACGCGGTCTGCGTTTATCTTTGCCTTTACTTTTGCATATTCGCTAATCATTAAATCGCTTGAAGATTGAATGGTTCCTTGTACGGTACCCTTTATCATAAAGGGCTTCTCAAACTTAATGATCCCGTCAAAGACAATATCCGAAGCTAACACAGTATCGTAATCTTCTTCATCCAAATCTATCAGCGCTATTTTATCCGCTTCTGTCATAGCACATAGAATAACAATGATTAACCGTCGAGGTCAAGAGGCTTTCCGGCAGGTTGTGGACAGAGAAGAGAGAGGGTATCCCACTTTCCGGCAGGGCATTGTGCTTTTGTATCCAGTTCCGAAAGCGCATCGACTAAAAAGCGGTTAAGAAAGAGCATACCTTCTTCTGTAAGATATACGCGATGAGATTCGATGCGGCATTGCCCGTGTTTTTCCCAGCGGCGGAGGGTTTCTCCGATAAAGGCGGTAATATCCGCACCGAATCGCCGTGCAAATATCTCTCGGTTAATCCCTTCCGAAAGCCGGAATCCCATCAGCAGAACCTCTTCCAAAAAAGTATTTCGATCGATATGTTCGTATGAATATACCGAAGTACGGTCGGCTGCGGTCATCCATCTGTTAATATCTTTGACCCCTTCAAAACGCTCCGCTGCGATAAATCTGCCGCCACTATCTTCATATATCAGAGTGCCGCAGGCAGCAGGGCCGATTCCGGTGTATGGTTCCATATTCCAATAGATTTGGTTATGAAGGGAACGGTGCTTATCCTGATACGAAAAATTCGACACCTCATACCGGATATACCCGTTTTCGGCTAAAAGAGCGGTGTTCTCTCGTAAAAGCTCGGAAATAAAATCTTCACGGGTATCAGGGAGCGGCTCTTCGCTGCACAGCCCGTAGAGGGAGAGGTGCTCGATACGGTAGTCTATCAGTCGCTGTACATCGTCGGCAAGGCTTGCCGCGGTCTGTCCTGTTAATCCCGCAATTAAATCACAGGAAAGTTCACCCTGCCATCGGCGTTTTATCGTCTCCAAAGCTGCTATCGTTTTTTCTTTTGAACCGCGACGTCCGTTTACAGCAAGTACGTTGTTATCAAAAGTCTGTACGCCGATGGAAAGCCGGTTGATGCCGCCTTCGCTGCAGGCTGCGAGCCATTCGGGATGAATATCCTCAGGATTTGCTTCTATTGTAAATTCTTGAACCGGTTGTTTCTGTCTTTCACAGATTCCTGCAGCAAGTGTACGAATATCATCGGGGTGCAGCAGCGAAGGCGTGCCGCCGCCGATATAGACGGTTTTCCATGATTCAATAGCAGAGCGCTCTTTAAAAAAACGGACATCCTGCAGGATCCGTTCGATAAATTGAGGATTAGGATGGTATGGCCGGAATTCCGCCTTTTGTGTTTTTGTTACAGCGCCGATCGCATCTGAGGAACGGCAGGTATTAAACCCTACACACGAGTAAAAATCGCAATAGCGGCATTTTTGTGTACAAAAAGGAATATGAATGTAAAGACCGGACGGTTTCACGGTTTCAGCTTAGAAAAGCGCGATACGGGAGAACGGCCAATACCGCATCAGGATGCGTCCTTTAATCTGTGTTGCCGTCTGTAACGGCCCCCAGAGGCGGGAATCGCTTGAGGCAATCCGGTTGTCGCACAGCACAAAGTATTCCCCCTCCTTGAGCGTAATTTCGGGATAAGCGCCTGAGAACGGCAGTGTGGTATCCCAGTTTTCCGGCAGGTTTTCAGTTTTGACATTATAGTCGTTTTCCGTTACTTCAAACTCGGTTAAGAAATGTCCGCCGTCCTTTGTTTTAATATGCAGCACAAAACCTTCCATATATATTGTATCGCCGGGGATGCCGACAACACGTCGGACAAAAGGCTTTGCTTGCGACGGCTGATTAGCTGCAAAGGGATTGACCAGCTGGAAGGTAAAAAAAGCAACGATTTTTTGCACCGTTTTTTCAAAGAAATTTTGATGCGGCCTTGCAATCGGTTCGACCATTACGAGCGTACCCCGTTCAATATCTTTTTGAGTGGAATAAAAAGGGGTAGTGATAATCATATCACCGGAAGAAAAAGTCGGCTGCATCGTATCCGCTTGAATTCGATACGCGGCGATAATATACGAGCTGATAAGCTGATACAGTATAAAAAGTAAGAAAACAATAAAAGCGATACGGATAATTTTAAACCGCTTTTCCCGCCGTTCAGTATATGAAGTAAATTTGTACCGTTGAAAAAACATAAAAAACCTATTTTACCGGTGATGCCGCATATTTGAATAATGATATCGGAATACCTTTTGTAAATACAGTACCATTTTGTTTCTACGTTGACAAGTATTTTCAGATGAATATAATGAGTTTAATGGACGGAGAGCCGATAAAAATTATCGCAAAAAATAAAAAAGCGCATTTTGACTATTCTATCGAAGAAACAATAGAATGTGGGATTGCGCTGCAAGGTACCGAAATAAAATCGGTGCGGGACGGGCGCATTTCGTTCCCCGACTCGTTTGCCGAAATTATACGGAATGAGGTATGGCTGAAGAATTTTCATATTTCGGAATACGTTTATTCTTCAATATTTAACCATGATCCCGACCGTCCTAAGAAACTGCTGTTGCATAGAGATGAAATTAAACGATTGACCCGAAAAACGGAAGAAAAAGGCTATACGCTTATTCCGCTGGAATTTTACTTAAAACGGGGACGGATTAAGGTTATGCTCGGCATCTGTAAAGGAAAAAAGCAGTTTGATAAACGGGCTGACATAAAAGAGCGGGATATTAAACGGGATATGCAACGAGAATTGCAGCTAAAAAACAGGTGATAACGAGCAATGAAATACAGAGGAACAAAGAAAGTATATATAACGCTTCTCTTTCTGCTTATCAGCCTGCCGCCGGCGCTTTCAGCGTTGCCGGGCGTTGCCGTCTACCAATTACAAGCTCCTGCAATATCTGAACAAACTGCTCAAACGGTCGATAATCTTGTCTTTTCTTTTATTAAAGAACTTAAAGCATATACTATCTTTGATTTGCGGAACCAGTCCGTACCGGCTGATTTCCCGAATGATCCGGCTATTGATTATATTTTTTTCGGCGCCTTGGAAGAGGTTCCGGAGGGAATCAAACTTGAGCTTATTTTAAAGGGGCGAAAAGATCAGTTTACCCGTATTATCTCAAAAGTATACGATAATATTAGCAAAATCCTCCTTGATTCCCGGCTGTTAGTGTTCAATCTCTTTGACTTTTCGGTTCCGCTGGAACAGCTTGCACGTTCCCTGCCGCAAACTGCGCAGAATACGGAGTTCGGATACATCGAAACCGTTGATTCGCTCGCCGGTTCATGGAAAGGGGAACCGGGGCTTGACCGCGTGATGATCTTGCGCGGCGGCCGCGGAATGGCGGTATTTTCAAGCGGCGTGTCCGTCTCGCTCGATTTAAAAATAGATAACGGATACTTGCTGGTAACGCAAAAAGGCAGTTTGCAGCCCCGCCAATTCCTCAATTTACCCGATGAGATTGCCCGTCAGGCAGTGCAAAAAACCAATCCTCCGCAGTGGCGCTTTTTGGTATCCCCCGATAAAAAAATTCTTTCAGGTACAAAGGTCGATGCGCAGATTCAATACAATGAAACGGCCATTATCAGCGTTAAATACGATACCGCAACGGTAGAATGGCTGCGCGACTAAGCCTTTATGCACTACGAAGATGAAGCGGAGGAACGAGTATATCACCGCCTTAATGCCGATAAAATAGCCGGATATCTTGAAGAAACCGGCAGCTTTGCGTCTTTTTTTGATCACTATGAAGAACGTCCTCCTCAGCTCGACCTTACCCGCGCAATAACGCATTGTTTTAACGATAGCGCAATCGGCGTCTTTGAAGCGGGAACCGGCGTCGGGAAGAGTTTAGCGTACTTGTTGCCCGCCTTTGAATGGGCGCTTGCCAACAAAGTTCGTATCGTTATCTCCACCGGTACCATCAATTTACAGCATCAGCTCATCGATAAGGATGTTCCCGACGCCTTAAAAATACTCGGTGGATGCGGCGAACAATCGGAACAGCCGCAGGCGGTGCTCATTAAGGGGCGGCAGAATTATCTCTGCTTGCGGCGGCTTATGCAAACGATACAGGAGCCGGATCTCTTTAGTCAGGAAGCGGAAGAGCTGGCTGCTATCCAAAAATGGGCGCAAACAAGCAAAGACGGCGCACGATCCGAACTCCCGTTTATGCCCGCCGCAGGGCTATGGTCAAAGATTTGCTCCGAATCGGATAACTGTCTTGGGCAGCGTTGTCCTTTTTATACCGACTGCTTTGTGATGAAGCTGCGCAAAAAGGCGGAAAAGGCGGCGCTTTTAATTGTTAATCACCATCTGCTCTTTGCCGATCTTGCCAGCAGGAAAGAAGGGGCAGGGTATGCCTCAACTGCCGTTCTGCCGTCCTTTAATGCAATCATCTTTGACGAGGCGCATACGATTGAAGAGGCGGCAAGCGGATTTTTTTCGCGTACCTTTTCCCGCTATGATTTAACCCGCTGTATTACAACGCTTTCCCGTACCAAAAAGGGAAGAGCCGCCGGCTGCCTCGAAAAAATCACTGCGGTTTCTACTAAAGCTGAACTGATGCCGGCTATTATCGCGGCTCTTGCAAAAACACAAACGGCTTACTCCGCACTGGAAGCACGGGCGCTCTCGTTTTGCGGGAATGTGAGCAGTCTCGGTTTTACACAAGTACCGGCATCAAAGACGGCGGCGCTGCTTGCCGCGTGCAAGGATTTTTATGCGGAGCTGAATATCCTCAATGTCAAACTCGCAGTGCTGATTACCAATGCCGAACCGGACGAAGGTTCTCCGTATGAAGAAGCGGTGCGGGAAGGTTCGCTCGCGCTGCACCGGCTGCAAGACATTTCCGAAACGCTCGAAAATTTTTTTCGATGGAAGGAACTGCCTGATTACGTGTTTTGGATAGAAAAATACCAAAGTCCCGTAGGAGAAGTTCCGTACTTTAATCAAACGCCGGTGGATATGTCGGGTTTGCTGAGGCAAGCGGTATTCACGCCCTTTGATACCGTCATTGCGCTTTCCGCAACGCTGAAAATCGGCACGAGCTTCTCGTATTGGCTGGGCAGGGTCGGCCTGCATCCTTTTTCCGACAAGCCGGTACGCACCGGTACCTTTGAATCACCTTTTCCGTACGACAAAAATGTACTCTTGAATATCCCGACCGATGCGCCTGCTCCCGACGATGAGCAGTTTCAGCAATTCGTGAATACCGCCGTTACCAAATTGATTGAAATGACCGGAGGAAAAACGCTCGTCCTGTTTACTTCTTACGAGTCGTTAAAACAAACCTGTGCGTACGCCCGCATGCAGCTGCCTGATATGGAGCTGTTGCAGCAGGGAGAGGACGACCGCAGCCGGCTGTTGCAAACCTTTAAGGAACATATTGACAGCAGTTTATTCGCGACCGCCTCGTTTTGGGCAGGCATCGACGTACCGGGAGAGGCGCTCAGCCATGTCATTTTGGTAAAACTACCCTTTGCCGTGCCGAGTGCGCCGCTTTTCCGCGCCCGTGCCGATGCCATCGAAAAAAGAGGCGGCAGCTCGTTTATGCAGCTGAGCGTCCCCGAAGCAGTCGTACAATTCCGGCAGGGCTTCGGCCGCCTGATGCGCTCGCAAACCGACCGCGGCATTGTAACGCTGCTCGACAAGCGAGCGCTTGTTAAGCAGTACGGGAGAATTTTTATCGACAGTATTCCTCCGACAAAACAATGCTTTGCATCTTTAGAAGAAATAGTATATACTGTCGAAAATTTTTTGTATTGACGGGGATTCTATGCTTGGAATTTTTTGCCTATTATGCTGTATCAACGCTATAGCAGGATGGGCGTTATTAAACCGTATTGCTTATGCTGTACACCGGCCGTGGTGTAAAAAAATCAATGCGCATATTTCAACCGTTGTCGCTCACCGTATTTTTTCAATTTTTTCTACTTATTTAAATTTTCGCTTTAAAGGCGATTATGCTCTTGTACCGCAGCTGCCGGAACAGTATTTACTGATTTCCAACCATCAAAGCATCTTGGATATTGTTGTGTATATGAACTATCTTGGCGGAAAGCGGGTTCGGTTTGTTGCGAAAAAAGAACTTGCAGACCATGTACCATTGGTTTCTGTTATGCTCAAAAGCGATGGGCATTGCCTTGTGCGGCGTACCGGCAGTCCCAGTCAAGCGATGCAGGCAATGGATTCATTCGCGCAGCGGGTAGTGCGCAACAATTGGATACCGATTTTATTTCCCGAAGGTACACGGTCAAAGGATGGTAAAGTCGGGACTTTTCATTCGGCAGGATTCCGGCGGTTCTTATCTAAGGCTTCTATGCCGGTAGTTGTTGCTGCAGTTGACGGCGGATGGAATATTTCTTCGGTAACACGGCTTGCGACTAACCTGCGCGGAGGTGCATACCGCGTGAAAGTGCTTAAAATATATCCTGCCCCTACAACAAAAGAAGCTCAGTTAAAAGTTTTGGAAGAAAGTAAAGAACTGATACAAGAACAGCTTACACTCTGGCGGCAGCAGAATAGGTAACGCATCATTCACAATTAAAGAATTAAGAATTCTTAATTGTAAATTATCTATTTTTGCTTCTTTAATGTTGATTATCTAAGCCTCATCACCGGACGATTGCAGTATATACTATGCCTAACGCTCAACTAAACTTCTGTTTTTGATTTCCCTTTTTAAAGTTTGCATTTTATATTCCGATAAAGGTATAGTAGTATAGAAACGTAATTTACGGATTCTTCATGCGCAGGAGTTGTTATGCGGAAACTTTATATGATAATTATCATGGCGGTCTTTTCTGCTGCCGTTTATGCAGGAGATATTGCAAACTTTGTTAATTTAGGTTTTTCAGCTGATGGAACAAAGTTTGCATTCGGTCAGCACGGTTTACAGGATAAAACCTACCGTGCGTATGCTGAAATTTATGCTGTCGATGTAGGTGCCAATACCTTTCTCCCTAACGGTATTTTCAGGACATCTCCCTCAAAGCAAACGGAAGGCAAAGAGAGTAAAGCGACTTTCCTTGCACTGCAGAATAGAGCGCAGGTTTCACTGAGTAAATGGGGAATTTCCGAAACACGGCAGGGACGGGTTCTTTATGCGCAAACAGAAGCAACTGAAGGGAATCAAACACTATTCTTCCGTGACTTCCAAACCAGTGACGAGTATACGGTTGTACTGAACACAAAACAAAAATCAAAAACCGAAAGTTCATTCTATTTAACGGTGGAAAAAACAAAACCGAATGGAACCAAGGTAAAAAAAGAAGTCGGTCGTCCCGATTATGTCAGAAGCGGTGTTAAAAATTATGCCGTTAAAAAGATATTGATGGATGACACATCCCGCGCTATTATTTTTATCATCGAAAAAAAAGAATATTCCGCTGCGGGTGATTCCTTCCGCTATATGGTGGAGGCAACCTTAATCGAATAGGGTGTGCGGATAAAAGGCGGTTCCGCTATTTGATTTTTTATTTATTCGGTATATACTGGTAGCTATGAGTACTGATATACTGATAACAGACGATCGTTTAAATTTTTCGTTAAGCTTAGCTGATTTTTTACGAGTACAGGGGCAGCGTGTAATCGTTATTTCCGATGCCGAACGGACAAAAGAAAAAAAACCGGAGAATACGATAGGCCCTGTACTATTATGGAACCGCCAATCCGTATTTTCTCTTCAATCTTTACCGCTCCAATTTAAAACGTTACAGTTGAATATTGAAACTGCACTGCTGATCTTTGATGCACCTGCATATACCGAATTATATTCCAATACCGGTGTATTGCATGCCGACAAGATCGTTACCGAATTGATTACTGCAAATATACAGTTGGCCTATACGTTTATGCGGTATTTTATTCATAAAAAATCAGGAAAACTAATATTCGTACATCGAGATGTCTCTCCTTTATGCGGGAATATACCGGTTGCCGCTGCTTCCGGGGCATTTGTAAGGATGGCGGAGGCAAGTGTGGCAACGCTTGCACAGGAAGAAAATGCTCTTTTGCAAACAATGCTTGTTCGCCTTGAGGGAGAAGACAATGCGCTTTATACCGAATGGTTGGCTGCACAAATAAACCAGCCTGCGTTATCGCGTATGCCCGGCAAATGGATTAAAGCAGGGCAGCGAGGATTATTTGGAAAATAGGTTCCTTCATTTAAGTATTTTTTAATTGTTATTGAGGAGAGAAAAAATGGATACGAGAAAAAAGAATATGTCCCTGCGTACTAAAATTTTACTCGCCGGTGTCGTTACGTTGTGTATTTTAATAATATGCGCTTGTGCCATAATCGGTTTTCAAGTATATCAACTGAATATACGGCAATATGATCAAACTTCATCTCATCAGTTTTCGCTTATAGAGCAAATGATCGACTTGTTCATACAGAATAATAAAAATACGGTAAAAATGCTTGCAGACCATCCTACGGTACAGGCCGCCGATGAAACAATTAATAGCTATATAGCTGCAAAACAAGACGTTATCGTAAAAAATACGCAAAAAGGCAGTACGGAGCAGGAAATGGTAACGCTGTTTAAGCGCATTCATGGAAGTTATCCCGATACTGCGGAAGTATATTTCGGATCAAAATGGGGTGGCTATGCAACCTCTTGGGACGGGAGTATGAGCGCCGGTTATGATCCTCGGAAGCGTTCATGGTACCGACAAGCAGAAGCTGCCGACGGTGATACCATTGTAACACCCGCTTATATGTCAACAATAGGTGCGTCTGTTATCTGTTTTTCTCGGCGAGTATTATCACCGGCAAAAGAATTTATTGGATGTGTGAGTGTTGAGGTAAAACTTGAGCAACTTACTTCGTTTATTGATTCGATAAAGGTCGGCAAGACAGGATATGTAATGTTGTTTCAAAACGATGGTACTATTTTAGCTGATCCGATGCATCGGGATTTAGTGTTTACAAAACAGGATAATACAGGTAATGCATATCTAAAAATTTTCCAGAATGTCGGTATCGGAACGGAAGTTGTTACTATCGATAATGTGCAATGGCGGGTACGTGTCTTTTCAATCGATGAATTGGGCTGGAAAATAGCGATGTTGATGCAAAATAGTGAGATATTGGAAAGTTTTTACCGAATTGTTATTAGCATGGCTGCCGTTGGAACAGGGATGCTGATGATATTTTTCTGGCTTATTTTCTGGGTCTCCAGACGCCTAAAAGGGTATTTTCGAAAGTTGCAGCTCATCTTTACAAAAATGGCATCCGGCGATCTGACAGGGCGATTTTATATTAAGAAAAATGATGAAATAGGTCGTTTGATGATCGATTTTAATACGACAATGGATAAAGTTGCCGGTATGATTAATTCGCTTATCCATGAATCGAAGACGATGCAGCATGTGGGAGATGATCTTTACAATAATATGGCTGAAACGGCAAGTGCGATAAACGAAATTAGTGCAAATGTAGAAAGTATTAAACGGCAAGCGAAAACTCAAGCTTCAAGTGTTCAAAAAACGGGCAATGTTGTTGAAAACATTATTGAACAAATTCAAGAACTTGATACAGACATTACAGTACAAGCAAATGCCGTTACCCAGTCTTCCTCTGCAGTTGAAGAAATGGCTGCAAATATCGTTACTATTACGCAAACGCTTGAAAAGAATAATGATTTGATAAAAGAGATGTATTCGATGACCCGTGATGGGAAAAATGGCGCTAAGATGGCAAACTCGGTAGCTCAGCAAATAGCGGAACGCTCAGATGCTCTTTTGGAAGCGAGTGTGATCATTCAGAATATTGCAAGTCAGACAAACTTGCTCGCAATGAACGCTGCTATCGAAGCCGCACATGCGGGAGAAACCGGAAAAGGCTTTGCGGTTGTTGCCGATGAAATCCGTAAACTTGCGGAAGAATCAAATGAACAAGGAAAGCAAATCGGCGGTGTTCTGAAAGAGTCTATCGAAATCATTCGTACTCTGATAACTGCCGGTAACGGCGCCGAACAGACCTTTGATAAGGTATATGAACTTGCTACCCGAATTTCCGATCAGGAAGACTTTATTACACGTTCTATGCAAGATCAGATGAATGCGAATAAAGAAGTATTGAGTGCGATTAAAGATATCAATATTACCACTACTACGGTAAAAGCCGGTTCGTCGGAAATGCTTTCGGGCAGCGGAGAAGTTGCACGTGAGATGAATAAACTGGACGGATTGACTCAGGTTATTACCAACAGCATGGACGAAATGTCTGCCGGTACTATTCAAATAAATAATGCTGTGGTAGAAGTAAATGATCTGGTACAAAAAAATAAAGAGAGTATCGAGATATTAGCGAATAAGGTAAAAGAATTTACGGTATGATAAAAGAAGCAGAAAAATTTGCGGGTACTGTGATCTATAATCTTTTGATGGCAGTTGATTCGTTGTATAATGATATAGACGCAGATCAAAAAATATGGAAGGCAAAGAGTCCCATGCAGTGCCCTGACGGCTGCGGCAGCTGTTGCGTTCATTTTGAACCTGAAGTATACGAGGCGGAAGCCTTATATCTTGCAGCCTGGATGATGGAAAATCAAACTGAGCGGGCTGACCGTATTGCGGAAGCGGACAGTGATGCTTCTATCGGAGGAGACGGCTGTGTTCTGTTTGACCCTGAAAGCCCGTATCACTGCACAGTGTACGATGGTCGATGTCTGATATGCCGGTTATTCGGCTTTTCAGGTGATCATGGTAAAGACGGGTGTATCCGCTGGAAGCCATGCCGGTATATGGCACCTTCCGCAGTTGCCGGTAATGCAGCAAACGGAATTACCGGTACCCCTATCAACGGGACAGATATGGTGCAAGATGTCCAAACGGGGCATCAGTATGGGCAGGAAGAGATGATGCGGTTATTCGGAACTGTTCCGCCGTACATGGGCGCCGCTTCGTCAAGTCTTTTGGCACTGAACCCCGATGATACGCATCCTCGCCCGCTGCGGATTGCGCTCCCCGCTGCAATTAAAAAGCTGAAAATGTTATTGCGCTTTATCACGCCGCCCGAACCCGATTGTCCTTCACCGTGTCCGTTAAGCGCCTAGCGGTATCGATAGTCGTAAATCTATGATTCTTTTAGGACTGAGCCGTGCAGGAAAGACCTCTGTAGGGCAGAACCTTGCCGAACAGCTCGGCTGCTCCTTTTACGACACCGATGAGCTTATTCGTATCCGTACCGGTTTAACGCCGCGGGAGCTTTACCGTCAAACGGGTTTATCTGCTCTGCACGCTGCGGAAGCTGCCGCTTTGCGTGAATGCTGCGGTCTTAACTTTGCAGTAGGGGGGCTGTTGCCCACACCTGAGTTGCAGTTATCCACAGTCGAGCCGCAGCTATCCGCGTCCGAACCGTTACAGCAACCAATGCCTCTGCCGCTGCGAACCGACGGTGCTGCTGAGAACGGGCAGGGTACAGCAGCCGAAAACGGCGCTGTCATTGCGGCGGGCGGCGGCATCTGCGATAACGCCGAAGCATTTGCAATTGTTGCAGCGATACCGCTGCGGGTGTTCCTTTATGCAACGGAAGCGGTGCTTTTTGAACGCTTGACACATGATGCGCTGCAAACAGGCTATTATCCAGCATTTTTACACTTTCTGCCTGTGGCTCAAAAAGCGGAAGCTCAACAGCTGTTTACCGAATTGTATGTGCGCCGCACCGAACTGTACCGCAGAAGCTGCAACCTCATCATCGATACGACCGACTTGGATTGCGCTGCCGTTGCTCAGAAGATTGTAGCCTCATTATTCTGCGGACGCGGCTAAAAAGTAGCTGATACGTTTGCCGCTCGAATCTGATATCCCAGTTTGATGTCGAAATACGGTTTTTCATTTTTCACCGAAACTTCCAATTTGCCGGAGTGTATCTTTCCGATACCGTTCCGTTTAAAACTGACATATACGCCGCCGCCGTACACAGGACTTTGCAGGTATATGAAGCGCTCATTTTCGCTTTCTTCTTTCAGTATTGCTTGGGAAAATAAACCGTTGATACCGCAAAAAACGCCATTGGTAATGCAGAAATGACCATTTATATGGACAGCATACTTTTTTAAGATAAACGGATTAACGTTGTTATCCTGCAATTCGACCGAAGCTCCGGCAGCTGCTTTTTGGAACCATTGAACGCCGTTAAACCATTTCGGTTGGCTTATGCACGTTATTTCCGTTTTAATTGTATGCAGCTCATTGCGGTAATCCCAGCTTGCCTTCCAACGAATCACTTTATGTTTTACCTGTGTAATAAGCCCGCCGTTATGCAGCATTGTTCTATCTTCCATACTGAACCCATAGAGCGCGAACAGAGAGAAAAGACCGATCTTAAAGTGCGGCTGAATAAAAGCGGTAACTTGTTCGTTTTGCTGTTTTCCATCCCAGTTAACGGCACGCGCTCCGGTATAGCTGCCGCCGGTTCGTATACCCGCATACCGGTACCAAGCATCGATTTCGGCTTGTACCGCACCGGAAACGGTTTTGTCTGCCGCATAGCTGCAAAAACCGGTCGTTGAAAACGAGACAATCGGATGGGTAAAAACGGCATTAAGACCGAAAAGCGTGTGATAGCGCTGTCGTGTATATTCGCCGTTTATATCTAAGGATGTATTTGAAGTACCGGCCGGTTGACCCGCAGAAGCGCCTCCTCCTGCAGACTGTGCGGAAGATGTTTTTACCTCTCTAATCAATTCCGGCATAAAAGTAGTAAGGTATTGAACGGCAAAGTTGATATCAGCTTTCTTCTGATTCATACGCCAGCCGCCCATAATGCCGTAGCGCATCCGCTGCTTCTTTGGTTCGGGGCTTGCAAAAAAAACTCCGTTCCATCCGCTGCCGTATACTTCAATCCCATATTGAACAGCCTTCTTCGCACCCCCGATACCGATAAACTGTTCTCGAGGAAATTTGACTCCGCCGTAGCTTGCTTTTGTTTTTGAAAAGCCGGTAAAATGTGCCGCTTTTAAGAAACTGTCAAAGGTTAGGTTTCCTGCACCGAGAAATAGTGTCGGTATATTTTTTTCAGGAAAAGAGGATTGCAAGGCCGCAAGCGGATATAGTCCGACACCGAAATTCCTCACCGAAAGTTCAAAGTAGGGTACGGACATTGGTGATTCAAGCTGCAAATAGCCGATGTAGCCGTGTCCGCTTATTCCGGCAGAAATTCGGGCGCCTTTGTGAACGCTGTGTACATATCGGAAAAAATAGTCGTGTTTCGAGGCTGTCTCTTTCGAATTGGTATCAGCCGTATTGTTTTGCCGAATGTCCGATTCGGATGTCTCTTTGCCTGTCTGACGTTCGGTAGCTTTGTCCGTCTGTTGGGTAAGCGCTTTATCCGTTTGCTGCTCAGTTGATTCGCCCGTCTGTTGTCCGCCGCCTGTTTCCGATCCGGTTTCAGAAGCTTTATCGAAGTCGTATTCATCCTCCGTCTCGGTGTCGGAATCTTCATCGGTATCGTATTCCTCGCCGTTTTGTAGACCGAATATAAAACGGTCATTGGTTAGACGGTCAAAAAGCGATTGCTGTCCGTGGACTTGCATAGAAACGCATCCGAAGAGGGTAACAAACATACACAATAGGGTCGGCATACGCTTGATGCCGTAATAAAATCTTGTAAGGTTCATACCCTTTTTATGTGACATCAACGGCGTTTCGGCTAATAATTTTTATGCTTTTTGAAAAAAAGTTAAAAAATATGCGGATGCTGGGAGTTTTTGGATAATTGACATAATATATGTAGATAATGATAATAAACGTTACGCAATTAATAATCGTTCTACTGCCTTACGGCCATATTCGTTTTAGTGTGAGGAGAAGCTATGAAGAAACAACTCGGTTTGCAAAAAAGATTGATTATTATTTTTGCAATATTTATTGTTACGGTATCAATTTTGCAGACTGTTTTAGCTGGCAGTATTGTCAGACGGTCAATTACCGCAAAAGTAATGGAGCTATTGCAAAGCAAAGCAGTTACAACTGCTGAAAAAATCGATCATGAAATTGATAATCTTTCTTTCTGGTTAGAGGGTGTTGCCGATAGCCCCGTTCTGTTTGATGAAAGTTTAAGTATTCAAGACCGGTTGCGGGAGATTGACTTCCTGATTAAACGGCAGTCGTCTGTAAAGAACTATGGTATGGCAGGGATGGACGGGAACCTTATTCGTGCTGATGGTAGCAGTTTCTTTTGCGGAAATCAATCGTGGTACAGTACGGTTATGAGCGGGACACCGTTTTTGTCCGAGCCTTTTCAAGCAGGCAAGGATCTTTTTCTCATCTCGTATGCAATTCCCATGTATGACAAGGATAAGCGGATTACCGGTTTCTTTTCAATCGATATCGACGGTCAATATCTTTCCGATATTTGTAAAACAGTTACTGTCGGTACGAGCGGTTCCGTCTTTATAGTTGGAATTAGTAGGAACATTATCGGTGATACCGATTTTAGCCGTGTTACTGCAAAAACGTCTATCACTGAGGCTGCGACTGACGATAAAGATATGGCTTCGTTATCTGCTCTTGTCGAATCGGTTTTTAACTCAAACGATGTTGTAAGCGGTTCAGGTTCGTATAACGGCGAAACTCAATTTGTCGTAGGAAAGAAGATGGAGACCGGTTGGGTAGTGATGCTGCGTGCTCCTGCAAAAGAGTTTTTAAGCGATGTTCGTACATTAAACCGTTGGATGTATTTGATCGGGATAGCAATGCTAATTATTGCTGCTGTCGTAGTGTATTGGTTGTCGCACCGGATTATCGGGCCGATTGTACGTGTAGCCACTGCATTAAAAGATATTGCACAGGGAGAAGGCGATCTAACCGTCAGCTTACCGGTAACCGGTCTGGATGAAATTCGCAATCTTTCCGAGTATTTTAATGAAACAATCGGGAAGATTAGAACGGCAATTCAATCGGTTGATAAAAACGCCGGCGCAATGACAAAGATAGGCGACGAGCTTGCACAAAATATGTCCGAAACTGCCGGAGCGGCGAATGAGATTAGTACTCATATTGAGGATGTAAAACGAAAGATTTTTACGCAAGCTTCAAGTGTTACCGAAACTTCCGCGACCATCGAAGAAATTATCCAAACGATTAAACAGCTAAACGGCAGTATTGCAACTCAGGCTGCAAGCGTTGCGGAATCTTCTTCGGCGATTGAAGAAATGGTTGCCAATATCGCCTCGATTACCAAGACTTTGGAGCGAACCGATGAATCGATAAAGTCACTCGCCTCTGCTACTTCCGACGGAAAAGAAACGCTGCACAGCTCCAATGCCATTACGCAAAAAATTGCAGAAGAGTCGGGTAGCTTAATAGAGGCGAGTGGTGTTATTCAACACATTGCTAGTCAGACAAACCTGCTTGCAATGAATGCGGCAATCGAAGCTGCCCATGCCGGTGAGGCGGGAAAAGGTTTCGCGGTCGTCGCCGATGAGATCCGCAAGCTGGCCGAAGATTCGGCAACGCAGGGAAAAACTATTACAACGACGCTTAAACAGTTCGGTACGGAAATCGAAAGTCTTTCTGCTTCGGCTCATACCGTTGAAGAAAAATTCAATGTTATTTTTAATCTGTCGGAACAGGTTAAGATGATGAGTAATCAACTGACCGAGGCAATGCGCGAACAGGAAAATGCCAGTAGAGAAGTTCTTACTGCAATTAAGAATATCAATACGGTTACAGTTGAAGTTAACAGCGGTTCTTCGGAAATGCTGAAAGGCGGTGAAAAAGCTGCAAAGGAAATGGCGATACTTGACGACCTTACCCGTGTTATCACCGGCAGTATGGACGAAATGACCTCTGGTGCATCATATATCAATACATCTGTACAGGAAGTCAATCAAATCACCCAGCGTAATAAAGAGAGTATCGCCGGACTTGCTGCAGAAGTAAGCAAGTTTAAAGTGTAAAGCCCTAAAAGGTACTTACACCGGATATGTTTCTTTGAATGGTTGAATAGCCTATTTTATTATGCGGAGCTGTTAAAAAGAAATCTGATTATGGCTCACGAGTCATAAAATAAAAAAAACGGATTCCGGCAGAAGCCGAAATCCGTTTAAGCAGCACTGTTAGCAGTTAATCAGTCCGAAAACCATAACGAACAACGCGACGGTTTCGCAAAGACCGACGACAGTGATGTACTGACCGAAGCCTTTACCGGTTTCTGCAAGCGCATCAGAACCTGCTGCGGAAGCCTTGCCCTGTGCAATAGCGGAAGCTGCAATACCAAGACCGCACGCAACACCGACACCTAACAGGAACCACGGATCCGCTTTTGAAGTAAGCATTTTGTTCATCAGCAAGAAGCCGTAAATAGTCTGCGTGAGCGGGGCGCCTGCAAATGCGAGGAGGATGAAGGGAGCCGGTTTATTATTCAAATAACACCGCTTCCATGCTCCGATTGTGCCCTGTCCTGCGATAGCAAGCCCTAATGCCGATCCGAATGCCGAAATACCGAGTGCAGCTGCTGCACCAAACATACCAAAACTCATTGAAGTCCTCCAAGTTTATACTAGACCAGTTCGATAACTTCGTTGTCGAACTGGTCGACGAGTTCAAAATCGCACAGATAGCACGATTTTGAACATCACATTTCAAGGTAACCTGTTCTGAAACGGAAGTTTCCAAACAGGTTTAATCTATACGATAAGAAGTTGTTCTTCTTATTTAATTATTCCGCAAAAGGTTCGTATTTGAACCCTGCCCACGTTAACCCGACATGGTTTGAAAACTCTAAGGTATTAAGCCGCACTCCGTGTACGATGACCGAGAGTACGTTCATAATATAGTTTAAACCGTGTCCGAAGAATAACAGCAGCACACCCAAAAAGATGAGGAAGCTGCCGAGCGCCGGCCCCGCCATCTGGTTGACTGTCGCACTGATTGCAGAACCTGCAAGCCCGACTGCCCAAAGGCGGATATAGCTCATAATATCGGCAAAGACGTTTACCACCCCTAAGAACATCGTGATGATATTTTTAAGGCTGTCAACAATACTCTGCCCGATACCGGTTTGATAATTTGAAAAAATAAAGTTAAGCGCAAAGCCGCCGCCTACCGCAATCAGTACCGGTTGGTTAATCTGGTACCGCTCGGCGCTGACGACAAGGCTTAACACTACAACATACATTCCGCAGAGCATCGCAATGGAGCCAATGTGTCCCAGTATCTGTGGAGAACGGATATTCCGCACAATCGAGATGATATGCCCGATTGTCAGCTGAATAAGCCCGAGCGTAAAGCAGAACTGCATCAAGTTAGCATTCCTGATACTCTCCTCGGTCACATTCGAGATAGCCGGTATGGAGAGATTTTTCATCCATGCGGGGATGTACTCCACCGAGATGCCGAACCAGTTGCAGGTTGCAGTTCCCCAGATAACAGTTAGAACACCGAGGTAGAGGAACATCTGCATAGCGAGCGGAACGGGCTGCTCCTTCGCTTTTGCTTTGACGATTCCGATAAGCGACAAGATCACGAGGATACCGCCGTAGCCTGCGTCCCCAAAAATCATCGCAAAGAAGATACCGAAAAAGAGCAGGAACCAGAGCGAAATATCGGGTTCGCGGTAGCCCGGCACGGTACCGAGGAAGTCCGTCAACGGGGTAAGCAGCTGCACAAACCGGTTATGCCGCATTGCAGTCGGAACGGCATCTTCTTCAGCAGGATCATCTGAAATAAACGCCCAGCCGTTTGCCTTTGCAAGCCCTGCAAAATCAGCTTGTTTTTCAGCAAGGATATAACCGGAAAGCCGTGCAAGCCGTATCGGCTCTTTTTCGGCATTCCCGGCAGTACCGTTTGCAGCATTACCGGCACCGACCGCCGCAGTAGCTGCGTTGCCGGAAACGGCAGCAGCGGTATTACCCACATCAGACGCATTAACCGTTACGGAAGAACCGGCAGCTGCCGTATCTTCTTCAAGCGGAATGACTTCCATACCGGCACGGACGCTTTCAAACTCAATCTCTTTTGCAAGCTTTTTTGCCTCTGCCTTTAACGGTGCAAGCAGTTCAGTCCGTGCCCCAATCTTTGCTTTGAATGAGGGCAGCTGTTTTTGCAGCCGTTCCCTTTCGGTATGCATTGCCGAAAGCCGCATATCCGGTAAAATAAGCGGACTAAAATCGGACGGCAAATCGGCAGGAACATCTGCGGTTTCGGACACTATCGCAAAGCGGACTGTTTTTTTGCCGCCTGCAAGCCGTACCGTTTTAATCGTTTCAGGCAATGCTGTATATGACTTTTCCGGAAGCTCACCCATCGTCAAATAGATGCCATTTTCTTCAAAGCTGTGTATATCTTTGGGCTCAAAATCGCCCCAACCATTGTATGCTTCGATGTCGCCGGTCAGCTTATTGATTGCAGCCCGTGTATTTGATTCTTGGTCTTTGAGGTCAAGAATCTCGTCAACTGCCTGCAATAAGTCATTCCGGCTCAATGTGAGCGTTTCAGTCTGTGCTTTTTCAGCTTTTTTCGGCTGCGATTCGGTAATCAATGCTTCCGCTTGCTGTACTCTCGTGTATGTGTTTTGCAATTCCGTCAAGGTATCGCTTGAAGCGTTTTCCTTTTCGATATGCACCGCACCGAAGTTCCGCAGCGTTTTTAAAGCCGCCTTTTTCTGAGAATCCAGCACAAGGAGCGTCAGTTTTTTCATCGGTAAAATCATGCCGTTACCTCCTCAGAAGGAGCGTTCTTTTCCAAGTTTTTCTTGGAAATCTTCCCGCGCACAACCGCCGCTACCTGCTGATCTCCCAGATACACGGAAATTTTTTTGATGTTCCGCTTTGTTTCCGGTATCTTTACCTTTTCAAACAAGTTGACACGCTGCGTTGTGGTACGCAGTTCGTTGTTGAGCCGTGCAACCTGTTCATCGAGGATTTGGGCTTCAAGATCGAGCGATAAAACCCGCTCCATCCGGTCGCAGGCAATGTCGAGCCACAGCGGCGTTGTAAAAAGATCGTAGCTACTGCGTTCAAAGTCCGCCCCGGAAAACACCGGTATCGAAACACCGGCAATATTTCCCGTCGAAGTACGCACTTCTTTCACCTTGAGAATTTCAGGCGTAAAGATTCCCGCTTCGCCGAAGACGGCAATCCACTGCTCAAACTCCTTGTGCAGTGCGTCTCGGTTCAGCCGAACCTCTTTTGCATGCATCTCAATCGTGCGGATTTCGGTTTGCAGCTGCTGTTTTTTAAGCTGAAGCGTCGGCAAGTACCGCTGGAACATCTTGAGCGATTCTTTTTGATTTTTCAGCTCGTTTTTCGTCAGTTTAATAGCCATCGCTATTCCTCTACTATATAAGGAAACGCATTAATCCGCGGAGGGATTGTTCTGCGCATCCTTGGGCCAGAAGGTTTTGATCAAATCGGACTTAATACCGGTTTCCTCAGGAGTAAAGCAGGACGAAAGAATCTTCCATCCGTTATCGAGCGCTTCCTCAAGCGGAATGTTTACCGACAAATCCATCATGCGGGATTCAAAAAGCTCACCGTATTTCAGCAGCTTGCCGTCCCATTCGCTCATCATAAAGCCCATCGACTTTTTCTCAAGCGTGTCCTTGTAGGAAGCATAGAGCTTGATCATATTATCCATGAGCGCACGGTGATCTTCGCGGGTCTTGCCGTTGACGTTCTGCTTGAGACGGGAAAGACTTCCGAACGGTTCGATGCGTCCGT
Source organism: Treponema medium (assembly GCF_017161265.1). Classification (NCBI taxonomy): domain Bacteria; kingdom Pseudomonadati; phylum Spirochaetota; class Spirochaetia; order Treponematales; family Treponemataceae; genus Treponema; species Treponema medium. The sequence continues at coordinate 259,950 of NZ_CP031393.1, read as the reverse complement.
GTTTAAGATAGAACTGACCTTCGGTGATATATCCGGTGTTATCGGGAACGGGGTGCGTTACGTCGTCGCCGGGCATGGTGGTAACGGCAAGAACGGTAACCGAACCTGCATCGTCAAAGTCAACCGCCTTTTCGTAGCGGGCGGCAAGCTGGCTGTAAAGGTCGCCGGGATAACCGCGGTTTGACGGAACCTGTTCCTGTATAATGGCAATTTCCTTCATCGCATCGGCGAAGTTGGTCATATCGGTTAAAAGGACGAGGACATCTTTGCCTTTGAGTGCAAATTGTTCACCGACTGCAAGACACATATCGGGGATCATCAAACATTCTACCGTTGGGTCGGCGGCAGTGTGTACGAACATCACCGTACGGCTCAGCGCGCCCGCTTCTTCCAGCGTATCCTTAAAATAGAGGTAGTCGTCGTATTTAAGCCCCATACCGCCGAGTACGATGACGTCAACCTCAGCCTGCATTGCGATACGTGCGAGCAGTTCGTTGTAGGGTTCACCAGAGCTTGAGAAAATCGGTAGCTTCTGGGAAACCACGAGGGTGTTGAATACGTCGATCATCGGAATACCGGTTCTGATCATCCGCTTTGCCATAATACGCTTGGATGGGTTTACAGACGGACCGCCGATTTCTACCATATTATCCTTGAGCATCGGGCCTTGGTCGCGCGGCTCTCCCGAACCGTTAAAGATACGTCCGAGTAAATCATCGGAAAAGCTTACCTGCATTTCCCGACCGAGGAAGCGTACTTCATCACCGGTGGAAACACCGCGTCCGCCTGCAAATACCTGTAGCGAAACAAGCCCTCTATCCAGCTTATTGACCTGTGCGAGCGAGGTGCCAAAGCTTGTCTGAACCTGCGCAAGCTCACCGTAGGACACATCTTCAGCCTTGACGGTTATAACCGAACCGTTAATGGATTCAATCTTACTGTACACTTTCTTCATGATGTGCCTCCGCTTCTTTTATGAGTTTTGCCGCTTTTTCATCAAGCCCTGTTGCCTTATCGGAAAGCGCTCCGGTAATAGCTGCTTCGTGCTTCTTAAATTCCGGCGATTCCCACGGCGAATAGTTATAGTCGATAAAGGACTGGCGCAGCTTGTTAAAGTATGCGCGGGCTTCATCCTTGGTATTAAAGGAGAACTGAGAGCCCAATATGCGCAGGATCAGTTTGTAAATATAGCGCTGGCGCTCTACGGAAACGGCATCGTCAACCTTATCGAAGGAGTTTTGCTGTAAATAAACCGCGTCAAGGAAGTCTCCCTTCAAGTAGACGATAAAGTCTTCCATACTGGTACCTTCTTCACCGACAACCTTCATCATCTGCTCAACTTCGGTACCGCGGCGGAGCATTCCTCTGCCGTATTCCACCTGCGCCGTTCCGAGTACGCTCGGGTATTTTGACCATGAATCGAGCGGGTGGATGGCGGGATATTTACGGGCATCGGAGCGTTCGCGGGAAAGTCCGTGGAATGCGCCGACAACTTTGAGCGTTGCCTGCGTAACCGGCTCTTCAAAGTTACCGCCTGCGGGGGAAACCGTACCGCCGATCGTTACGGAGCCTTTGCTGCCGTCCTTTAAGCGGACAATACCGGCGCGCTCATAGAATGCTGCAATGTAGGATTCCAAGTAGGCGGGGAAAGCTTCTTCACCGGGGATTTCCTCCAAGCGTCCGGACATTTCGCGCAAAGCCTGTGCCCAACGGCTGGTGGAGTCTGCAAGGAGCAGAACGTCAAGCCCCATCTGGCGGTAGTATTCGGCAAGGGTTACGCCGGTATAAACCGAAGCCTCGCGCGCCGCAACCGGCATCGACGATGTATTACAAATGATAACCGTCCGCTCCATCAGGGTTCGTCCCGTGCGGGGGTCGATCAATTCAGGGAATTCTTTTAAGGTTTCTACAACTTCACCGGCGCGCTCACCGCAGGCGGCGATGATTACGATATCAACCTCTGCGTTACGGCTGGTTGCGTGCTGTAAAACGGTTTTACCGGCGCCGAACGGCCCCGGAATACAATAGGTTCCGCCTTTTGCTACCGGGAAGAAGGTATCTACGGTGCGGATTTTGGTAACAAGCGTTTCAGAGGGCTTGAGCCGTTCGGCATAGCAGTCGATTGCACGCTTTACCGGCCAGCGGAAGCTCATCGTAAGCGGATACTTTTTTCCGCGCTCGTCGGTTACTTCCGCAATAGTTTCGTGTACGGTGTACTGTCCTGCCGGTTTAATGGAAGAAAGCGTGTATGTGCCGTACATACCGAAGGGAAGCATAATCCGGTGGGTAAAGTTCCCCTCCGGCACGGTTCCCAGCACATCGCCGCGCACGAGTGTGTCCCCTACCTGTGCAACCGGCGTAAAATCCCACTGTGCTTCGGTAGGAAGCGCATTGAGATAGATACCGCGCTCCAAAAAGTAGCCCGCCTTTTCTGCAAGGTCGGGGAGCGGGTTCTGCAAACCGTCATACACTCTGCCGAGCAGTCCCGGCCCAAGTTCAACCGACAAGAGATCTCCGGTAAACTCAACTTCATCACCGACGCGGATACCCTTGGTAATTTCGAATACCTGCATCTGAGCAACGGAGCCGCGTATACGGATGATCTCGCTCTTCAATTTGGTGTCGCCGATATGGACGTAGCCAACTTCGTTTAACGTAACCAGACCGTCAAACTCAACGCTGACCATATTCCCGTTAATACCGACTACCTTTCCTTTCGTTCCTCTCATATCTTTTCTCCGAGAATTTGTGTATAAATTGAGTGATATTCTGTGCGGCCGGTTTCCATCTTAAATTTTGAAGCCCGTTCGCTCAACAGTAATACAATTCCATAGCCGAAAACCGCTTCGCTGTCGTAAAAATGCAGTTTCCGCAGCTGATCCGCTGCCGCAAGCCGCGCATTCAGCAAATACCGTTCCGCCGCTAAGGGGTCATCGATGTTGGAAACCCCGCGCACAATAGCGCCGATATCAAAGGCGGAAGCAGGTGTTTCTGCCGGAGCAATCCGCTCATCCCGTTTCAGCTTTGCAGCGCGCATTTGTTCAAGCGCAAACCGCAGTTCCTGTTCAAACGCATACCATTCGTTCACCACAGCAGAAGCCGTATGGACAGCCTCGCGGGGCGGAACAAGCGTTAAAGACTCCAGCACTGCGGCATCTTTTTCATTTAGAAACCGCAGGGCAAGCTCTTTAAATTGCGCGTAAGAAAGCGGCGGGTCGGTGTGCGGCATAATTGACGGCAGCTGAGCCATCAAATAATAGTATGAAGCCACTCCTTATAACTCCTTTACCGCATCCTTCAACAGGCGTGCAGCACGTGAGCTGATATAGGCGGAGAACAAATCGGCGACCGCTTCTGCAGAAAAGTCGTAATATGCCGAACCGTCCTTTACCCCGATTCTAAAGCCGCCTGCAAGCTGTGCATCGGATTTAACCTCGATGCCTTTTTCAACCTCTTTCTTAAACGCAGCAAGCAAAGCGCTTTCCAGCTTTTGCGCATCTTCGGGAGAAAGAACAACGGAAATATCAGCTTCGTTTGTTTTAATCCAGCCTTTTACCGCTTCGGGGATCAGCGTTTTGAGTACATCGCTGTTATATGCCGCTGCGGTTTCCGCTTTGATGAGGGCATCGAGAGAAGCGGTAACTCCTTCTCTAAAGGCGATGAGCGCATTGCGGCAAGCCTGTTTAACGGCAGCCTCCGAAGCGTTTGTAAACCGTTGGGATTCGACTTCAGTCTTCTTCAACAAGGTTTCAGCCTCTTTTTCCGCATCCGCAACGATAGCCTTTGCCTTTTTCTCCGCTTCGGCAATGATACCCGCAGCTTGCTGTTCAGCAGAAGCAATACCGTCCTGCTTGATCTTTTCAACAAGATCCTGTAACTGAACTTCCATAATCAACTCACCTCTCTTATATTATATCGTATATATCGATTCGATCAATTTCTATTCTATCAGCCCTCTACTAAACCGTAAAGCGCCACTGTGTTTCGTGCTGATACACTTCGCCGGGATGCACCCACACGGAAGGAAACTCAGGGTGATGAGGCGAATCCGGTATATGCTGAGTTTCAAAGCACACGCCGGAATGCTTGTTGTACACATCGCCGTTTTTGCCCTGCTCTCCGCTTAAAAAGTTTCCGGTATACATCGTAATTGCCGGCTGTGTTGAATAAATACGCAGCGTCCTGCCTGTCGCCGGCTCAGTTACAACCGCAGCAAGCGGAATGTTGTCCGTGCTGTCCGCATCAAGCAGCCATGTGTCATCATAGCCGTTTTTCAATTGAGCAAAATCCTGTGATAACAACTTCGGCGTACGGAAATCGAACGGTGTTCCTTCTACCGGTAGCAGCTTGCCTGTCGGTATAAGCGAAGCGTCAACTTCTGCATAGCGGCTTGCCAAAAGCTGAACTTGATGATTAAGAGCCGAAATATAGCCGCTGTCCGCCTCCATTCCGGCAGGATTGAGATTAAAATAGGTATGGTTTGTCAGATTGATTGGTGTTGTCTTTGTTGTATGAGCTTCGTACCGAAGTGTAATGGTATTGTTTTTATTGAGGGTATACGAAACAGTAAGCCGGACTTCTCCGGGAAAACCTTGCTCACCGTCGGGGCTTATTCTGGAAAAACTCACCCCCGCCTCATCGTTGCCGGAAATAATGTCGGCTTGCCACAACTGCTTGTCATACGCAGGATAGCCACCATGCAGACAGTGTTTTCCGCCGTTATTGCGGGTCAGTGTATAGCATTTTTCTTCTATAGAAAAGCGAGCATTTGAAATCCTGCCTGCACATCGTCCGACAATGGAACCGAAATGAGGTTTGTTGCGGATATATCCTTCGAGCGTTGAATAGCCGAGCACGATATCGTCATATCCGCCCTTTGCTGCGGGTAATAAAATCGCGGTAATACAGCAGCCGTAATCGATTGCCGAAAACGACATTGTGCCATTAGAAACCGTAAAAATCGATACCGCATCTCCCGATGACAGCATCCCGAACCGCTCTTTCTTTACTTCCATAATACCTGCCCAAAGTTACCTGCAAAAAAAGCAAATGCTGGTATTTATTGTACAAGCATTTCCACAAATTTACAAGGATGCTTTTGCAAATATGCAGGGGAAACGCATCAGGCCGTTTTTTTAACACCCCCGCGGAAAAATTGAGACTATTCGACCAGAGTTGAACCTCTTCGCGGTTCAAATGGTCTCACAGTCTCAATTTTTCCGCGATTTTTATCTATTTTGCCTGATGCGTTTCCCCCTTTGCCGGAAAAATGTGCGAAATTTTATTTCCTTAAAATGCAACAGTTGAACAAAATATGAATTTTGGAAACTGTTGCATTCGTGCGCGAAAAGCGCACACATCAATACGCAAGTTTTCGAAAGAAAACTTGACGGTTAAGGTGAGCGGCGTCATTGTAGACGCTCACCTTATACCTATGAAATTTCGTACAGAAGGAAGGCAACCGCTGCAAATATTTTATAATGCGGTTACGAAAATATGCGACGCATTTACTGCGTTGCTCGTTCAGCGAAGTACGTCCATGTACTTCGCTGAACACAAGTTTGACCGGTGTCAAACTTGTTTCTGCTTAATACGCGCGGCATCCGTGCCGCCGCTCAACGTATCAGTACCGCCATGGATGGCGGGGAAGCTAAGCAGTAGCGATGTTTTTGCGTGAGCAAAAACTCGCGTCCAGCAGTGTACACGGATGTACACTGCTGGACAGGCTATTTTCAAAAGCGCTGGGGGCGGCGCATCTGCGTTTTAAAAGGCTGATGGAAAGAGTGTTGATTATATATCGGCCGCCTGTTTTAAAGACGGCCAATTGGTATTACAACTGAAACCAGTTTGACGGAATAGCTCTTCCGGAAAAGGTGAGGACGCCCGTAAAGGAAAGTGCACCGCTTATCTGCACGCTCAATGTGTGAGCGTCTTTATTTTCTCCGGTAATAGTTACGGTTATCTTTTTATCGGCTTCACCTCTTGCCTCTGCTGTGAAGGATGAGCTGCCGTTATACGACCGCGCAACAAACTCTTTTTTGCCACCACTACCTTGCTGTTTTATGCCTATAGTAACCATTTTAAACGTGCCGGATATCTCTATGGATGCTATATCTGGAGATGGGTTCTCTGCTCTGTATGTTCCCGGTTGGCGGAACCACGATGTACCGATACTATACTGTACGTTGGTGTACAAACTATCTTTTTCAATGAGATAGTAATATATATGCGGTTTTTTTGCACTTTCAAGCTGATCGTTGGCATAGGATCTAATCGATGATTTAACTTTCTTTTCAGCTTCCGTAAGCGGTACGGTTTCATCAAGACCCCATAGTTTATAGTAGAAATTGATTTGCCACCATTTTAAAAGCTCCTTAAGCGCCGTACTCTGTTCATCCTTCGTTTTTTTCAAAAATTCTTCATACGTCATCTTAAAATCCGCTTCGTTAGACAAGCCTTCAAAAAGGTCTTTAAGTTCTTCTTCAGTTCCATCGGACGGCGGCAAACCAAATTGTCCCTCGAGAGCGTTTCTAATGTCCCGCAACGTGATCAAAGGCTGTTGCTGCAATAGTAAGACAGAAATCTGCTGATCGAAGATTTCCTCAATCGCTCTGATGAAAATTTGCTGAGCAGCTTCGGGTGCGACAAGACTGCCATCGGCAATAATCCGCTCAAGCGTTGCTGTTATTGTTTTGGCAACGGCATCAATGCTCACACGGTATACGGCAGCAGGTTCACCGTCTCCATGGCACAGCGTCAGCTTATCGCCGTCAAATTCATAACTGCCTCCGGTGTTACTGTTTCCATAGATATTATTGGATTTTCTTGTAAACTTCTTCCGCGCCTTTACTGTTACCATTTTTGTTGCCGGTTCACTGGCAGCGTTTTTTTCCAGTGTTGCAGTCAATGTTACCGTCCGGTCAACCAAATCCCATGTCTCAATATGCCCGCTATTTCCGGCAATCTTTAGTATGCTGTCATTAGAAGATGACCATGTGAGTTCATACCCTGAGGGAGACTGCGGCAGCTGAATATCGGCATCAATTTCGGTCGGTATTCCGTTGATAATACTCTCTACAACGGCTTGAAGATTGGGTTCGTTGTTTTTAGGATATACGGTTACCGTAACGGTTTTTGAGGATTCGGCATTTCCTTTTTTTGCGGTTGCGGTTAATGTTACTGTCTGAGTTTCCGTTTCATGCGGTGTAACCGTACCGTCCGAAACTGAGATAACCCCTGCCGGTTCTGCCTTCCACTCTATATCGACTTCAACAGAAGAACTACTGCTACCGTTCGAAACGGAAACCGTTTCTTTGGGGCTTAACTGAATAGGCGTATCTTTCGTCACAAATGAAGGAATCGCTCTTACCGCCTGTTCTGCCGCACTGATTACCGCATCCTCATTTGTGCCGCGTACGGTAACATCAAAGGTCTTTGTTATGGAAACGGCGCTTCTTGTGATGGTTGCCGTTAGTGTTACCTGCGTGTTCTCTTCGGGACGAGTAATACTACCGTAACAGTTCCATTCATTTTCTTGCTTTATCTTGATTATGGCTTCATCGCTTGACTGCCAACTAATCTTAGTGTCATGTAATCCACTCACAGGAAGATTCAGCCAATGAGAGCTTATGCTGTCTGCAGTATCGCCGTTTTGAAAATAGAGTTTTAAAGCCTCTTTTGCTTTTTCAAGCTTTTCTTGATCCGTTAAGGTAGGTTTAAATTTGACTGTTACCGTTGTGTCTGCGGTAATTGTTACTCTTGCCGTTTGGCTTCCTGCGGCGCCGGAACCTCCTTCAAAGGCGCTGCCGTCGATGCTCCACGTATCAACACTATAATCGGAAAATGGTTTTGCGGTAAAGACAACGGTTTTCCCCTTTTCAACTTGATCCCCTGAATTGATTTTAGTGCCGTCAACTTTCGCTTCAAGGAACCCGTTCTCGCCGTCTACGCTAAAGGTTACCGTGTGCTTGGGCTGTGACGGCGCTTCCGAATGTTTAAAGGTTACCGCTATCGTTGTGTCTGCGGTAATTGTTACTGTTGCCGTTTGGTTTCCCTCAGCGCCGCCTGTTTTGAGCGCAGTGTTCGGAGAAACCGTCCATTTTTCTACCGTATAGCCGGATTGCGCCGTTGCAGTAAAGGTAATTTCCGTACCGTCCGCCACTTGCTTATCAGATGGAATTTCAGGAACAGAGGTTACCGTACCGTTTATCGGCGGGGTAAGCGTTACCGTGTGTTTGGTAATGGGTGTGCCATCTACTTCAAAGACAGCTTTTATCCGCACCGGCTGTGTTACCGTCAGTTTGTAAGTTGGTTCGTTTACGCCGGAGTCGGCTCCGTCACGTTCCCATTTTACAAACTTGTAACCGCCAAGCTTAGTTGCGATAAAGGTAAGTTCAGTGTTCTTATTTACCATGCCGCTGTCAGGTAGTGCAGGCATTACCGTTACATTGCCGCCGGCGGTCTTTTCGACCGTTACCTTGTACTGCGCAGCAGGCGTCTTGCTTCCGTTTTCTACAGGCGATTTACAGCCGAGAAACATTACTGCTGCAACGAGTGCAATGCAGGTAGAGAGCGTCTTCATAAAATGACGTATACTTTTCTTTGCATCATGATTCATAGAATTCTCCTGATCTTGATAATTTTATATTATGGATGATAAGGATGTCTCAAAAGTTGGTTAGTTTTTTGACAGCCCCATTCTTCATTATGAGGTACTCTTGAAATTCTGCCGACTAAACCCTTTAGGATGCTATGAGCAAATAAGGATAGTGTAGAAAAATGACGGCATCGCAGCCGGGCGCCGATTGAGAAAAGGCTAAACGAGTGCCAGTATATGGAATTGGTTTTTGCAGAAGTATGTTTTTTGAGCGTAGAGGGGTGTGGTGCAGAACAAAGCGGGCTGCTTATCTGGTTTTGGCTGAGAACGCTATCGGATGCTACATTGTACTGAATGCTGAATGCTGAATGCTGAATGCTGAATGCTGAATGCTGAATTGTGCCGGAAATTTTGTACGTGTCAAGTGCTTTACGGCATTTTCGAGAAAATTGATAGCGAGATAATTCTCCAATTCGGCTTTGCATAATGCTATTATTATAGAAGCAAAAAGGAGAGAATACAAGTGCTTTTGAAAATATGCAGGGGAAACGCATCAGGCCATTTTTTTAACAGCCCCGCGGAAAAATTGAGACTATTCGACCAGAGTTGAACCTCTTCGCGGTTCAAATGGTCTCACAGTCTCAATTTTTCCGCGATTTTTATCTATTTTCCCTGATGCGTTTCCCCCCTTTGCTGGAAAAATGTGCGAAATTTTAAGCAAAATTTCGCACAGAAGGAAGGCACCCGCTGCAAATATTTTATAATGCGATTGCGAAAATATGCGACGCATTTACTTCATTGCTGCGCGCAAATTAATTCTCAACGTATCAGTACCGCCATGGCTGGCGGTGCGATTGCTGCTTCGCATCTTAACGGCAGAGAGACAATGCGACTTTGGCAAGCTGTTCACCGGTTAGTCCGGCGCATTCAAGGATATCCTGCCGCGAACCTTGCATAAAGACCGTGTCGGGAAAGGCGCGTACTGCGGTTTTTATGTTCAAACATCGTTTTTGTATTAGAGCTTCCAGATAGTGCCCGACACCGCCGATATATGCGCCGTCTTCGATAAAGAGTACGGCAGGGTATTTTTGGACTTTTTCCAAGAAAAAAGCTTCATCGATGGGTTTTAAGAAGCGGAGATTGTATATATCAGCGGATATCCCTTTTTTTCCAAGCAGCTCTGCTGCTTGAACGGTTTCCGGGTATATACCGCCGGTGCACACTAGCAGCACATCGCTGTGTTCCGCCGTTACGGTGAACACACCACGGCCGGTTTCCATCGGAAGCAAAAATGCGGGGCATTCCGCTGCGCATGTATTCTTAGGGTACCGTATTGCAACCGGAGCATCCAACTGCAATGCCCATTCAAACATCGCCCGCATTTCCGCTGCCGAGGCGGGAGCGAGCACCGTCATATTGGGAATACTGCGTAAAAAGCAGATGTCATAGAGACCTTGATGGGTTTCGCCGTCATAGGGAACCGCTCCCGCACGGTCTATCGCAAAGATAACCGGCAGTTTTTGCAGTGCAACGTCATGGATGATTTGATCGATTGCCCGCTGCAAAAACGTACTGTAAATGGCTGCGATAGGCCGTAAACCGGCCGCGGCAAGTCCGGCGGCAAAGGTTACCGCATGTTGTTCGGCAATACCGACATCAAAAAAACGATCGGGAAACTGCTGCTGGAAGCGCTGAAGTCCTGTTCCTTGCGCCATTGCAGCGGTAATTGCGGCGATATCGTCTCGTTTTGCCGCCTCATCAGTGATAATATGAGAAAATGCCTCGGTAAAAGAGTTGGTACTCGCCTTTTCAATTTTTCCGTCGGCAATATTAAACGGGCCGATACCGTGGAAGGCGGAGGGATTATCTTCTGCGAGCGAGTAGCCTTTCCCTTTCTTTGTTTCAATATGAATAAGTACCGGTGCGTCAATATTTTTTACGTTGCGGAATACTTTTTCAAGTTCTTTTTCGTTATGCCCGTTCAGCGGTCCGACATACTCAAAGCCGAGATCGGTAAAAAGATTGTTTCTGTAAAAAATTCCCTTGGCGCCCCGCTTTAACCGGTGGATCAAAAAATTAATACGTCTGCCTAAAAACGGAATTTTACCGACAGCGGTATCAAAGATGTACTTAAACTGCTGATATCCTTTCCGCACGGTTAAACGGCTCAGGTATTCGGAAACGGCTCGTATGTTCGGAGAAATGGACATCTTATTATCGTTGAGGATAACAACCAGATTCTTTGTATATGGGGTAACATTCAGGAGTGCTTCAAAGGCCATGCCTCCGCTTAAAGCTCCATCACCGATAACAGCGATAACCTTTCCGTTTTGGTGCTGCAGCCTTCGCCCGATAAGAATTCCCTCGGCGGCCGAAATTGAGGTCGATGCATGTCCCGTATTGAATGCATCATGGGGGCTTTCTTCCCGTTTGGGGAACCCTGCGAGGCCGTCCTTTAAGCGGAGAGTTGAAAAATTATCATACCTTCCGGTTAGAAGTTTATGAGGATAGGATTGATGCCCCACATCCCAGATTATTGCGTCTTTAGGACTCGAAAACACCCGATGCAGTGCGATAGTTAATTCTATAACACCGAGATTACTGGCAAGATGTCCGCCGTTTGCACCGACTGTTTCCAGAATAATACTGCGCATTTCCTGCGCCAATATACGCAGCTCCTCTCTTGAAAGAGACAGCAGATCTTTCGGGTCATGTATTGATAAGAGTACGTTTTTATCCATTTATATGTTCAGTGAACTGCCGGATATATAAAAAAAGGGCTGTGAAGATACTCAACAAAGCCCTTTCTCACCGTAATAAAAGCGATAGAACAATACGCCTATAATAATCTTGCAAACAATAAAAATCCTTCTTATATGCTTTATACACCGGTATAGTGGTATAATCGAGAAGGATACAAGATTATTGAAAACCTCTAAAAAGCGTGATGATATTTTTAGAGGTTACTTGTTCTTATGTCTATTCTTTCGAAGCTTCTTCTTTCGTTTATGCGTTGCTATTTTCTGTCGCTTCCGTTTTTTTCCGCAGGGCACGTGAACACACTCCTTATTTATAAAGATAGGAGATAATAGCCGAACAGCAGTAAAAAGTCAAGGCTGCCGTTTTTTTCCATAAAATAGAGTAGGGCAGTAACATGGCGGTCGCTTTCTCAGTTTTCCAATTTTATGGAAGAAAAAACAGAAAACAGAATATTTTGCGGGATGTTAAAAAGAGAGTCTGATGCGTTTACCCTGCTGGCGAATCTGGACAATGTCGGTGTTTTCCGCTATGCTTAACAACCTTGTATGGATTATGTAGAAAGTTTATTTAACACGAATTTTTTAGAGTATGCCAGTTATGTTATCCGTGACCGCGCAATTCCCGATGTAGAGGACGGCCTCAAGCCGGTACAGCGGCGTATCCTACATTCTCTTTTTGAGATGGATGACGGAAAATTCCATAAGGTTGCCAATGTCGTCGGCTATTGTATGAAGTATCACCCGCACGGGGACGCTTCCATCGGCAACGCATTGACGGTACTCGCCAATAAAAGCCTCTTTATCGATAAGCAAGGGAACTTCGGCAACCTCTTTACGGGGGACGAAGCCTCCGCCCCGCGGTATATCGAATGCCGCATCACCGAATTTGCAAAAGATATCCTGTTTAATCCCCATATTACGCGATATGTTCCTTCTTATGACGGCAGAAATAAAGAGCCGGTCGTATTTCGCGCTAAGCTGCCGGTCGTATTGCTTATCGGGGCGGAAGGGATCGCTGTCGGTATGTCTACCAAGATACTTCCGCATAATATCCGCGAAATCATCGAGGCGGAAAAAGCCTGTCTTTCCGGTAAATCCTTTACGCTCTATCCCGACTTTCAGACCGGCGGGCTTATCGACGTGTCCGACTATCAGGACGGCAAGGGCAAGGTGCTGGTGCGGGCAAAGTTGGACACCTCCGACGATAAACGGATTGTTATCCGTGAACTCCCCTTCGGCAGCACTACCGAAAGCCTCATCGCTTCGATAGAATCGGCGTCGAAGTCGGGAAAGGTAAAAATTTCAGAAATTAACGACTATACGGCGGAACAAGTAGAAATAGAACTCAAGCTGCCGCGCGGCGTGTACGCAGCGGATGTTGTCGATGCGCTCTATGCCTTTACCGATTGCGAGCAATCGATCTCCTGTAATTTGCTGGTCATTCAAGACAATCTGCCGGTTCAAACGACTGTTACCGAGGTGATTAAAACCCACGCAAAACAGCTGACCGCTTTACTGAAAGATGAACTTTTGTATGAGCAGGAGATGCTTACCGACCGGCTGCACTTGAGAACACTTGAGCGGATATTTATCGAAGAGCGGATTTATAAAAAGATTGAAACGATGAAAACAGCCGAGTCGGTCATTAAGGCGGTTATCAAAGGTTTTGAACCGTTTAAGGCAGAGCTGATACGGGAAGTAACGGAAAACGATGTAGACCGGCTCCTTAAAATTCCCATTCGGCGTATTTCGCTCTACGACATTCAAAAAAACCGTGCCGAAGTGCAGGAAATTTCCGCTCGGCTCAAAGAGATAGCCCGTCTTTTAAAGAACCTTAAAAAGTATGCGCTCAGCGTCCTTGACGGAATCCTCGCAAAGCTGCCGCCTGAAGTTACGGCGCGTAAAACGGAGATTACCGGCTTTACCAAGGTAGATGTAAAAGAAGCGGTTAACCGTGATTTATCGCTCCGCTATGACGAAGCAACCGGCTACCTCGGCACCGCCGTAACTACTGGAAAAGAAATACTCAAAGTTTCGCCGTATGACCGCATCTTTATCCTGCGTAAAAGCGGGGTGTACACCGTTATGGATGTGCCCGACCGGCTCTTTGTCGATACCAACATGTGGTACTGCGGCTTTGCTGAAAAAGAATTATTGTCACAAATCCTCTTTACGGTTATTTATAAAGATGAGAAGACACAGTATCCGTATATCAAACGGGCGCGGATTGAATCCTATATATTGAATCGCGATTACCTGTTCGTACCGGATACGGCGACCGTGCTGTATGCGGGCACGGCAGAAAATTTTGAGTTTACGGTGCAATATGCGCCCAAGCCTCGAACAAAGAAAACCGAGGAGCGCTTCAAAACCGCAGATTATCCCGAAAAGGGATTAAAAGCGCAGGGTGTACGTCTTGCGGAACGGGAAGCGGAAGCTGTGGCGCCGGTAGCGAAAAGAAATAGTAAAAAGTAACGATGTACCTCTAAAAATGTGAGTTTTTAGAGATGTCTAGTACCTTGTAGGGGGAAAACTGCCTATGCAAACAATCAATGAACTGGGAACTTATACCTTTCAAGCGATGCTGGAGAATAGCATCAAGCGGTTTGGGGAACGCCCTGCGCTTTCATTTGTGTCGGGCGAGCCGATATCATACAAAGAAGCTGATAAGCAGATAAAACAGCTGCAGCAGCGTTTATATCGCCTCGGTGTCAATCCCGGCGATAAGGTAGCAATCTATAGCCACAGCGTTCCTCATTGGGGAATCGCCTATTTTGCCATTGTGACGATGGGCGCCATTGCTGTGCCGCTGTTGCCGGATTTTAACGATAAAGAGGTTAAGGCTTGCCTTGAGCATTCAGAAACAAACATGATCATTGTTTCTGAAAAACTGATGAGCCGAATACCCGAAAGTATTTCCGTTCTCATTGATATTCAGGACTTTTCGGTTAAAAAGGGTACGGAAACAAGAGACGGCAACCCTCCGGCTCATACCTGTAAAGAGGATGATACCGCTTCCGTTATTTATACGTCCGGTACGACGGGGCGTTCTAAGGGTGTGGAACTTTCGCATAAAAACCTCGTTTGCAATGCAATCGCAGGGCAATCCTGTCAGCGTATAAATGAATACGACAGGGCGCTTTCTATTCTGCCGCTTTCGCATGTATATGAATTTACGATCGGTTTTTTGATGTTCTTTTTAAACGGAGCCTGCGTGTACTATCTCGAAGGGATCCCTTCTCCGCGGATACTCCTGCCTGCTCTGTTGAAAGTGCGTCCGACAATGATGCTAAGCGTTCCGATCGTTATGGAAAAAATTTACCGGAACAAGATACTTCCGGCTTTGACATCCTCATCGTTCCGTGCATGGTTGTATCATACTAAGCTCGGCAAAAAAATCCTAAACCGCCTTGCCGGAAAACAGCTGAAAAAAACATTCGGCGGACACTTAAAGTTTTTCGGCTTGGGCGGCTCGAAAACCGATACAACCGTTGAAGAATTTTTGAGAGATGCTAAATTTCCGTATGTTATCGGGTACGGTTTGACGGAAACGGCGCCGCTTATTGCCGGTTCAACCGTTCGCCAAAGCGTTCCGGGCTGGATCGGTTACGCTATTCCCGATGTCGAGGTTAAAATTGATAACCCTGATCCCAAAACCGGTATCGGCGAACTGCTGGTCAAAGGCCCGAATGTGATGAAGGGGTATTACCGCGACCCGGAACTCACAAAAAATTCGTTTACCGAAGACGGTTGGTTTAAAACCGGTGATCTTTTTGTGATGGATGAAAAAGGTCATCTAGCGATTAAGGGCCGGTCGAAAAATATGATTCTCGGTGCCAGCGGCGAGAACATTTATCCTGAAGATATTGAGTTTGTGCTGAATCAGCATCCGCTTGTAACGGAATCGCTCGTGGTTGAAGGGGAAAAATCTTCACTTGTCGCCTATGTACAGCTTGATGAAGAAAAGCTTGCTGCCGCCGTGCAAAAAGAGCAAAGTCAAAACAAAGAAAGCTCTGCCATTCAAAATCTGCAATCTGCCGTAGCAGACGCTGTTTCGGGTTTGACGGATGCGATGGCTTATAAACGAGCGGAAATTTTAAATGAAATTAAATTCTTCGTTAATTCCAGTGTGAATAAGATGTCGCGGATCGATAAGATCGAACAGGTTGAAGCGTTTGAAAAGACCGCTAGCCAAAAGATAAAACGATACCTGTATCATTTTAAGAATCGCGGAAAAAAGGATACCGAGGGGGCGGCAGGGGAATAATACACTTGCCGAAGCTATAGGATCTAATTTTCTCCGAGATGCTTGACATTTTTTTCTATTTTCGGTATAAATTTGTCCATAGTTATTTATCACTTTCCCCTGTAGCTCAGTAGGCAGAGCAAGTGGCTGTTAACCACTGGGTCCGTGGTTCGAACCCGCGCGGGGGAGCTTCCAAAGCTCAAACAGTCATACTGTTTGAGCTTTTTTGTTTTTAATACGCCGATGCGCGGCGCTGAGGTTGTTGAATATTAAAACCGGATTTAGCCTTAAACGATTTATGCCTTAAAAATTGGAGCTCGTGCAAGGGATACGAGTCTGTCTAACTAACTCTTAACCTGTATTTGTGCCTTTGCCATCGCGCACAGCGGCGGCAAAGTTGGCGTAAAACTTGCGGTGCTGTATAGGCGCATTAAGCAAGTTTTATGATAAAACAAATGTCAGGTTGAAACGGGGGGGATAGACAACTTAGGCATAGGCGTACATTTTTATTGTTTCAAATTCTAGAGAGTGCTTCTTGTTTTCTTCTTCTAAATCATATAGATTCTGAAGATTGAGCCAGAATTCTGCTGTCGTTCCAAAGAATTTTGAAAATCTGATAGCGGTATCCGCAGTAATTGAACGCTTTCCGTGAATTATTTCTGAGATTCTTGTTTCAGGAACATTGATTTCTTTTGCCAGACGATATGCAGAAATGTTCATTGCATCTAAGAAATCTTCTTTAAGAATTTCTCCTGGATGAATATTGGGTAATTTTTCATCAGTGATAATCTGTGATTCTAACATTTTCTGCACCTCCATTTTCAAACTTAAAGATAATTCTCCATTGATCATTTATTCTGATTGAATAAAATCCGTCTAAATTCCCAGCAAGTTTTTCTAAACGATTACCTGGAGGGATCCTTAAATCTTCTACAACTTTTGCAGCTTCAATCATTCGAAGTTTTCTTCTTGCAACATTTTGAATCGTCATCGGTAACTTTTTACTTTTATTACCTTTGCATATTGCTTCTGTTTCCATATCATCAAAACTTCTTATCATATTTCTATACTAATGCTAAACAGAAGTATTTGTCAAGGAGTGTAAAATCAACAACCCCGACGCTTGCGTCGGGGTTGTTGATTCAAAAAACTAAGTTACTAATTTTAGTTTTAAGCTTTAATTTATAAAAATATATCCTATTTTTAAAGTTACAGTTTATCGTGCCGTAAGGCATCTGTCTAACACAAGATTATGAAGGTTACCGGCGCCAGAAGGCGGGTACGCACAAGATAACGATGGTATAAAGCTCCAAGCGGCCTGCCAACATAGAAAAAGAAAACAGAACCTTTGCCCAATGCGGAAAGAATGAAAAATCTCCACCGCTGCCGATTCTTCCGAATGCAGCGCCGATATTGCCGACCAACGTAAGCGCAGCTGCTATGCCGGTAAGGATGTCTGCGCCGGTCAAGGCTGCCGCTAAAAATGTTACCAACAGACACACAAAATAGACAAATATAAAACCTGCAACGCTGTATACAACGTCTTTCCGTCCCGGGCGGCGATTCAGTTGGATGCTGAACACGCCGTGCGGATGCAAAAGTCGCTGCATTTCGTTCAAGGCCTGCTTACGTAAAATAACCCAGCGAATAACTTTGATACCGCCTGCCGTTGAACCGGAACACCCGCCGACAAACATCAGTAAAAAGAGGAGCGCTTGGGCAAACGCAGGCCATGCGCAGTAATTTACAGTAGAAAATCCGGTGGTTGTCATAATCGACGCAACATGAAAAAAGCTGTGACGAAAAGCGGCTGCTATGCCGTAAATCGGCACAAGCACTAACGCCACACCGACTCCTGCACAAAAAGCGATACGGATATACGCCCGCAATTCGGAATTTCTAAAAAATTCTTCGGGTTTTCCGGTAAAAAGGTGAAAGTAGAGGCTGAAATTCACGCCTGCCAAAAACATAAACACCGTACAGATAATTTCAATAGCTGCCGAGTTATAATACCCGATACTGGTGTTTTGGGTTGAAAAGCCTCCGGTTCCGAGCGTAGAAAAACTATGGCACATTGCTTCTAAAAACGGCATTCCTGCAATACACAAGAGGATTATTTGCAATACTGTCATTCCCAAGTAAATAAACCAGAGCGCTTTTGCCGTATGCGTAATTTTTGCCGTTACCTTTCCTTTATCAGGGCCGCTTGTCTCACTTTTTATCAGCTGAAAACCGCCAACGCCGAGCAACGGGAATAACGCCACGGTTAACGCAACAATCCCCATACCGCCAAGCCAGTGCATTTGCGTACGCCATACGCGCAGCGCCATCGGGTAGCTTTCGATATTCTGTAAGGCGCTTGCGCCGGTTGTCGTAAACCCAGAAACCGATTCAAAAAACGCATCGCTAAAGTGCGGCACAAATCCCGAAAGCATAAACGGAACAGCTCCCAACAAACCGGCGCCAAGCCACGCGGAACTCACCAAAAGGATTCCCTCTCGCACGGTAAGCCGGATCGGTTGCCGCTTCGTCTTGATAAATAGAAGAAGTGTTATTGTCCACAAAACTGCCATCGGTATAAAAAATGCCGACAGCATGTTCCATTCATGCATATAAACAGCAACGGAAACCGGAATCAAAAAACTTCCGGCAACAATCGAAAGAATGATGAAGATGATGGTTAAACATTGGAAGAATTTCATTTTTTACCGGCAAAATACTTAATAACTTCGTCGCTTTGTGCAACTTGTACGATAATGGCGAGTTTATCATCCGCTTCAAGGACGGTATTACCATCGGGGATACGGCAGCCTGTTTCATTCGTAATGAGCAGAATCAGGAATACGCCGGGCATCGCAATATCTTTCAGACTTTTCTCTACCGATTCCGACTGATCGGAGATAATGACCTCGACTATCTCAAGTTCACCTGCGCCCATCGTATGGATACGGGTAAGATGTTTACCTCCCAGATGGCTCATAATAACATCAACTGTAACGTCCTTTAACGGAATTGCAACATCCACACCGATTTTATATGCTACGTTCGACATAACAGAGCTTTGCACAAGCGCAATGGTTTTGGGGATGCCGAGTGTTTTAAGATATGCAGATGTAATCATGTTTAATTCGTAGTTTTGTGTCGCATTGATAACGAGATCAAAAGAATTAAGGGCAATTTCTTCTATAAATGATTCGTCGGTAACATCGCCGCTGTAGATGCGCGCTTCGGGATACTCAGCTGCTGCCTGTTTTGCAAGGGCGCTGTCTTTATCGATAATGGCAACTTCCCAGCGGGACTTTGAACGGAGTCCGAACAGGCGTTTAAACATACCAAACGAATGCTTTTCGATAAGGCTCGCTGCAACCCGCTTGCCAACCTTCCCGATACCGACCAGTGCAATCTTTTTGATAGGTTTAACTGTGAAGCCCGCAAGCGCATAAAACCGTTCAATATAATTCGGCAGCGTTAGGATTGAGATTCTCATACCGGCATGAAGCACGGTTCCGCCTGAAGGGATAACGGTCTTATTCTCATCCTCTACGGCAACGACAACAAAAGGGCCATCGATAGTAACAGTGCGAATATTTTGCAGTGTAACTCCGTCCAGCTTGCTTCCTGCACCGATGGTAAAACAGGTGAGCTGATACGGAGAATTTTCAAAGGCGATAATATCGCTCACCGCTCCGTGCTCAACCGCATTGATGATAGCAAGCGCCGCTTCTTGGTCGGGATGCACCAAAAAATCGATACCCAATGTACGGTCTTTTCCGGTGTTCAGCGACGCGACATAGTTTTCGTTTCTTACGCGGGCAATTTTCAGCACCTTGGGGGCAAGAGATTCTGCAACACCGCAGATAATCATATTCAGTTCGTCACTGTCGGTAAGGGTAACCAGCGCGTCTGCCCGTTGGATACCGGCCTCGGTTAACACTTTCGGATCGTTGCCGCTCGCTTCCGTTACGATACAGTCTAAACGGTTGGCGGCATGGCGGGCGGTTTCTTGATTTTGTTCGATAAGAACTACATTGTGCTTTTTTGCGATTAATCTTCGGGCAAGCTCAACCCCTGTTACGCCCGCACCAATAATAATGACAGTCATTTGCAATGATACTAACACAAAAGCATCGGGATGGACAGGGGTACATTGATGGGGAACGCTCCCATTGATAATTCTTAATGAAGATTACCAACGGGAATTCCTATTGGGCATTTCTAAAAACTTAGGTATAGTTTTTACCCTGATCGTCTCTTTCCCGCTATTGCGTAGTACCGTTAGGGGTAAGGCTGTGTCGTGGTCAGTTTACCGTCCGAGCCGACATACCAATTTTGACTGGGATAGCCCCCCGGCGTTACCGTGAACTTGCGGTAGTTGTTGTTAACATCACCCTGCAATACTGGCCTGGTGGAATACGCGACATAGTTTGCATCTTCCATTGAGATACGCGCAACTTGCGAAGCGCTTAAGTTACCAGTAATACGAATATATGCATTGGGCACTAAATATACGTCGTTTTTCCCTTTCTCTGTACCTTCCGAAGGAGTAATTACACTAGCACCTTTTAATGTAAGAGTATTACCGGAAATAGATACACCTCCGCCAGTGCTTGTTGCTTCGCATTCCGTAATTTTAGTATTGTCCAACACACAGGCGCCGGCATACTGGTGGATATAAATGCCGCCGCCTTGTCCATTGTCTGGAGCTGTGTTATTGTTGAGTTGTGCATATTCCAACGTAACCTTCCCTTTATTGTAGATACCTCCGCCCGAGCCATAATTACCATTGACTACACAGTTACTAATAACAACAGGGTTAGTATCGGTTCCTTTTACGATTAATGTTCCCATATCGGCTTCGGCATTAGAGTTCGGATCGCCGACATATATTCCGCCGCCGCCGTGAATTGTAGAGCCATTGGTCACCATATTATGCCGGATAGTAACACCTTCTTTAATCGTACACTCAGCCTTTTTACCCACGGAGATACCGCCGCCTGAAGTTTTTGCCGTATTGCCTTGAGAAGCGTTATCGCCGCCGATAGTACAGCCTGGCTCTATAATAAGCTTTGCGCTACGTACCGCGATGCCGCCGCCGCTTTTAGCGCTATTTCCCGAAATACGAGCGCCGTCTTTTAACGTCAGCGTACCGTTTACAGAACCGCTTGTATTTGTTTTTATGTAAGCACCGCCACCGTTGTAATTGCCTGCGTTATTGCCCGTAATAGTGCCGCCCTTAACGGTATACTTTGAGTTATCGTTATAGCCGCCGCCAAAATATACCCCTGCACCGCCATTGTTAAAATAAGGATCCGAAGCCGTACTTGTAAGGTTATTATTTTCTACGGTAACTTTATCCAAAACTCCCGTTATATGTGATGTTCCATTAGAAGGGTTGAATGCAATACCGCCGCCACGCAAACCTGCCGTATTTCCCGAAATACTTGTCTCAGTTATAACAGCTTTCGTGTTGACACCGCCCGATGCAGCTACACATATTCCACCGCCTTCTATATCTGCCTCGCAGTCCATAATAACGCAGCCCTTTATCGTTAGCTCTTTAATACCCTTACAGTAGATACCGCCGCCCATACCAAGGTCGCCTCCTCCCGCAGCCTTGCCGTTTTTAAGAACGATATTTTCGAGGGTAAGCTTTGTATCGGAGCCCGTTACATTAAAGATACGGTGTGCATTTGAACCGAGTTCTTCCTTATTTGCGTCGAGACTATCGTATCCACAGCCTTTATTACCGCGTATGGTGATGCTCTCGGTTACAGAAATCTCGCCATAGTTACCGGGATCAGTAGTAGCTGTAATTTCACCATCTACAACAATCGTATCACCTGCCTCCGCATCAGATATTGCATCTTTGAGACTCTCCCAAGCATAGGCGCCGCCGCCGCTTATCGCCGTTCCTTTTTTCAATATAAGCTCTTTATCATCGTCGTTCGAAATTAATACCCAGCCCTCCGCCAGTGAGCCCGCCTCTATTAAACGGAAATCATAGTTATATAGAGCAGCATACCCATTAGGTAGCTTTACCAAGGTTGTATTCTTTTGAGCATCATAGTCCTGCGGCTCAATATTGATATAGAAACCTACCGCAAAGTTAAAAGCACCTTGAGAAGCGGAGCGAGCTCCTAGACACAAGGTATTTGACCCTGCCGTATTGTTTCCAATCTGTGTTCTACCGGTTACAGTAAGTGCAGCGCTACCGGAAGAGGGCTTACTCAGGTATATTCCAGAACCTCTATTGGTGGGTGATTCCGTATTAATTGTATTTTTTTGCACTGCAACTCCGTTGAGTGTGCAGCTCCCTTCGGCTAGGAATATTCCCCCACCCATGCTTGCGTGATTTCCGCTTCCTGCAATAGTACTTCCAACCATTCCGCCATTTATTGTTAAGATGCCTTTACTGTCAATACCTCCGCCGCTATTTGCTGCTGTACACTCCTGCACAATACAGCCGGTCATAGTTAAGGTCCCGCCGTTTTCGATCAACACCGCGCCGCCGCTTCCACTCACTCCTGTACCTGCCGCTTTACCGTTTTTGAGGGTAAGGTTTTCAAGTATCAGTTCACCGCCATTTTTGATAGTGAAAATACGATGGGCACTCGTACCGAGCTCATCTTTATTTGCATCGAGTATATCGGTATTTGCATCACTGTTCTTGCTTTTTATCGTAACCTTCTTGGTTATTTCGATTGCACCGCTGTTACCGTCAGCACTTGTTGCCTTTATTGTGTCCTTTATAAAGATACTGTCTCCATCTTCAGCTACTGCAACGGCAGCTTTTAGCTGTCCCCAAGCGTTCGGTCCCGCGCTTATTTCCATTTTGTCATTGCGTGCCATTTTATAGTATACGACTACATCCGAAGTCTTATTATAGCCCTCTTTTTCCGCCCATACCGTAAGCTTATATACGGCATCGGGAACGGCAGGTAATTCTATCGTTTGAGGGGTTTGTCCGGAGCTTTTGCTTACAACCGAACTGTTGCGTTCCAATTTATAGTATACCGTAGCTCCGGTTGTAGCCGTTGACACTCGCAGTAATACCTTTCCCGTACCGGGTTGATATACTATTTCATGCGGCTCGGCTTCACTTCCGCTCTTCATTGTTGTTGTCCAATTGCCGGTCTGAACATCTATATGTACCGGACTAACTTTATTGATACTGGTAGAAGTAACAAGTTCATCTTCGGAAAACAGCCCAGCCTCATCTTGCAGCCGAAACCGGTACTGCTTTACCGCGCCGCGAACTTCGACATCCGTTTTTACGCAAAGAATCCATTTTTCAGTTGAAGCCGGTAATATATCGGGCGTTACTCCTGATTCAACATCTACAAGCTCTAAAGCTACTGCATTACTGTATTCCAACAACCGCCCGCCTGCGCCGTTGATATCGAATCCGCTTTTGTCTGCCTTTACCGTTAACGGTATCGAGGTGTATGAGCCGGAGCCTTCAGCGATAGAAAGCTCTGCAATATCTTTATGCAGAAGGTCTGATCCGTTTATCTCCGTATCCATACCCGACACTTCAAGGAACAACACATAGTAATGCTTGCCGTTTACATCGGCTGCAGCGGTTTTACCGATTGCTCGATAGATAAGATTGGGCGGAGAGGTATTTGCTTTTACATTGAGCTTAAATGTTTCTGGAAATTTTCTCCCGTCTTTAGCATACAGCGTAATCGTCGATCCGATATTCTTTTTGCCGTATTCATGTTTTTGTAAAAATTCCTTTTTATATGTGAGCGTTAATTGACTGTATGAATCCTGTGTCAGTTCATAATCATCGGGTTGTTTTGGGCTGCTTGTCGTTGTGCCTGCAATGTCTGTGGGAAAAACGACAATATCGGTAGGGGCGTCTGCATCTCGCGGCAGTTTAAACTTGAAGTTTTTGGGATTGCGAATGGTAAATGTTATCGTTACATTACTTGATGAAGGAATACTCTGTATTGTGTCTTTATCGGTTCGTACCGTGATTGCAGGATCAAAGGCAGACCGGACAATTGCAGCCTGTGTTGACCAATAACTTAAATAGGTGTCAATATCGGCCTGATAATTTTCACATCCGGCACATAAAACAATGGCTGCCAAAAAAATAAGAAGTTTACGCATAGGAGAAACCTCCTTCTTTTCATATTAAGCTCAGTAGAGTAGGTACTGTATCCACAGTTCCTGTTTTACAGGTCGCGATGAGATTTACTAACGCGACACTTACACTGCTCCATCCATCTTAGCCGGATACTATCATAATATCGATTAAAGGTAAATTACACAAAGCCGTTCCTTAACCTAGGTATAACTTCGGCAACCAAATAGGGTTGCCTCGTTAACCGGTGAGTTTGCCGGATGGCAAACTCATCGGTTGGATGATTTTTCACTGCTGGAATCAAAGCACAGTCTGCAGTATTATGAAGTACAAGAAAAAGCGTATCCTAACTTACGGCATTTTCGATAATACGGATGAGTAAATCGATTCCTTTATAGATGGAGCTTACGGGGATGCACTCAAAACGGCCGTGGAAGTTAAAGCCACCGGCAAAGATGTTAGGGCAGGGGAGCCCCATAAACGAGAGTCGAGCGCCGTCCGTTCCTCCGCGGATAGGATGAATAATCGGTTTAATACCGATATCTTCCATAGACTTCTTCGCAAGGTCGATAATTTCGATATGCGGTTCAATTTGTCCGCGCATATTATAGTAGCTGTCTGTAATGGAAAGCGTGATGATGGCTCCGTATTTTGTATTCAAAAAAGCAACGGCATTTCGCAGCAGCGTTTTCTTTTGCTCGAATTTGTCGGTAGAATGGTCGCGGATGATGTACGACATGGAGGTGTGATCCACTGCGCCGTTAAGGTGAGTAAGCAAAAAGAAGCCTTCGTACCCTTCCGTATATTCGGGCTTTTGTTCCACCGGCAGCATAGCGTCCAACTCGCCCGCAACCCGCAGCGAATTGATCATGATGTTTTTTGCCGTGCCCGGATGGACGTTTTTCCCCTGAATTTCGATTTTAGCGCTTGCGGCGTTAAAGTTCTCGTACTCCAGCTCGCCGATTTCTCCGCCGTCGATGGTATACGCAAAATCCGCACCGAATTTTTTTACGTCGAAAAGATCTGCACCTCTGCCGATTTCTTCATCGGGGGTAAAGCCGATTTTAATCGTACCGTGCTGCACCTGCGGGTTGTCGCGGAGATATTCAACCATTCCCATAATGATGGTGATGCCCGATTTATCATCCGCACCCAAAAGCGTGGTGCCGTCAGTGGTGATAATGTCTTCGCCGATAAGCTTGTTGAGGAACGGAAATTCCTGTACCGTCAGCGAATAGGTTTCGTTTAGTTTAATATCGCCGCCTTTATAGTGCACAATCTGCGGATTGACACATTTTCCGTCCAAGTCGGGCGCGGTATCCATGTGTGCAATAAATCCGATAACCGGCGCTTTTTTATCGGTGTTGGCAGGGATTGTTCCGTAGACATATCCGTGCGCATCCTGTTCGGCATCGGCTACGCCCAGCTCGTGCAATTCCTGCACCAACATCTTTCCAAGCTCAAGCTGTCCCTTTGTGCTGGGGCATTCGGGATTATCTTCATTCGATTTGGTATCGACTGCAATGTATTTAAAAAAGCGTTTTACTGCATCCATTTTATCATCCCTCCTTACTTTCCGGTAAACAGTTTTTTCAGCATACCGAATATGCCCGTTTTTTGTTTTACGGACTGAGTGTGTGCCGAAGACTGTACCGGCGCCTTTCCGGTTCGGCTCCGCTGTTCCGGCATTCGGTCTTGGTTCTGCCGTCTTTTTTGCTTTGAACCCTGCCGTGTATCGCCCGTTTGGGACGGAACGTATTTATCACCCTTGCGCCGCTTTTTCTCAGGCTGCCCCTGCCGGTTTTTAGTGCGGTTTGCGGTTGCTCCCGTCTTTCCTTTCTTGTCGGCAGTGGGCTGAGCATTGCGGCTTTCTTTGGCGCTTTCCGTACCCTCGTTGGTATCCGCAAGGGCGGCGCTCTCCTGTGTGGCAAGTTTTTTTCCGTACTGTTTTTTGTAGTATGCCATCCGCTCTTCAAAGCTCAAGCCGCCGAGTGAGTCGGCAGATTTTCTATCGGTTTTGTCTTCTCCCTGCGCACCTTTCTTTTTACGCTTTGAATCGGCAAGCCGGGACGTAGGTTTCGCTGTTTTAGCGCCGCGTCGGGAGTCTCTCTCATCCCGCCTCGATTTTTCACCGGGGCGCGGCTTGCGTCCGAACCGTCCGCCGGATCGTTCTTCGTCAAAGGAATCGCGGTCAAGCCGTATATACTGATCGGCGCTGCGGTCTTTTTCAAAATCCTCTTCGCCGGGGATAACAACCGGTATCTTTGCTTCTATATATTTTTCGATATCGGGAAGGTTGTACACGTCCTGTTCCGAGCAGAGGCTGTACGCAGCGCCGGTCTTTCCTGCCCGCGCCGTTCTGCCGATTCGGTGCACGTAGTTCTCCGCCTCATTCGGAAGGTCATAGTTGATAACCATTGCGAGGTCGTTGATGTCGATTCCCCGCGCCGCGACATCGGTTGCAACCAAACAGCTGAGTTTACCCGCCTTAAACGAATCGATAATATGCAGCCGCTTCGGCTGAGGTAAATCGCCGATGAGGAATTCCGTTGCATAGCCGTTAATGCGCAGCCGCTTTGCAACAATCTCCGTTGTCTTTTTGGTATTGCAGAAGATGATGGCATTCTCCGGTTTTTCGTTACGCAAGATACCGAGTAGCAGGGACATCTTTTGCTCCGCAGCCACGTGGAACAGCTTCTGGTTGATTTCATCAACCGTCACATTATCCGCATCGATGGTGATTTCTTTTGCATCGATGGTGTATTCCCACGCAAGGTTTTTTACCCACGTATTTAAGGTCGCGCTGAACAGCATCGTTTGCCGCTCTTCCGCCTTGGACAATACCGAAAGGAGGCTGCGCAGATCAGGATAAAAGCCCATATCAAACATACGGTCTGCTTCGTCAACGACTAAAAAACCGACATTTTTCAGCTTCATGGTTTTTGATTTTTCAAGATCGATAACGCGGCCGGGGGTACCGATGATAAGGTCTACTCCGTTTTTAAGCGCTTCTTCCTGCTGCTGATACCCGACGCCGCCGTAAAAGCTCGCGGCACGGATCCCCGTATGTTTACCTAATTTAAGCGCTTCTTCTTCGACCTGTACGGCAAGTTCCCGTGTGGGAACAAGAATCAAAGCGGGGCGGCGGTCTTCGGTTCCTGCAGCAAGCATCCGCTGCATCAGCGTTACCAGATAGGCAGCTGTTTTTCCCGTACCTGTTTGGGATTGTACATAAAGATCGGAACCGTCCATTCCTGCGGAAAACACCTGCTCTTGAACCGGAGTGCATTCAATATAACCGGCTTCTTCAAGCCCCTGTAAAAGAGTGGAATCAAGATTACAATTAGAAAAATTCATTTGCCGATAAGTATAGCACACAGGCGTCGTTATGAATAGCGGATTAAAAGATTTTTACCTTGATAAAACTCTGTTCAAAATGCATTTAAACGGCAAAAAGAAACTATCATCCAAGTCTTGCACTTTTTGCATTAAAAGACTATGCTGTTTGCAAATCGGATATATTATATTGAATAATATAGTATACACACCTATTCACACCATACTTTAGAAGGACGATACTATGCCTGAAAAAAAACTCGTAATGATTGACGGTAATACTGCCGCCGGTCACGTTGCGCATGCGCTCAGCGAAGTTATCGCAATTTATCCTATCACGCCGTCAAGCCCGATGGGGGAAGTTGCCGATGAGTATTCCGCCCATGGAAAGACTAATATCTGGGGAACCGTGCCGCAAGTTGTCGAATTGCAATCCGAAGGAGGAGCTTCCGGAGCTGTTCACGGTGCATTAACCACGGGAGCGCTCTCTTCAACCTTTACCGCATCACAGGGTCTCTTACTGATGATCCCCAATATGTACAAAATTGCCGGTGAGCTTACCAGCACGGTATTCCACGTTGCAGCCCGTGCTCTGGCAACTAGCGCACTCTCCATCTTCGGTGACCATCAGGACGTTATGGCATGCCGCCAAACCGGTTGGGCAATGCTGGCTTCAAACTCCGTACAGGAAGTTATGGATCTCGCGATTATCGCTCATACTGCGACGCTCGAAGCGCGCGTTCCGTTTCTCCACTTCTTCGACGGCTTTAGAACCTCTCACGAAATTCAGAAGATTGAAGAAGTTTCGCAGGATGTGATGCGTCAGATGGTCAATGACGATCTGGTACGCGCACACCGTCTCCGCGGCTTAACGCCGGAAAAACCGATGATTCGCGGAACCGCTCAGAACCCCGACGTATACTTCCAAGCGCGCGAAGCGGTTAATAAATACTATCTGGCAACCCCCGAAATCGTTCAGCGGGTTATGGATAAATACGCGACCTTAACCGGACGCGCTTATCACTTATTCGACTATTACGGCGATCCCAATGCGGAATCGGTCATCATTTTGATGGGTTCCGGCGCTGATACGGTAGAAGAAACCGTAGACTATCTGAATAGCCAAGGTAAAAAGTACGGCTTACTCAAAGTACGCTTATACCGCCCCTTCAGCGCGGAAGCCTTTGTAAAAGCATTGCCCGCTTCCGTACAGAATATCACCGTACTCGACCGCTCGAAAGAACCCGGTTCGCTCGGTGAAGCGCTCTATGAAGATGTACGCACTGCAATCGGCGAAATGCAGGCTGCAAAGAAATGCCCCTTTACTCACTATCCCGTTATCCTCGGCGGCCGCTACGGTATGGGTTCAAAAGAATTCACCCCGGCAATGGTGAAAGCCGTATTCGATAATATGGAAGGAGAAAAGAAGAGCAACTTTGCCGTCGGTATCGAAGACGACGTAACGCATGTAAGCCTTGCCTACGACCATCACTTCCATGTTGACGATTCCGGTATGCATCAGGCTATGTTCTACGGACTCGGCTCGGACGGTACGGTCGGCGCCAACAAGAACTCCATCAAAATTATCGGTGAAGCGACCGACAACAACGCACAAGCCTATTTTGTGTATGATTCCAAGAAGTCCGGATCGATTACCACATCGCACCTGCGCTTCGGAAAGAAAAAGATTCGCAAACCCTACCTTGTCGGACAGGCGGACTTTATTGCGTGCCATAAATTCACCTTCCTTGAAACGTACGATATGCTCAAGAGCCTTAAAAAAGGTGGTACTTTCCTGTTAAACAGTCACTGGAATAAGGATGAAGTATGGGAGCATCTGCCGATAGAAGTGCAGAAAGACCTTATCGCGAAAGAAGCGAAGTTCTACGTTATCGACGGTGTCAAGATTGCGGAAAAAGCGGGTATGGGCAACCGTATCAACGTCGTTATGCAGACCGCATTCTTTAAGATTTTCGGTATTCTGCCGGAGGACGAAGCGGTAGCGCTGATTAAGAAATTTATCGAAAAATCCTACGGCAAGAAAGGGCCGGAAATCGTTCAGAAGAACATCAAAACCATCGATATGGCGCTTGAAGGTGTTGAACAGGTTACCTACCCCAAAGAGGCAACCAGTAAACTTTCACGCCATGCTGCAATGAGTGCCGATGCGCCGGAGTTTGTCCGCAAGGTATTGGGTAAAATCGCTATCAACGAAGGCGATGAGGTAAAGGTAAGTGAAATTCCGGCAGA
Source organism: Treponema medium (assembly GCF_017161265.1). NCBI lineage: Bacteria > Pseudomonadati > Spirochaetota > Spirochaetia > Treponematales > Treponemataceae > Treponema > Treponema medium. The sequence goes on along the minus strand of NZ_CP031393.1, from coordinate 230,671 downwards.
CGGTACCTTCCCGACTGCAACTACTCAGTATGAAAAACGTGCGATTGCAGAGCATATCCCGATTTGGAAGAGCGAACTCTGTATTCAGTGCGGTCAGTGTACCGTTGTGTGTCCTCATGCTGCTATCAGAATGAAGGTCTACGACAAATCCAATATCGACCATGCGCCTTCCGCATTCCGTTCTATACCGTATAAGGGCAAGGAATTCGATAATTCCCTCTTTACCATTCAGGTTTCTCCCGAAGATTGTACGGGATGCGGTATCTGTGTGGAGCAGTGTCCTGCAAAGTCTAAGGAAAATCCGGCGATTAGAGCGATTAATATGGAAGGCTTTGTCGAGCACCGTGCTGTTGAATCGGAAAATTGGAAGTTCTTTATGAGCCTTTCCGACCCCGATACGCGCAAGGTCAACTTGAGCCAGCCGAAAGGTATCGGTATGCGCCGCCCGCTCTTCGAGTTCTCCGGCGCTTGTGCAGGTTGCGGTGAAACTCCCTATATCGGTGTTCTGTCGCGACTTTTCGGTGATCGTGCCGTTATTGCAAACGCAACCGGTTGTTCTTCCATTTACGGCGGTAACCTCCCTACAACTCCGTATGCAAAACGCGCGGACGGACGAGGGCCGGTATGGTCGAACTCCCTCTTTGAAGATGCTGCCGAATTCGGTTACGGTATGCGCTTAACCAGCGATAAGCTTGCGGAATACGCGCGCGAAGTTGCCGGAAAACTCAAAGAGAAGGGTGTTGCCGTTGCCGCTATCGATAAGGTACTGAGCAATACGCAGGCTGATGATGCGGCAATCGACGAGCAGCGCGTCTTTGTCGATGAGCTGAAAAAAGAATTGGAAAAATCTTCCGACCCGCTCGCAAAAGAACTGTTGTCCTTGACCGATCACTTTGTTAAGCGTTCCGTATGGATACTCGGCGGTGACGGCTGGGCGTATGATATCGGTTACGGCGGCTTGGATCACGTGCTTGCTTCCGGTAGAAACATCAACGTACTGGTACTCGACACGGAAGTGTATTCCAACACCGGCGGTCAGATGTCAAAGGCAACGCAGATCGGCGCTATCGCAAAATTCGCCGCATCCGGTAAGGAGACCAGCAAAAAAGACCTCGGTATGATGGCGATGAGCTACGGCTATGTGTATGTTGCGCAGGTTTCCATGGGTGCAAATATGTCGCAGGTTATCAAGGCGTTCCGTGAAGCTGAAAGCTATGACGGGCCTTCGATCATCATCGCATATAGCCATTGTATCAACCACGGTATCAACATGACGAAGGGTATGTCGAACCAGAAAGAGGCTGTTACCTGCGGTCTGTGGCCGTTGTACCGCTACGACCCGCGCTTAACGGATCAAGGCAAGAACCCCTTCCAGCTTGACAGCAAAGAGCCGGACTTTAACCTTGCAGACTTTATGTACAAAGAAGTACGCTTCAAGTCGTTAAAGAATGCAAACCCCGAACGTGCTCAAATGCTGCTTGATAAAGCGGTTGCGAAGGCAAAGCGGCGCTGGCAGGAGTATAAGTATCTGGCCGATCGCCCGTTCTAAGCGGATACTGAATAGAGAAAACCTCTAACGATCAAACGAGATTGTTAGAGGTATTCAGTGATGTAACGATAAAAACAAGCCGCTTGCTTCCGGTTGGAGACAAGCGGCTTTGTTATGAAAGGCGCTGTAAAAGTTTTGCGGCGCCTTTTTTTATTCGTGAAGAAGCATCTCCGATGTATCGCGCCGTAAAACACGAGGCTTTCTACCAGCCTCCCGAAGCCCCGCCGCAAATAGTTTAAGGCAGCAAGATAAGCCACAAGAGTATTGAAAAACCATCTCCTTTCATATTTTATAAATTTTATACACAGATTGCAAAAATCAACCGACCGTCCGTATACGGCGATGCTCTTTATTAACTATCTGTCAACCGCAGAAGGCATTGCAACCTATCAGGAAGGGAATGGGGTATATTCTACAAATAACACGGTACAACAGGACATAGATTCGTTACTCGACGGATTTGTACTGGAAAATTATGCCGATATAAAATCCGATTGGGCATCGATTGTCAAACTTCTTGAAGGGTATAATTGATTCGGTTTGTATCTTGTATATATATGAAACCTATGACACTTACCGTGAAGAGGGCCGGCAACAAGTTAAAAGCGTTTTTCTCTCAGCCCTCAAATATCATTCTTACCGTTGCGCTCATTTTACTCGGTGTAACGACTATCTTCCCGCTCATTTCGATGATTATCGAAAGTTTTACCGTACATTTACGAGAGGCTTTATTTCATGGAGAGCCGGCGGGAAGCATATCGCTCAGCGGATGGAAATCGCTTTTACTCACGTCGGAGTATAACTACAGTAAAAATTACTTTTACGTTCCGCTGTTTAACTCAATCTCCATGGCGTTGATTGCGTCCGCAGTTGCGATTGTTATCGGCGGAGTATTTGCATGGTTTATCAACCGGACGAATATCCCGCTGAAAAAACCGATATCGGCGTTGCTTTTATTTCCGTACATTATGCCGTCGTGGACGATTGCGCTTTTTTGGCACAATATGTTTGCTAATGTAACGGTGCACGGATGCAGTGCCAATGGCATTATCGCTTCGTTGTTCCATATCTATGCGCCGGAGTGGTTTGTCTACGGACGGTTCCCTATTGGGATGACGCTCGGTATTCACTATGCGCCGTTTGCCTATATTTTGATCGGCGGTATTCTGAAAAACATGGATGCCAACCTTGAAGAAGCGGCAACCATTCTAAAAACGCCGCGCTGGAGAATCCTTACAAAGATTACCTTACCGATTGTAGCGCCCGCGATGATGAATACGTTTTTGCTGGTGTTCGCCAGTTCCGTAAGCGTGTATGCCGTACCCGTTTTTCTCGGTACTCCTATCGGCTTTATGACGTTAACTACCTCGATGACCTATTTTAATCAGGCATATCCGGCGCAAGGCTATGCCGTCGGTATCGTGCTGGTAGTATTAGGGTTATTCGTACTGGGCATCAACAACCTGTTTACCGGAAAACGAAAGTCATACACAACGGTAACCGGCAAGAGTTCGCAAGTATCATTCATCAATTTGAAAGCAGCGCGGCGGCCGCTTGCAGCAGCAGGTCTTCTTATCGTCTTCGCTATCTCCATTCTGCCGATGATCACCTTTGCACTGGAATCGGTACTGAAAAGCGCCGGTAATTATACACTCGGCAATATGTCGTTTAATTTCTGGATCGGTGATCCCAATTCGCAAGCTCTGCAAGCGCAATACTATAACTGGGAAGGCGGTATTTTGGTCAATGCGCATGTATGGAGTGCGCTGTGGCATAGCTTACTGCTCTCACTTGCCTGCGCACTGATTGCCGGTACGTGCGGACTGTTGGTCGGCTATGCGGTTGTAAACAAACGGCATTCCAAGCTATCAAAAATCGTGAGCACACTCGCGTTTATTCCGTATCTTATTCCTTCGATGGCGTTCGGTATGGCGTACCTTGCCCTGTCGGTTAACTGGTCGTTTTTATACGGGTCGTTTTTTCTGCTCGTGTTAGTCGGTGCTATTAAATATATGCCTTTTGCAACGAAGTCCGCTACAGGCGCGATGCTGCAGCTGTCAGGTGAAATAGAAGAAGCCACAATTTTAACCAATACGCCGTGGTGGAAACGGATGCTGAAAATTATCTTTCCGATTCAAAAACCGAGTTTCTTGTCGGGATATCTTTTGCCGTTTATCTCGTGTATGCGCGAACTGTCTTTGTTCGTGCTTTTGATTGTGGATAGCAATTTCATTACAACAACCCTGCTGATGTATTACAACGAAAAAGGATATTCTCAGTACGGCAATGCGTTAAACTTATTGATTGTCATTATCGTGCTGCTTATCAACTGGGTGGTGAATAAATTGACAGGCGCAAGCGTTACGAAAGGCATAGGAGGAAAATAAGATGTCTGAGATTATATTGGAACAGGTGACAAAGCAATGGGGAAAATTTGTCGGCGTTGATAACCTCAATATGACAATAGACGACCGTGCATTTGTAACGCTGCTTGGTCCTTCCGGTTGCGGAAAAACGACAACGCTCCGGATGATTGCGGGACTGGAAACGCCTACATCGGGAAAGATTATTATCGACGGCACACCCGTCTTCGATTCGGAGAAAGGAATCAATGTGCCGCCGTCAAAACGGAATGTCGGCTTTTTGTTTCAAAACTATGCGTTGTGGCCGCACATGACGGTGTATCAAAATATTGCATTCGGCTTGCAAAACTTAAAGTGGGATAGCCGGCGCATCAGAGAACGGGTGGCGGAGCTGCTTGCCTTGCTGAAAATCGAGCAATTTGAAAAAAGATATCCGAGTGAGCTTTCAGGCGGTCAACAGCAGCGGGTTGCCATTGCGCGAACGCTTGCTCCCAATCCAAAAATTTTATTTATGGATGAGCCGCTGTCAAACCTTGATGCAAAGCTGAGGACGGAAATACGGGTTGAACTGAAACGGCTGCACAGCACTACCGATTCCACATTTGTGTATGTTACGCATGATCAGTTGGAAGCGATGACGCTTTCTACGAAGGTCTGCATTATGGAAAAGGGACTGTTAAAGCAATACGCCGCTCCGCTTGAGATGTACAATAAGCCGTCGTGTATATTTGTCGGCGACTTTATCGGTAATCCTACGATGAATTTTATCGAGGCGGAATACCGTAAGGGTACCATTCAATTTTGCGGATTGCAGGCGGAGTTTGTCAGCGATACGCCGCTCCCGTTTGAAGAAAAAAGCGTTATTCTCGGCATTCGTCCTGAATATGTGCAGATAAGCGAACACGGAAGCGCAGAGGGAACCGTCTTTTCAACCTTACCTGCGGGCATGGAAACAACCGTTAAGATCAATTCACACGGCACCATTCTTACTTCCGTTGTGTTCGGCAGTGTCGATTATGACATTGATAAAAAAGTCTCATTCGATTTTTCCGGCAACTCCATCATCCTCTTCGATAAAGAAACCGAAGCAAATATTGCGATGGGTCACTTGGGCATCTCTAAAACTCAAGGTTAGTTTTTAGGGGTTCACACTTACAGTTTAATGGATAGCAGCATGACGTCAGAAACATTACATCACCTCTACGATTATTTGGTTCCGCTGGTAACGGGAGCCTATCGGGAAGCATCACGGTATAGTGTTCAAGGAATTGAAAAAAAAGAATTGAACGATATTGCCACGTTTACCGACCGGTTTATGGAACAAGCAATTGTAGAAGGCATCCGGCAACGCTTTCCCGAGCATACGTTTATCGGCGAAGAATACGGCGAAAACCGCGGGGAAAGTCCGTACGAATGGCTTATCGATCCGATTGACGGTACGGTGAATTTTGCTGCCGGTATTCCAATGTTCGGCACAACGCTCGCCTTGCGGAAAAATAAAGAAACGATTTTCGGTATCATATTCGATTGGCCGAATAACGCTATTTACTACGCAATCAAAGGAGAGGGTGCGTACTGCGGCACTGTGAAACTGCGGGTGTCGCAGCGTTCGCGGCTTGACGAATCGATTGTCAGTATTTGCTTAACCTCGAGCTATAATGCCGAATACAGCGGAAAAGTACTCGACCTTATACAAAAATTGCAGCCGCATGTACGCGGCATACGGATAATTGTTTGTACGGTCTATGAGCTTATCTGGCTTGCAACCGGCAAAAGCGAAGCGATGATTAACGTCAAGCCGTCAATGGGCTTAAGTTCCTGCGCCGGTAAGTTGATTGTCAGCGAAGCGGGCGGTAAGGTAACCAATCTATCGAATAAGCCGCGACAAGAAATCGATGATTTATTAATCACCAACTCGGTTATCCATGATGCAGTGTATAACATTATTGCGTAGAAAGATACCGATATAATTGTACATGCAGCCGATTCATTTCATCGGGAGCTTTCATTGAGTGCCGGTACATAAACATATATCCGAAACGGCTTTTGAAAATGAGTGTAAAAATATGCTGTAATATCCGAACGGGCAAAAGCCTTAAAAGATACATCTTCGGCGGTGAAAGTTTTATGCCGAAACGGTACAATGTTTGAAGGTTCTTTTTTATTTGCCATACGGTGTCATACATAATGTTCGATTCTTTCCAAACCGTTTCCGGATTTTTTGCTTTATAATACGCATCGGCAATCGGAACAACCATCGCCAGATGACAGAGCTGCCAGCAGTGCATATCTTTTACAATCCCATGCGGTATGTTCGATGCGGTAAAAAGAGCGGCAAGTTTTTTCAAGCGTTCGGATTTATTTCCATTGATTTCGGCAAAGGTTGTAACTTGAATAATACGCGGCGTAAAGTCCGCGTTAAGGATGCCGTTTTCATAACTGCCGCCTGCACCCGGAAATGCCGGTATAATACGTCCTGTTCCGCAAATACGTTCCCAATTACCGTACGGTTCAAGCGTATTGACCATTGTAACAATATTCGGGCTGATATTGTGCTTCAACTCTTGTAACGCCGTATGTACCTGATTTTCCTTTACCGTTAGAAAAATAAAATCATACCAATCATCATTTTCCAATGTACCGATAACGGTAACATTTGCTCTGTGGATGTTGCCGTTTTTCTCATACTGTAGACCGAGGGTTCTCAGTGCTTTAAGCCTTTCCCCTCGCGCGTACACCGTGGTGTTATATCCTGCTTCAGCAAACGCAGCGGCATACAAACTGCCGATTACACCTGCACCGTAGATTAAGAGTTTCATTTTACTACCTGTCTCATACTCGTCAGTTTCCTATCGCCAGTATAGAACATTTTTATCTTTGATGGTATGCTCATAGACAGCAACGCGGGATATAGCGAAGCTGCACGGCAAGCGGTAGAGCAGAGCGCACGGGACTATTTAGCTTGGTTGGATGTACTGCAACAAGCGTAAAGCGTTTCTTGATATCGACCACATTAGGAGGGAAACAATGGCAATTCCAACGTATGAAGAGTGTATGCTACCGCTTATGAAAATTGCTGAAGACGGTAAAGAACATTTATTTAGAGAAGCTACTGATGTATTGATAAATCAATTTAATTTAACTGAGAAAGAAAAACAAGAATTGCTCCCAAGCGGCTCAGCATTTGTTATTAATAATAGAATTGGATGGGCAAGAACATATTTAACAAAAGCAGGTTTGTTACTCAAAACCAAGAGAGGTTATTTTCGTATATCAGAAGAAGGAAAGAAGCTCTTGCAAAAGGAGCCTGCATTTATCAATACTAAAATGCTCAAAGAATATGATGCTTTTAATGACTTTCAGTCGACAAAAGGGTCTGACAATTCTGAAAATAATAAAACTGAACATAACATTGAACAAAGTATTACTCCACATGAATTGCTTGAAAGCGGCTATCTCAGTATAAAAAATGAATTAGCAAATGAGTTATTGTCTACAATTAAAAATATCAGTCCTCAAAAATTTGAAAAGTTAGTTATTGATTTATTGGTTAAGATGGGATACGGCGGTTCAATCAAAGAAGCTGCCACTGTAGTTGGAAAGTCCGGTGATGAAGGGATTGATGGCATTATTAAAGAAGATAAATTAGGACTTGATGTGATTTACATTCAAGCAAAGAAATGGGATAGCGTTACTATCGGTCGCCCCGAAATACAAAAGTTTGCAGGGGCATTGTTAGGAAAAAAAGCAAAAAAGGGGATATTTATTACTACTTCAACATTTACAAACGAAGCAAAGAAATATGTTACCGATATTGATGCAAAAATAATACTACTTGACGGAAAGCAATTAACGGAATTAATGATAGAAAATAATCTTGGGGTAAGCACACAAGATGTTTACACAATAAAACGAATCGATTCGGATTATTTTGAAGAGAATTAAAATCAAGGAAACTGTCAAAAAACTTTTGCGCAGTTAGTGTTAGCGGATTGCTTAAAATAATCTCCTCAATTCTTTTTTTATTCATAATGTCTGTTACCCGCAGCATAGACACCGGTATCTATATCGAGGACTTCGCGTATAGGCTGGATAAGCGATTCTTCGTAACGGCATATCCATCGCTCAGGCGATGCTGAACCGTCCGTTATGCCGCCGATAGTGTCGCCGGTTTCTATGGGGTTATCATTTATTAAAAGATACAACGCGGTGTTGTATGCATGATTTACCATCAGGTTCGGATCAAGTCCGTGAAAATGATATTGTAAGTCGGGTAAGAACAACAAGCTCATGCCGAGCGTATCGACAAGCATGTCTTCGCCGCCTTGAATAGTAAAAAAGCGGGCGTTCACGGCAAATTGAATAAAACGGTTTTCACGGGGAAGCATATAGTTGCGGATGGTTTCTGCGGTAAAAAGTTTTCCCGAATTTTCAAAATAAACGGCAGTACAGTCAGGGAAAAGCTCGACCAGTGCCTCCGTAAAATCCATATCGAGTTCAGCTCGCTCCGATGCGGGAAGCGCCGCCGCCAGCATATCGGTACCGATGAGTGCATATCGGCATTCGGACAAAATAGCATCTTTATCGTCTCCGCAGTCCCACATCTGGCTTTTGGTAAAATCGTCAATGGTATTTTCATCAAAGGCGGCGGGAGCAATCATCAGCATGGGCGGATACGCCCCATCCTTAAATTCCGCCCGATATCGAGTGGCGGCAAATTGTGCTACAGCAGTGTCCGAATCGTACGAAAAACATTCGGCATCTCCCAAGCGCTTTTGCATCACCGCTTCCATCTGTTCCCGAGCTGGTATTGTTACCGGCGCTTTAAACAAGAGCTTGACAATAAAAATGCCGCCGACTTTTTCTTCTTTGGTTAAATCCTGTTGAAAAATCTTATCCATATTTTCCCTTCTCATAAACCGACCCGTTATGACCGATAGTGAGGTAAGCATAACGAGTTCATTGTCCTGTATCGCACATATCAAGGTTTATTCGTGCGGAGAGTTTAGTACGCTGTCGCTATACCCCGATGCGCTGCGTCGAGGTTGTTTATTTTAAGCGGCACAGATAGTACCGTTTAAAAACACTGCGAGTTTGCTCAGCAGAACCGCCATAGATGGCGGGCGCATAAAACAGCAACGACGTTTTACAAAAATCCTATTTTTGTAAAACTCGCAAGGTAATGGCCAACACGGATGTTGCACATTACCGTAACATCGCGCTTATTTACGTGTGCGCGTATCACGTACGAATTGAGCAATCTCCAAAGTTGATTCGTAATCCGCTTTAGCGGATATTATAAAACGTTTCTTTACAGAATAGAGCCAAAGACTCTACACTTTGTTCACTTGTTCAATTTTAAAGAATTTTCTCCAACGTCAGCAATGCTCTTTTTTTATCAAGGCCGCCTGCATAGCCGGTTAAGTTGCCGTTCGCTCCGATAACGCGATGACAGGGTACGATGATGGAAATTCCATTATGACCGACTGCGCCGCCCACCGCTTGTGCGGACATACGGGATAGACCTCGCTGACGGGCAATCTGCTTGGCTATTTCACCGTAGGTAGTTGTATGCCCGTATGGAATAGTACAGAGGATATTCCACACTGCATTTTGGAAGTCTGTTCCGTTAAAATGAAACGGCACGGCAAAATCAGGTTCTTTTCCGGAAAAATAGACATCAAGCCATCGTTTTGTTTGCTGTAAGAACGGCGTTTCTTTTTCTTCATGCTGTTCTTCAAGATACTGAGCAAAAAACTTTTCGCCGTTGAACCACACGCCGGTCAAACCTGCGCTGTCTGCTGCCAGCAAAATATTCCCCAGCGGAGAATCATACCATTGAGTATACGTCATATTTATCCTTCCGATAGAACAAGACAATAGGTTTGCAGTTTTTAAAAGCTCCCTATTGCCGGTTAAAACTCATACGCGGCGGTAAACCTGATAAAGCTGTTACGAGAAAATTGTCCAAGGTTTCCGGTCTTTTTACCGCCGAAAATACCGATGTTACAATCCAAAAGCAAGGTTGCGAGCTGCCAGTGAATACCCGGCATAATACAGAAGTCTGCGTCCTCAAGCCCGACAATGGCGCCAAGCTTCCATTCCAAGGAATTACGCAAGAGCGTTTGCGATATGGAAAATGCAAGTTTTGTATCCGTTGCTTTTTTGCCGTATTCAACATCGTTGATTTGAGCAGCGCTTCTGTTATGATGAAGCCGAATGTTTTCCGTTGCGGTCAAACTCACGGTAAAGCCGAGCGGTGCGGAATAGACCGCGCCGATGTTCCACGCAAGCGACGGGTTATATATGGAAGGATTATTGCCTGATAAATCCGAGGTGATATTTGCGGCGAGTTCCGCACTGAGTGATACGGAGCCGAGCCCGACACCGTAGTCGATACCGATATGGTGATAGGGATTATAAAGACCGGTAAAGGTTACAGGGGAAAGGCCGCCTCCCGCCGGTTCCGCTGCAAACGCAAGCTCCGGCAGCCGACCGTAAAAATACTGAATGCCGAAGTCGTGTTTGCCTCCTACAGCAGCCGTAAGCCGCCCGCCGCCCTGCGAATATACGAGGGTATTCGTTTTAACTGGACGGGTAAAAAACGATGGGTCGGTTTGCACAATTCGGTCAAATTGCTGCGAATACCAGCGGTCGGTTTTTCCGGTAACGATGCGATTGCCTTCAAATACCGGCAAATATACGCCTTCCAGCTTGAGATCATACGGAAGGTACACGACAGCGGATATGAGCGGGCGGGCAATTTTCATCTCCTGCGGGGCATACATCAGCGTAAGGTCGGTTTTGTCGCGAGGATTGACGATATCAAGAACGCTTAAGCTTTCCGCCCGCCCCCAGTTCATCTTTTGGATGCCGCCGGTAATTACAGCCGAACCAAAGAGTATTTTAAGATATGCTTCGTCAATCCACGGAGCGATCTGGGGTTTTTCTGGAAAAACGGTCTGCGTTTTACCGAGTAGGGGGGCGAGGGTTTTACCATTCAGCTTAACACCGAAATATGCTTCCGTCATCGGCGCCGTTGCGTGAACGTGCAGCTTCCCCTCAACCAGCGATCCGGGTTGTACATCCTTAAAAGTCTTAAAATCGTTAAAATAAAACGAGCCGCCGAGGGAAAGCTTTCCGCCAATATCAATCGAAAAAGCACTGCTCGATTCCTCCTCGCTGTCAAAGCCGAAGTCATCGGAAGCCTCTTGCGCACTCAACGCCGCCGCGCAGCACAGACAAAACAAAATGCTTATTACTATGGAATTTTTTTTCATTTCGGTCTCTCCTTTTGGCAATATACGGTGTATCTACTGCGTTATCTATTTCAAAAGGCTTCCGGAACTTTTTTTCTCCGTAAGCAAAATAAACGCATCAGACTTCCTTTTGAAATATACGGCGCATCTACTTCGTTACTGCGCACAAATTAATCCTCAACGTATCAAAGATACGCCTGCGGTTAATTTGTGCTTGCGCCTCGTATCTACACCGTCTCTTTCAAAAGGCTGACGAAATAGCCCCATTATTCTGCGGGCAACCGCAACAAACAGTCTGATGCGTTTACCTTCCTTGGGGGGAAATTTTGAATAAAATTTCACCCCCTTTTTTCCGTAAGCAAGGTAAATGCATCAGACAGGTGCTACACATATCGCAAAATAAGCGGCTGGAGCAGCATTTGAACCGCGTAGCGGTGAAACTCTGCTGATACAGCCGCTTATTTTGCGGGGTTATATGCCAAACGGTCTGATGCATTTACCTATAGCTTAGACAGCGGCACTATATCCGGCGCCGTGTTTTCCCCTTCCATTGCAGAAAATTCGCTTAATAGTTTCTTGCCACTGGAAGATATCCGCGTTGGTATTTTTATGATTACCTTGAAATAGAGGTCGCCGGTTCTGCCGCTTGCAGCCGGAACTCCTTCACCACGCACTCTGATAGAATCGCCGTGTTGTGTGCCTGCGGGAATTTTTACCGTCAGGCGCTTATCATTCAGCGATTTTACGGTTATCTCTCCTCCGAGCGCGGCTTGTGTCATCGAGATGGGGATTACACAGTACAGGTCATTCCCGTGCCGTTCAAATAAGTGATGTGGCTTAATAAAGATGAATACGTAGAGGTCGCCGTAATCGCCGCCGCCTGAACCTGCATTCCCCTGTTTGGGAATGGTGATACGCTTTCCTTCTTCGACACCGGCGGGAATCGTGATGATAATTTTTTGCTTTTTCCGCTCTAAGCCGGAGCCGCCGCATTTTTTGCACGGGTTTTCGATAATGGTACCCGAGCCGCCGCAGCGTCGGCACGTACTTGCAATGGAGAAAAAGCCGGTGTTCTGCCGTACCTGTCCGGTACCCTTGCAGTCGGGGCACATCTTTCTGCCGCCCCCGCCGGCGCTTCCGGAGCCTTTGCACTCCGTACAATGTTCATCGCGTGAATACTGTATTTCAATCTTCTTGCCGTATACGGCGTCGGTAAAGTCGATCTGCAAGTCATACCGAAGATTCGCTCCCCGTGCAGGGCCACCGCTTCGTGCCGAACCGCGGCTCGATGAACCGAACCCGCTGAATCCTCCAAAGCCTCCTCCGCCGAATAAGCTTTCGAACAAGTCGGAAAGACCGCCTCCTCCGCCGAAGATGTCTTCAAAACCTTGGAATGCGGACGGATCAAAACCGCCGCCCATATTTTTAACACCATCAAAACCGTATTGATCATAGACGCTGCGTTTTTTATCGTCAATAAGCACTTCGTAGGCTTCAGTCGCCTCTTTAAATTTTTCTTCCGCTTCTTTATTTCCGGGGTTTTTATCGGGGTGATATTGAATTGCCAATTTACGGTAGGCTTTTTTTATTTCATCAGCAGTAGCGGTTTTTGCTACACCCAATACCTCATAATAATCTCGTTGTGCCAAAATAAGCTCCGTCTAGGGTAAACGCAGCAAACAATTTTTTAGTATATCCCGCAGAATCCTGTAGGCTACTCAACCTTTCCTTTTAGAAATATGCGGGCATCTACTTCGTTATTCCACAAAAATTAGTCCTCGACGTGCAGAAGCACGACTGCGGGTAATTTTTGTTCATGCCTCGTATCTGCCTAGCCTATTTCTAAAAGGCTAACGGAAAGTCTATTCTTAACAAGAATAGTCTCTCCGTCTGCGCTTTGTTTCTATTTATTTGTTACGCTTACCCTTATTGTAAAAAAAATATGCGAAATTTTCAAGAAAAATTCAAGAAAATTTCGCATAGAAGAAAAACTTCTTAGTTATTTATCTTCGTCTTTTACGACTTCGTAGTCCACGTCGTCGGCGGTCCCTTTGGTGGGTCCGCTGTCGTCAGCGCCACCTGTTGCACCGGATCCGGCAGATCCCGCCGCCCCTGCCCCGGCACCCTGCTGCTTGTACATTTCTTCTGCAATCTTGTACGCAGCCTGCTGGAGCGCTTCAGTCTTGGACTTGATGTCGGCAGTATCTCCGCCTTCTACAGCCTTCTTTAAGGTTGCAACAGCATCTTCAATACGCTGCTTGTCGGCGGCGTTCACCTTATCACCCATTTCCTTTAAGGTCTTTTCGGTTTGATAGATCATCGAGTCTGCTTCGTTGCGAACCTCAACTCTTTCGCGCTCTTTCTTATCGTTTTCGGCGTTGGCTTCCGCTTCCTTCACCATGCGGTCAATTTCGCTTTCGCTCAAGCCGCTGGAACTTTCGATGCGGATGTGCTGTTCTTTACCGGTTCCAAGGTCTTTTGCGGAAACATGCACGATACCGTTCGCGTCGATGTCGAAGGTAACTTCAATCTGCGGAACGCCGCGGGGAGCCGGAGGAATACCGACCAAGTCGAAGTTGCCGAGCGTCCGGTTCTGGCTTGCCATACCGCGCTCACCCTGCAAGACATGGATGGAAACCGCCGTCTGTCCGTCAGCCGCAGTAGAGAATACCTGACTCTTGCGGGTAGGAATGGTAGTGTTACGATTGATCAACGGAGTGAACACGCCGCCCATCGTTTCGATACCGAGCGAAAGCGGGGTAACATCGAGCAACAGTACGTCTTTGACATCGCCGCCCAAAATACCGCCCTGAGTAGCAGCGCCGACCGCAACCGCTTCGTCGGGGTTTACACCCTTTGAACCTTCTTTACCGAAAATTTCTTTGATAATCTGCGCAACCTTCGGCATACGGGTAGAACCGCCTACCAGCAGGATTTCGTCGATCTGATTCGGTTCGAGCCCCGCGTCCTTTAAGGCTTTGCGGCACGGTTCTTTCGTGCGTTCAAAAAGGTCATCGGTCATCTGCTCAAACTTTGCACGGGTCAGCGTTTTCTGCAAGTGCTTGGGACCGTTTGCGTCGGCGGTGATGAACGGAAGGTTGATTTCCGTTTCTGCACGGCTGGAAAGCTCGATCTTTGCTTTTTCTGCCGCTTCGCGGAGACGCTGTAACGCCATACGATCCTGTGAAAGGTCGATACCCTGATCTGCCTTAAACTCTTTTTCGAGCCACTCAACAATGCGGTTATCAAAGTCATCGCCGCCCAAGTGGGTGTCGCCATTGGTCGATTTAACCTCGAATACGCCGTCACCCAATTCCAAAATCGAAATATCGAAGGTACCGCCGCCAAGGTCGTAGACCGCAATAACCTTCTCTTTTTTTGAATCCTTGTTAAAGCCGAATGCAAGCGAAGCCGCTGTCGGTTCGTTGATAATCCGCTTTACATCCAATCCTGCGATTTTACCGGCATCCTTTGTTGCTTGGCGCTGTGCGTCGTTAAAGTATGCAGGAACGGTGATAACCGCTTCGGTTACCGGTTCGCCTAAATAGTCTTCTGCGGTTTTCTTCATTTTCTGCAGAATAAACGCTGAAATTTCCTGCGTCGAATATTTTTTGCCATCCACTTCGATACGGACATCATCACCCTGCGGTACGATTTTATACGGAACACGTTTTAATTCGTCGGTTAATTCGCTGTACCGATGACCGATAAAGCGTTTTACCGAATAAATGGTACCTTCGGGATTGGTAATCATCTGGTTTTTAGCAGGCTGACCGACAATCCGTTCATCTTTTTTGAATGCGACGATAGAGGGTGTGGTACGTCCTCCTTCGGCATTTGGGATAACGACAGGCTCGCCACCTTCCATAATTGCAACACAAGAGTTGGTTGTTCCTAAGTCAATTCCGATAATCTTTCCCATAATAAAAACTCCTTCTTATGTACCCCAATATGGGTACTATCTTATAGTCTTATTGACGGCTCCGAAAAGCGCAAAGAGCGTGATCGAGAGCCTCTTATTTCTTCTCGGCCGGTGTAGGCATCAATACCATGACCTTTGCCGGACGGAGAATCCGTTCCTTCAATTTATACCCTTTTTGCAGTTCCGCTCCGACAGTCGGTTCCGTAACCTCCGCCGAGGGATTTGTTGCAACGGCTTCGTGAATGTCGGGGTTAAATACCTTTCCCTGTACTTCGTAATACTGCAATCCGTACTTTGACTCAAGTAGCGAAGATAAGCCGTTCCGGATCATTACAACACCCTGCATAAAGGCAGCAGCGCTCTCTTCTCCGGCCTTTTTACCCGCTTCGATTGCGCGGTCAAAGTCATCCAATATCAGCAAGAGGTCGGAAATCAAATTCGTGTTTGCGTAATCGATTGCCTCCTGCTTTTCCCTTATCATGCGCTTACGGTAGTTATCGAAATCCGCCGCCTTGCGCAGATATTGATCCTGCAATTCCTTGCATTTTGCTTCCAAAGATGCGAGCTTTTCGGCATCGGTCGGTTCCTGCTTTGCTTCCTTTGACGCTTCCGTATCCAGAGCGGTTTGTCCGGCAGCCTCATTTTCATGCTCCTGATTGCCGGTTTGCTGCTCTGGCCCCGCATGCTGTTCGGCATTTTTCGTGCTGTTGCCGTGCGGGTTTGCATCTGCAGCTTTTTTACCGGCTTCGGCGTCCGTGTTCATACCGTTCTGCTCTGTCGGCTGAGCTTCGCACTCCTGCTCATGCTTTTTTCCGTGTTTTTTTGTCATTCCTTTCCTCAAATTATCCGGCACTTTATCTGCCTGTCGGCCGAATTGCCGTTTTATTCTTTATTTGACAGATAGAAAATACTAACGGAATCGCAAATGGTCAAGAAAAAATAATTGACAGGGTAAACGTATCTGGTTGTTTTTCATATCCGCCACGGATGGCGGTGATGCTATACAGCCACAAGTTTTTGCCTTGAGCAAAAACTTGACACGAAAACTGTACAAGGAGGTGCAGTTTTCGTGTCCCCGCAGAATAATGGAGGCGGTTCGACCAGAGGGGCTGTCCAAAAACTTCAGTTTTTGGACAGTTTCCTTAGATTTAGATGCGATGTTTAAAATTAAGTCATTACTGTATAAGGACTTAATTTTAAACTCGCGGGGGTGTCGAAAAAGTAACCAACTTTTGAGACATCCCCTGGTTCAATACAGCAGCGAGATTTGTGTACGCACAAATCTCGCCTTCAATGCGCCCAAGGATGGGCGTGGGATAGGTCAGAAACAAGTTTTGGAACAAAACTTGTCCTCAACCGATGTACATGGACGTACATCGGTTGAGAGGTACACGGATGTACAACAGTCGAAGATGGTTCAAATGGTCTCACAGTCTCAATTTTCCCGCGATTCAGCTCTATTCAACTGATGCGTTTACCCTGCTGCTAGAAAAAAGGAATGTTTATTTTCAGCCGCTGAAATAGCGCGGCTGAAAAACACGTCGAGTTTGCTTACGCAAACATCGCAGATTATATGTACGCTATCGCGTACTAATTGAACAACTTCCAAAGTTGACACTTCGTTCAGTTGTTCAATTTTAAGGAAGGTTTATTTTCAGCCGCTGAAATAGCGCGGCTGAAAAACACGTCGAGTTTAACTTCCAAAGTTGACACTTCGTTCAGTTGTTCAATTTTAAGGAAGGTTTATTTTCAGCCGCTGAAATAGCGCGGCTGAAAAACACGTCGAGTTTACTTACGCAAACATCGCAGATTGTATGTACGCGTTCCGCGCACGAATTAAACAGGTTTCGAGAATTGATATTCTCTCAACCGTTGCATTTTACGGAACTTAAAGTATTATCTGTAATTCGGCTTATACGATAATTGGGATTCACCTGATAATCGGTCTTATCGCCGATACTTTTTACCCGCAACGCCCGATTTCGGCTATACGGTAAAGCATTGGAGCTTCCCTTCTAAGTAATTGAAATACGCGATAGGGTATGCACATATTTGACAGAGAAGCGGGTTTCAAACTATACTGACTTCTATGACAATAGCCGGACGTAATAGAATTTTAATTTTCAGTATCTGTATTGCTGCGCTTATGGTAGTCGGAAGCGTAAGTTGCTGTATTGCTATTGTTGCGCACAATTTACTCGCAGAACTGCCGACAGCGCCTGAAAGTACTTTTCGGTTATTAAGGCTTCCGTTTTTTGCCTATAATAATTATGCAGTCATGGTCGGTATCGCTGCACTTCCACTGATAGCGTTGGTACTGCTTATTTGCGTTTTCTTTCTTTTTGAAAAGACCCATGCACTGGAAATTTCGTTTTTTAGTTTGTTTATTTTCGCACTGTCCGTTGAAGCATTACAACTACTTTTTCCGTTGCAAGTGCGATATTCGTTATTGGTTGTTTTTATGGCTTCCATTGCACGGATTATTTTCTTTTTCCGGTTTGGAGCCTGTTTGGCGCTTTTAACATCAAGCCTCTTTGCTCATAAAACTTTTACGCGGGAAACGGGTTCTATTATTTTTTTGTTGTGTTTTATCGCTTTCGCATTGTCTCATGTTATCCCAATCGATACCATTCATACGGTTTCGTTTTTCTCGTTTTCCCGCTCTTATCGCTATCTCCTTTATTCCTTTAGCGGGATTGTCTGTGTATTGGCTGTAGCATCGTTTTTGCTGGTCGGTATCTACCGCAGTATTACCGAATACCGGAAGGCTGCGATTCGGCTGTTGGTAATGTTAATTGCATATACGCTCTTGCTATATACCGGCTCATGGTTTTTCACTGTGTTTGGTATTGGTGCACTGTTAATAGCTGGGTTCTTTTTTCTAAAAGCTATTCATCAATTTTATCTATGGCAATAGGGAACCTCTAAAAAACTCGGTTAGGTTTTTAGAGACTCCCATATAAAAAATAAAAGATTGACAACACAAAAAATCGCCCTTATAATTTTTTATATTATGAATATAAATATAACGGATGTCTTTGATTCCTTTTGCATGCTTAACGCGGCATCCGCCTTTATTATAGCGGTAGCTTCATTAAAAAAAAGCAACTGGAATCCTGTTTTTAAGTCCATCGCTTACTTAGCCGCTATGATCGGTTTTTGGAATTTAATACGCTTTTTTTTGATACAAACGCACGAGCTTCAGTTAAGTTTTATTATGACTCGTTCCATCTATATGTGTATCGCATTTTCAGCGTTGTTTTTATTTTACTATGCCCAATCTTACTGTATACCGAATTTTCCGCTTTTATATCGTAGATTAATCGCGGTTATTCCCTGTATAACCTGTATATTAAGCATTACGGCAAATCGGCACTCCTTTTTTATTAGTATAAATCCGGAAGCAGAAATATTCGATATTGGTATTCAGCCGTTTATTTACGGCCACTGGTTCTACATACATGTTTTGTACAGCTATGCGTTAATCACCCTGTCGTGTATGTTATTTTTTATCAGACTGTTTTCGCCTCAAGTAAAAAACCGCAAGGCAGTTATCGCTATAACGGTTACAGTCTGTATTTTTACCGTAATAAATATCATCGGTACGTTTATTGGTCAAACGAAACCGATAATGCTTCTTTCGCTATTCGCTCATTTGTTCAGTATTAATGTTTTGTATTTCTTAACCTATCGGGATATGGATCAAAAAGGACTCTATCTTGGCAGAAAGGACTTCTTTCAAGGTTTTAGTCAACCGGTGCTCATCTTTAATACAAAAAACGAATTACTTAAAGCAAATACCGCTGCAATGCAATTTTTTACTAAAGCAAACATCCCCATTCAACGGTATTCGTTGTATGACGATATGTTTTGCAGCCGTTTTTTTGTACCTATTCAGTCTCGAGAGCAAACCGAGTATGCTCTGTACATGCAGCACAGGGCAACGGGAAAAGTGTTCCTTTGTCATAAAAAGATAGTTGTAAACCCTCAAAACGATAAAAGTGTCGGAACAACCATTATTATGTATGATGCCGGTATGTTAGGTGAACTTATACAAAAAATTGAACAAAATGCATTTACCGATGCACTTTGTGGATGTTTAAACCGAAGCTGCTTTGAGTTGCGGAAAGAAACAATCGTACAAAATTCTGTAAAGCCTTGTCTTTTGCTTGTCGCCGATATAGACGACCTTAAAAAGGTCAACGACACATTCGGACACAACGCTGGCGACGATTATATTCAAACATGCGCTGCAATACTCAAACAAGCGATAAATACGCCGAATACGCTGTTTCGCATAGGCGGGGACGAATTTGTTGCCTTTATACCGCATTGTACCGGAACGGATACGGCAACCATCATAAAAAAAATAGAAACATTATGCACAAAGCAAAAAAAATCTTGGGCGGTTTCCATTTCAGTGGGTTCTTCGATGATAAAGAACAATCATACTGACTTAATGCAGCACTTTACACAAGCGGATAGCGCTATGTATGCGCATAAGCAAAAACGCAAACAACAGCTTGCAGAGGTTCAGCAGGCGATGTCTTCTTAACTTATGGCATCGTTAATCTGTACCGCACCGGACGCATATCCTAAAGATAAATAAGGTAGCCTAAAAAAAAGTCAAGAAGCAAAAAAATTTTCTTGCGGAAACAAACATTTCGTGCTACACTGGTAATAGCGCTGATTGGTACTCATTTATTCTAAAAGGAGGCTACTTTATGGAAAAACTCTTTCAGCTTCAAGCGCACAAAACAAATGTGCGTACCGAAATCATTGCAGGCTTAACAACATTCCTTGCAATGGCGTATATCCTTGCCGTTAACCCGCTCATTTTAAGTGATGCGGGCTTAAACCCCGGCAGTGTGTTTACGGCTACCGCATTATCTGCGGCAATTGCAACCTTGATGATGGCGGTACTCGCTAATCTGCCTGTTGCACTCGCTCCCGGTATGGGGTTAAATGCTTTCTTCACGTATACCGTCGTTATCGGAATGAAGTATTCACCCGCTACTGCATTAACGGCAGTATTCCTCGAAGGGTTGCTGTTTATTCTGCTGTCTTTTTTCAATGTACGGGAAGCAATCGTTGAATCAATCCCCATCAATCTGAAAAAAGCTGTTGCAGCAGGTATTGGACTTTTCATCACCTTAATCGGTATGAAAAATGCGGAAATTATCGTTGATAACCCTGCAACGTTAGTCGGTCTCGGCAACGTTACTTCGGGACCCGCCCTATTAGGAATTATCGGCTTGGTTATTACCGCAGTTTTGTATGTGCTGCGTGTTCCGGGATCAATTCTTCTTGGAATTTTGATTACTACCGTAATCGGTATTCCGATGGGGGTTACCGTACCGTTTGGCGGTTGGGAAAATTGGTCAATCGTAAGCGTGCCGGCAGCTCCGGTTTTCTGGAATTTTGATTTTAGCAATGTATTCAGTTTCCAGTTCTTTACAGTATTCTTCTCGTTCCTTTTTGTCGATATTTTTGATACGGTCGGTACTTTAGTCGGTGTTACCAACCGTGCAGGGCTTGTCGACAAAGACGGGGACATTCCGCGAGTAAAGCAAGCGTTATTATCCGATGCTATCGGTACGGTTTTCGGCGCTATGATGGGAACCTCTACGGTTACCAGCTTTGTCGAAAGTACTTCCGGTGTAGCAGCCGGCGGACGAACCGGTTTAACAGCGTTGACAACCGGTGTGTTCTTCTTAATTGCGTTGATTTTCTCACCGCTTTTCTTATTAATCCCGTCAGCAGCTACTGCGCCGGCTCTTATCATTGTCGGATTCCTGATGCTGAGTGCCGCAGCCGAAATCGATTTCACAGATCCTACGGAAGGTATTCCGGCATTCTTAACAATCGTTATGATGCCGTTTGCCTACAGTATCGCCGAAGGTATCGTTTACGGTATCATGTCCTATGTTATTTTGAAGGCGGTAACCGGTAAGTTTAAGCAAATCCCGCTTATTACATGGGTATTGTTCGTTATCTTCCTCTTAAGGATTATTTTCAATTAAACTATGGAAGTGCTGATTAAAGCGAGGAGCGCATTTAATCAGTACTTCCTCTTGTTTCTCATAAGTCTTTAATTGCCTATAATATATAGACTTATTACGAAACAAGAAATTTTAATATTAACACTGGTTAATTCGCATTCGAATTAGTCAGTGTTTCCCTATTCCACAGTTAAAAAATTTCGGGCATTCATTAGGGTATGAATGCCCTTTTTTTATGCTTGCAAAAGATACAAATAAGAATACAATAGTTGGTATGGATAGAAAATATGTATTGCTAATCGACGGTGACAATATCCCGCCGAGTTTTTTGGAATCTATCATCACCGAGGTTTCTAAGGAAGGTGAATTACTGATAAAGCGTTTATACGGCGACTGGACAACACCGAATATGAACGGATGGAAAAATTGGCTTGAAAAAATTCCCATTCGTCCGGTGCAGCAATTCCGCAACGGTCCGAATGCAACTGATAATACCATTATCATGGATGCTATCGAGTTGGCTAATACCAATAAAAGCATTAACGCTGTTTGCATCGTTTCGACGGATTCAGACTACTACAGTCTTGCCCTTAAATTGCGGGAATACGGCCTTTATGTACTCGGTATTGGAAAACAAAACGCTAAGGCGCTTTGGGTAAATGCCTGCAATGAATTTAAGTATCTGGAAAATCTCGATAGCGCTGCAACCCCTGAAGAGGAAAGTCAAGACTCCCCCTTCGATTCTCTGGAGAAATTGCTGAACCATGCCTATAAAAACTCACGAATGACGGAAGACGGATGGGTCAGTCTTTCCGATTTGGGAAAATCTATCAGGCGGAGTATGCCGGAATTTGATCCCCGATCATATAACCATAATACCTTACGAGAAATTCTTGAAGCCTTTCCCGATCAATATGAAATGACAACCGATAAACTGGTTCCGCCCAACCATTGGATTAAAGCGAAAGAACAACAAAAAAGCGATATGCTGAGCGGTACCATTAAACGTTTTAAGGGAAACTGGGGAATCATCGAAACCGTTGATCACGGCGATTTCTACTTCGGTCTTACGAACCTTACTAAATCGTCTCGCCGCAAAAAAATTACGGAAGGAATGCAGGTGCGCTTCAAGGTGTTTAAGGAACCGAATGCAAACGGGGATAACTTTGCTGAACGAAACGGTAAAGCAACGGATGTGGAACTCCGATAGACGGCTTTGTTATATACTGCTATTACGTATGCAAATATAAGGAGTTACAAAACGATGACTTCAACAACATCATCTTTATCAGATAAAAAAATGGGCATTAAGGATTTTATCTATACAGGTGTATTCGGTGCGATATACATTGTGCTGCTGCTGATTATTATGATAGGATCTGCCGCAATCTCGCCTATTCTCTATTTTATGGCGCCGCTGATCGTTGGCTTGGTGTGCAGCACGGTGTATATGTACTGCATGCTGAAAGTACATAAGTTCGGTACGGCTTTGATATTTGGCGTACTTTTTACGGTTACGACCTGTTATCAAAGTTTATATGCGATACTCTTTTCATTAGCAGCGGCGCTTACGGCAGAGTTGATTCTATTCTTGGGTAACTATAAATCGCAGAAGATGTATTTGCTGTCCTTTGTATTTTTTAATCTGAATATGTCTGCGCCGACTATACTATTGCTTTTTAATTACAGCCGGTTTATGAGCCTTGCGGAAAAACGCAGAGGTTTCACTTATGCACAGTCACTTGCCAAAGTAGCATTCAATGGGAAGATATGGTATGCTATTTTATGCTGCGCTGTTATCGGCGGAATAGGAGGGGCGCTTATCACAAAGAACCTCGTTAAAAAATATTTCGAAAAAAACGAAACCGTATAAATACCGGAAGAAAATATGGTAGTAAGCGAAGTTAAACCCTATCAACAAAGGAAGTAAAAATAATTACCTCAATGACAATTACGGAAGCCTGAAATGAAGATTGAACATATTGCCATGTATGTCAATGATTTGGAAAAAGCAAAAGACTTTTTTGTTGACTATTTTGGCGGACACCCCAATGCCGAGTACCATAATAAAACGACAGATTTCCGTTCATATTTTATCACCTTTGATGAAGGTGCACGGCTGGAAATTATGAAAAAACCTCACGTAGCTGATTGTGAGAAACCTCTTGCGCGTACAGGCTATATCCATATTGCATTTTCCGTCGGAAGCAAAGATGCGGTTGATGCCTTAACTGAAAAACTTAAAAAGGCAGGCTTTGAAGTTGTGAGTGGGGCGCGGACTACCGGAGACGGATATTACGAAAGTTGTATTGTCGCAATTGAAGATAATCAAATTGAAATTACGGTGTAATCTGGTATACCGCTAACGGCAATAGCAGCACGGAAATCAATTTTTGTCTAAAAGCGGTAATAAGTCGTGAGGATTCATAAGCGCGCGGAACATAATACCGTTCAAAGCCAGTTTTGATTGAGTTTCCCGCTTGTATATGCGCACGATATTAAGCGCTACTTTATGGAGCATATTCAGATTCTGCTGTATATTCTTACTCTGAATCCTGCATTTATCTTCGTCAAAATGAACATCAAGCAACCAGTGCATCGATTCTACCGACCATTCAGTTCTCGCATGATGTAAAAGCTCCTCGGCACTCAACACTTTACTTGAAATATAATAGTGCCATTGCTCCGTTACCCCTTTGTCTGTCTCAAATCGTGTATGCACCACTCCAATGCATTTAACAGCCGGCCATACCCTGCCTCCCGGCTGCCATTCAACATCATCAGTAGTATACGCACTTCTCGTTTCTATCCGTCCGTGTCCTTTTTCCGTTTGGGTAACGCTATCCATCGTTGAACGTAGTTTTTCATCTTGGACATACGCTGCTATATCGTTCATCAACTCTTTCTGATTACCTTTCGCACTTAATAAATAGTCGGCTTTTGCATCGATAATTGCCTGTGCAGTCTGTATTTGACAGTTTAAAGCATCGGCAACTACCATGCATCCTTCTATCTCAAGTGTCTTTATCAGCTCTTGTACCGCCGGTATCTCGTTACTCTTTGATTGCACTGTTTCCTGCGCAAGAGTGAGCCCTAGTTCGCCTATCTGCGCGCTGACAATGTGTAACGGACTGTCATACTTCTTCATTTTCCCTGTCGAGCGGATTTCTTTCCCGTCTATTGCAATCGTCAAGCTTTTTTTCTTCTTCTTATTTTGCTCTTCTTCTTCCGCTTCAAGCTTTTCCGCAAGATGCGGTACCAATGAGCTTACCCAGTTTTTCATACACCGATTAAGTGATTCAGGGCTTACCATTGCCAAAAGACTTAACAGCCACCAGTAACACGGTATTCTTTTTATACCGAATTCTTTTTCAAGAAACACTTTTACATGCTCACTCGTTGCCCACGCATGTATTTTCTTTACGCTTTTCAGATCGCAGAGGCTTCCCAAAATAACGATGATAACCGCATCTTTTATGCTGCAAAAATATCCGTCGTACTCCCGCTCGCTTTGAAGCACTTCAAGTGCATCTTCTAATTCTTCCCACCTCATGCTCTCACTTTAGCATTTTTTCTTCTGTTTTAATACCTTCACTCAAAAATTGATTTCCGTGCAATAGCAGTACTAAACAAGTATGACATTTATTCGTATATTACAATGATCTAAAACTATCATTCACCGAGGATGTGTAGAGAAATGAAATATGATGCACCGCCTGTTGTTGTCAATTTTTTCTATCATGAGCGAATTAAAAAATCGGCGCGGGGAAAATATCTTACAGCCGATTATACTATTTGAATATCAGTATTACGGTAACGCAACCGGTTATCGATTGCAGTCAAATTGAGCATTGCTGAAACTTGCTGCGGTTTTCTTATTCTAAACAATAACCAAATCTGTTACAATGTACAGCGACAATCGATGAAATTCTGGCGGTGATTGATGTGGTTGTGTTACCGCTGAAACGATATTCGCAATATTGCACAAGCCTGTGCAGCATGTGGCAGCAGTAAACAGGGCAGGTGTGCGATGCAAATTCGGTAGTGAGCGCAACGATCGAAGTTCTCGCCGAAAGCATATCCTTTGTTCGAGGAGGCGGAGAAATGTACGCTATGCCGTCAAACAAGGCGGTCTCCATAACTACGATGCAGTCGCTGAATACACTTGCCCCCCCCCCGTCCCTCCCAAAAATCAGTCTTATGCGGTTACTAAATCTGTTCGGAAACTTCCGTTTCGGAATAGGGTACCTTTAAATGGGATGTTCTAAATCGTGCTATTTGTATGATTTAGAACAGGGATTCCGCATTATAAATAGTGTCAAAAAAACAGTAGCTCACACGGTATAAAAGATGGTAAAATGTTCTTGGGGTGGAAGAATGGAGGTCTCTGTATAAAAAGAATGGAGGTCTCTGTATAAAAAGAATGGAGGTCTCTTTATGAAAAAAACGATACGTTTTTTTATGGTCATGCTTTTAGCCTTTACGGTTCAAGCATTTTTTATAAGCTGTGGCTCCAGTATTGGTTCCGGAGGCAGCGCAACATATTACACCATCACTTATCACAAGAACTATGACGGTGCAACAGCTCCGACTTATTGGTTAAAATACAAAGAAGGCGAAACTGCATCTTTTCGATCGGAATCAAGGAAGGGGCATGAGTTTTTGGGGTGGGCAAAAACAGCAGAGGCAGCCACTCCCGAATACAAGGCAGGCGATAGCGTAAAAGTAAGCTCAGACCTTAATTTTTATGCGGTTTGGAAAAAAATTGAATCTTTTAAAGTTACTTTTGACGCAGGATTTATAAAAGACGGCGACAGTGAGGCGGAAACGAAAATTCAAACGGTAAACGTTTCTTCCTCAAGCGAAAAATTTATATTGGATAAAAATACATTTACTCGTACCGGCTATGTTTTTGCGGGCTGGAGTAAAACAAAAACTTATTCATACGATTCCTATAAGATTGCCTACAAAGACGCAGAAGGTGTGGAATATTTTTACGAAGACACAACACTTTATGCCGTGTGGCTTGAACAATCACAATGCATCACGATTACATATAACAAAAATGACGGTTCCGCAACGCCGGAAGAAACATCTTATTATGTTAAAAAGGGAGAAACTTTTACGCTGCGGGCGAACACTTTTACAAGAGACGGAATGTCTTTTGCCGGCTGGTCAAAATCAAAAAGTTCAAAGAAAAAAGAATACGCCGACAAAGCGGAAATATGGTCATTTTACGCGGACAGCGACATGACGCTTTACGCACTTTGGCATGACGACGCGCATTACGTCATCACCTACTATTCAAACTTCGAAGGTTCAACGTACAACTACAAAGAACAGACTTTAGAAAAATCGGAAAGCGGCGCAACTGGAAACCTTTTGAAAAATACATTTGAACGCACCGGCTACGTTTTCTACGGCTGGTATACTTCAAGCAGTCTTCCAAAAACTTATGGAACGGTGTCGAATTTTTACACCGACGAATCAAAAATCACTTTGACGGAAGATAAAGATTTATACGCCTGCTGGCTTGAAGACAAATCTTCGGAGGCGGTAAAACTTACGTTCAATAAAAATGACGGAACTGCAACGCCGGAAGAAACAAGCCAGTATGTAAAATACGGAAGCGAACCGAGTTATAGTTATTGGGGAGGAAAGCCCACAAATTATAATAAATTGAAATCCAATACATTTATTCGAGAAAACTATGAATTCTTAGGCTGGTCAAATTCATCTTATTCAACAAGCGCTACGTACACGGACGCTCAAACAGACGTTTACTTTACTGCAAACACTACATTATATGCTGTCTGGCAGTACAAGGGACCGGTTGTTATCACTTTTGACGGAAACGGCGGAAAAGATTCCGACGGAAACACTACCGCAACGCAGACTATAACCGCAAACACTTACACTGAATTAAAAGCAAACACCTTTGCAAAAGAAAATTACGGTTTTGCAGGTTGGGCTAAAACCAGCGACGCAACATACGGAAAATATGACGATAAAGAAAGAGTAAAATTCTCAGAAGCCGCAATCACACTTTACGCCGTATGGAAGGAAAATCCTGTAATCACATTCAACGGAAACGGAGGCACTACAAGCGGCGGAGAAACGACAACGACGCAGAGTATGCCTTATGGAGTTTCCACAGCCTTAAATGAAAATCCGTTTACAAAAGCCGGAAGTACTTTTATCGGCTGGAATACATCTGCAAGCGAAACGTTTGCTCAATACACCGATAAAGAAAGCATATCTATTTATGCAGATAAGACATTTTATGCGGTTTGGAAAGACGACATAGTTTTGACTTTTAATGCAAACGGAGGTGTCGGAAGCGATTTTACAAAAACCGTAGCATACGATACGGCAAGTTCTTCGTACAAATTTATCGTTCCGGAAAATACGTTCACAAGGGCAGGTTATGTCTTCATGGGCTGGGGAAATCATACAAATTCTACATACGTGTCGTACAAGGCAGGAGAATCGGCATCCGCTTCAGAAAACAAGATTTTGTATGCAATATGGGCAAAAGAATCCGTTACGGTAACATTTGACCCCAATACTGAAAACGGCGGAAGCGGAATAGCATTTACTCTCAATCTTTTGCTGAACACAGTTACGCTAAAATACGAGGGAACA
Source organism: Treponema medium (assembly GCF_017161265.1). Classification (NCBI taxonomy): domain Bacteria; kingdom Pseudomonadati; phylum Spirochaetota; class Spirochaetia; order Treponematales; family Treponemataceae; genus Treponema; species Treponema medium. Next base: position 202,931 of record NZ_CP031393.1, on the reverse strand, counting down.
TTGCCTGCAAACACGTTTACGAATTCAAACGGAAATTTTGTAGGCTGGAGCACGTACAAAAAACCAAGTTCAGGTTACCAAATAGAACAAATAATGAGTGCGGGATTGGAAGTTTCCCTTTCCAATTCACAGTTGCCGAATAGCGAAGGCTTTACGCTGTATGCCGTCTGGAATCCGAAAACGTATACTGTAACATATAATCTTGGCGGCAACGGTACAGACATCGTAAAAACCGTGACGAACACCGCAGAATACGGCAAAAGTATAAATTATGCTTTGGAAGCGGCTCCTGCAAGTGAGCTGAGTTACTACAGTTTTATAGGCTGGTCAAATTATAACGGAATGTATCCCGACTTTAGTGCAGGACAAACAGTAAAACTTGACGACGATGAAACTTTCTATGCCGTATGGAAACTTGGTGTAATTTTGGATACGTCAGGCACAGTTTCCTCAAGTTCTCAAGTAAGTTTCCCGTTTAAACTGTTAAAAGAAACAAGATTAGTTTTTGCTGCCACGGCAAGCGGCTCCAGTGGTCTTGATTTCTGGCTCTATAACAGTAACAGTGTAATGATTTCAAACAAAACAAAACTAACATCTGAGACTTACACCTTAAAGTTACAAGCGGGAACTTATAAATTGGTTATAAACAATGGTAATGTTTTGCATGGTAAAGATTACACAATAAAGATAACCCCTGCAGAGTAAATGTATACCGGCTCCGGTCAGCTAAAAGCGGCCGGGGCTGTGTTTTTCGTGCGGAGGATTAGAAAACTCAAGAGCACTGAGCGCTGAGTTGACGCAGTACAATCTTTGGGTTACACTCAATCGTTATGAAAATTTGGTTGAAATATTTTATCGGTATCGTGCTGGGGATAACCTTTGCTCTTGTTGCCGGTGCCGAAAATACGCTGTTTGTACAGGCTGTAGACTTTTTATCAAAAGCGGCAATACAGTTCGGAAGGTATGCCCTCTATCCGGCAGTCTTTTTCGGATTTACGCTCAGTATCTTTGAATTACGCGAAAACAGAAGTTTGCTCAAAGTTGCGATTATTACAAGTCTCATTATCTGCGGCGCTGCATTATTACTGTCCTGTATCGGATTAATATCCGTACTTATTCATACACCGGCACGTATACCCATTTTTGTAGAAGGCATATCCGATGTACAAGTTCTTGGGGTGAGAGAATCGCTGTTACAATTGCTTCCTTCCAGTTCTTTCGAAGCGCTGGTAAACGGAACCTATATCCTACCGCTCTGCATTTTCGGCGGATTCGCAGGAGCAGGTTGTGCAGTTGACAGAAATATTGCAAAACCAACCATCACGCTTATCGATTCCCTTGCGCGGATTTCTTATGCAGTACTGGTCTTTTTTGTGGATATGCTGGTATTCGGTATGGTAGCCATTTCGTCCTATTGGATGATTAAATTTCACGAAATGCTGTTGACTGCGGTTTTTGTCGATTTTGCAATTCTGCTTATTGTCGACCTGTTGATTATCGCCCTTGTTATTTATCCCGCATTATTAAAGATCTTTTGCCGCGATATAAATCCCTATCGAGTTCTCTATGCAAGCCTCGCCCCCATGATGGCAGCCTTTTTTTCACAGGATACCCATGTTGCACTCAGTGTATTGCTGCGTCACTCCAACGAAAGTCTTGGTGTACGCCGGCGTATTTCTTCCGTTGTCCTTCCTGTTTTCTCCATTTTAGGAAGAGCGGGGTCGGCTTTAGTCATTACCGTCAGTTTCGTTGTGATTTTAAAATCTTATTCAATTAACGTATTTAGGATAGCTTTTAGCGATATATTTTGGCTGGTGGGATATGCCTCTCTCTTTTCGTGTCTGCTCGGACGGTTTCCTGCAGGAGGAACGTATATTGCGCTTACATCCTTGTGTATGCTTTACGGACGGGGCTTTGAGTCAGGATATTTAATTTTACGTCCGGCTGCCTTTTTTATCGGCTCCGTCGCAGCAGCAATTAACGCATTAACTGCAATAACGGGAACCTATATCACAGCATATCGATTCAATATGACCGGTAGAAAAGATTTACGATTCTTTATTTAGCCGGAATTCGATACTGAAGTACAAAGCCATGGAACAAAAATTTCCCGTTCCGTCTCTACTCAAAGAAATCAGCGGATATTTCCATGAAGCGGGTTTTTCCGCATATCTCGTAGGCGGGGCTGTCCGTGATTTTTTCTTAAAGAAAAAAGCAAGCGATTGGGATATTGCAACCGATGCGCCGCCACAGGAAGTAATGCGCTTATTCCGGCGGACAATTCCAACGGGTATAGAACACGGTACCGTTACCATCATCTATAAAAATAAACATATTGAATGTACGACTTTTCGTACCGAAGCGGAGTATACCGACGGACGGCACCCCGCAGCCGTTTCGTATACCGCAACGATAGAAGCAGACCTTGCCCGTCGCGACTTTACGATGAATGCGATTGCGGTTTCTCTTCCTGACGGAGCAATCGTCGATCCCTTTAACGGCAGAGCCGATATCCATACAGGGCGGATTCAAACAGTCGGGACTCCGCTTGACCGATTTTTAGAGGATGGCTTACGCCCCGTCCGTGCGGTTCGCTTTGCAGCGCAGCTCGGCTTTACTGTTGATGCGGGAACACTGCAAGCAATTCCGCAGGCTCTGCATATCACCAAAAAAATTTCGATTGAACGATTCCGCGAAGAGTTTACAAAAATGCTCAGCTGTCAAACCCCGCTTATCGGCTTGCGGTTAATGGAAAGTACAGGGCTGCTGAATCTCTTTATCCCGGAGCTGATGGAATGCCGCGGCGTTGAGCAGGGGAGCTATCATCACTTTGATGTACTCGACCACAGTTTTCTGGTATGCAATGCCTGCCCTGCAGGAATGGAACACATCCATATCCGGCTCGCGGGGCTTTTCCACGATATTGGGAAGCCTGCTACCCGCAAAGAAGCGGCGGACGGCAGCTGCACCTTTTACCGCCACGAGGCTGTCTCCGAAAAAATGACCCGCAGCATTATGCGGCGGCTAAAATATTCCAATGCCGAAATAGAAAAGACCGCTCATTTAGTTGCCGAACACATGTTTCATTATGATCCTTCTTGGACTGATGCCGCCGTTCGCCGTTTTATCGTCCGTGTCGGAAAAGAAAATATCGATGATTTATTTGCGTTACGAAAAGCGGATGTTTTCGGGCTCACCGGTACGTATGCGAAGCCGAGCTTTATTGTAGAATTTACGGCACGGATTGATACGCTCCTCAAAGAGGACGGGGCATACAGCCTTAAAGATTTAGCGGTTAACGGAAAAGATTTAATGGCGATCGGTATTCCCGCAGGAAAATGTCTCGGTCTGGTTTTGCATGATCTTTTGGAAACAGTGTTGGACGATCCTGCGCAAAACACCAAAGAGACGCTCTTACCTATTGCCTCTGCGCTTTATGAGCGAATACAACAGTTTCAATAGGTGATGCCGTTTTTCGTCTTATCATTCGGATATGCGTATAAAATTATACCTTGCCGGCAATTTTCGGTGCTTTTTGATGAACGCTGAGTAATGGAATAGCCAAAAAGAACTTACGCACGGAGAAACAAGGCAAGGAAGCCGATAGCCACCGGTATTAAAAGGTTGTCATAATCTTTAAGGGGGAGCATTTCGATACCGGCGCCCACAATACCAAGTATAAGGCTTTTCCAAAAATTCCTGCTGACAGCAAAGGACGAAAGGAAGACTGCTGCAAAGCAGGCTAAACTTCCCGCAACCGTTTTATCCTTAAAAAAAGCTAATCGTATTTTACCGAAGCGCTTCCCCACAAGGCTTGCAAGACCATCCCCAAAAGCAAGTGCAAATATTGCAATCTTTGCCGTATGCATGGGAAAGAGAAGAAGCGCAAGGAGTATCCCGCCGGCAAGTGTCAGCGGTCCTAAGACAAACCGTCCTTTATCACGTTTCCGTGATGCATAACGGGTAATATGCGCAATGATACCAAGTTCATAGCCGCGCATACGGAGAAATTCTGAAATACAGTAGAGCAGGCTGATAACGACAATGCCGATAATTGTCAGGGTATACCAATGTTCAGCAAAGACAACGGTTAAAGCCGATGACAGATGAATGGTTTTTCTGAAAACTTCAACCAACAGCTCTTCGACAGATGCAGTCTGAGAAAATGTACGGTACCGGAAACGCTCAAACCATTTCATATAATCCCGATAAATGTCGAACCTTAAAACAGTAAGAAGCCTGCAATCTTAAAATAGACAATAAGACTAACCGCATCTACAATCGTGGTGATGAGCGGTCCTGCCATAATAGCGGGATCCATGTGGAGCCTTTTTGCGAGAATCGGTAAAAGACCGCCGGTAAGTTTTGCAATCGTAACGGTTACAACAAGTGTTAAGCCGACGCTGGCAGAAACAAGAACCGGTTTACCGTCCAAGAAACAAGATTTTACAAAAATAGTCAGTCCGAGCAGCGCACCCACCATAATTGCGATACGGAGTTCTTTCCATAATACTTTCGCCCAGTCGCGCAGCTGAATTTCGCCGGTCGCAAGACCGCGGATAATTAATGTCGATGACTGACTACCTGAATTTCCGCCGGTATCCATCAGCATAGGAATAAAAGAAGTGAGTATGGTAAGCGTCGCCAGCAGCTCAGTGTAGTGTTCGATGATCTTGCCGGTAAAGGTTTCCGAAACCATCAAAAGCATCAGCCAACCGATACGGTGCTTGGCAAGTTTAAAAACGCCGGTGTTCAGGTAAGCATCTTCAGACGGCTGCATAGCGGCCATGATCTGGAAGTCTTCGGTAGCCTCCTGTTCCATAACATCCATCACGTCGTCAACCGTGATAATACCGATCAGCCGTTTTTCCGCATCGACAACAGGCAAGGCAAGGAAAGCGTATTTCTTAAAAACTGCGATAACGCTTTCTTGGTCATCGTGAGTGTTCACATAGATACATTCGCTTTCAAAAATATTTTCAATCAGTTCCTGTTCGGGCGCCAGCACCAACTCTTTTAATGAAACGATGCCCTCAAGCACCCTGTTCGCATCTGTTACATAACAGGTATAAATCGTTTCTTTTTTAAGCCCCGTCTCTCTGATGTAGTCCAACGCCTGTTTTACCGTCATCGTCTTTTTAAGGCTGACGTATTCAATCGTCATCAGGCTTCCTGCGGAATCGGGAGGATATTTGAGGAATTGATTGATGAGCTTACGTTCTTCTTCGCCGGAGTTTGCTAAAATCTTTCTGACGGCATTCGCAGGCATCTCTTCCACAAGGTCTACGACATCGTCAAACGCAAGTTCGTCCAGAATAGGACCGAGTTCTTTATCTGTAATCGATGAAATAAAAGCACTTTGCTGCTCGCTCGAAAGGAGTGCAAATACCTCAGCAGCAAGGTCTTTCGGAAGCATTCTGAAAAGAAACACCGCATTTGCCGCATTTTCTTTATCCAATATTTCCGCTACATCGACCGCATTCATCTCGGCGAGTTCTGCAATTAAAGCCACGTAGTGCCTATTGTCGAGCAGTTCTTGAATCCGCTCCATTTCCTGCGTTTTATCTTCCATAATTAGGTGCTAGTATACTTAAAACGGATGGTTTCTGCTATAGGGCTCACAGAATCAGGGTAAACATATTGGGCATTTTTTACGACCCCCGCAGAATTATTGAGGCTGTTCAACCAGAGTTGAACCTCTTCGCGGTTCAAATGGTCTCACAACCTCAATAATTCTGCGATTTTATATACTCAGCCTGATGTGTTCACCCGTCTGCTAGGAAAAATGTGCGAAATTTTATTTCCTTAAAATGCAACAGTTGAACAAAGTATGCACCTTGGAAACTGTTGCATTAGTGCGCGAAAAGCGCACACATCAATACGCAAGTTTTCGAAAGAAAACTTGACGGTTAAGGTGAGCGGCGTCATTGTTAGACGCTCACCTTATACCTATGAAATTTCGCACAGACGGAAGGCAACCGTTTAAAATATTTCTGGTGCGGTTGCCCTGTTTAAAGCCTGCAGTGTTGAGAGAAGCTTATAGTTTTACCCGCGTAAAAATAATTTTTCTTAAATATCGAAAAGTTTTACCTTATTCGGCAGCAAACTTATCCGCTGTAACGCCCATAACGGCTGCATTAGCTTGGTACGTTGCCAGCTGTCCTGCAGGAACCTTAATACCGCCTGCCGTTAAAGCCGTACAGCCAGCAAAGGCATCTTCGAAATACGGATCATTGTCCTTATCTTTTTCGGGATTATAATTACACTTCAGTATAATAGTTTTAAGATTTGTGCAGCCGGAAAAGCAATTCTGCATATCCGTAACATTTACAGGAATGACTGGCGCTTGAGTGAGCTTTGTACAGTCATTAAAGCAAGATCTCATGTCAGTAACATTGGCGGGAATGACCGGTGTTTGGGAGAGGTTTGTACAGTCACTAAAGCAGTAGCTCATGTCAGTAACGCTTGCGGGAATTATCGGTGTCTGTGTGAGGTTTGTACAGTCATTAAAGCAGAAACTCATGTCAGTAACGCTTGCGGGAATTACCGGTGCCTGTGTGAGGTTTGTACAGTCATTAAAGCAGGAACTCATGTCAGTAACCCCTTCGGGTATTCCGGAAACTTGTACAAGGGTTTCGCATTCCCGAAAACAAGAATACATATCTGTAAGTCCTGCTATTGTACCACCGAATTTAAGCGCAACTTTTTTAGAAGGTGACGCTTTAAGAGTTTTGCCGAGAGGACTTGCTTCCATAAGTCCTCCTAAGTCTTCTTTTTTAAGCCCTGTTACTTCGATGTAGTTTACTGTGCTGGCAGAGGCTTTTGTTTTAAGATAGTCGTCTAACTGTGCAAAGGGTACCTGTGTGTAGTTTCCCGTGTTGTTGCCGGGAGCCCCACCATTTTGGGGACACGCAGTACATAGTAACGATACGATAACGGCCAACACCGCTACCGTAATCCGGTTAAAGAACTTTCGCATTCTTATGGTATCAGTATTCATCTTTTCCTCCTGATATATGTTTCACCCGTATTTGGGTGTTTTGTTGCTAAATATACTGCATCTCATTGAAAATTTCCATACCGGTTTAACAAAGCTTGCAGGTACTCTATAATGCTCCCAATGAGAAATATATTTGGGTTGTATCCCCTTATGAAAACATCTGTATGCCATTTACGCCAAGTGAAAACGGCGGCGGTATTCTTCTTTTTATTTTGTATTGTATGCCAAGAAGCTACGGCAGAGAATCGGCTGAAATTGGGGATTGAGCGGCTGCCGGAGTACCGCGCCGTTTTTGCAGGGAAGCGGGTAGGGTTAATTACCAACCAAACCGGCATCAATTCCGACGGAACGCCCTCCGCGGTGCTGTTGAGCCGGTCGGTGCAGCTTACAGCACTTTTTTCGCCTGAACATGGTATACAGGGCAACGAACGGGAGGGGGCGTCCATCGGACACAGTGCCGACCCGCGAACGGGGCTGCCGGTATACAGCCTTTACGGAAACACTAAGCGCCCGACGCCGGAGATGTTGAAAGATATCGACATCCTCTGCTTTGATATTCAAGATGTCGGCGCTCGGTTCTATACCTATATTTCCACCATGGCATACGCGATGGAAGAATGTGCGCGGCATAAAAAACAATTTGTCGTGTTCGACCGCCCGAATCCGATTGGCGGCGCCGTCGAGGGAAATATGCTGGAGCTTGAATACCGTTCCTTTACGGGATATTTTCCTATTGTGCAGCGGCACGGTATGACGGTCGGGGAGCTTGCCCTGCTCTTCAACACCGAATACGGTATCCACTGTGATTTGACGGTAATCCCGATGACAGGCTGGAATAGAGAAACATACTTTGACGAGCTGCCCCTGATATGGGTGCCGCCGTCTCCCAATATTCCGTCGCCGCAGACAGCACTCGTGTATGCGGGCGTCTGTTTATTTGAAGGAACCAACCTTTCGGTGGGGCGGGGAACGACAATGCCGTTTCAGTATCTTGGGGCGCCCTACATCGATGCTTACCGCCTAGCCGATCAGCTGAACCGGTTAGGCTTGGACGGCGTGCGCTTTTTGCCCGCATTTTTTACCCCATCGCTTTCGCTTTATACGGGGCAGCTCTGCGGGGGAGTGCAGATTGCCGTTACCGACCGCTGCAATTTTGCTCCTGTTAAGACGGCAATCGCCATGTTCTACGAACTCAAGCGCCTCTATCCCGACACGTTTACAATAAACAATGCGGGCAAAAAATATTGCGGTCTGCATTTATTAACAGGTTGTACACAGCTCACCAATCCTTTGCAAACTACACAGGATTATTTTACCCGTATCGAAAAAGAGACAAAGCAGTTCAGCAACATCCGCAAGAAATATCTTCTGTATTAGTTAGTATTTTAGCAGAAAGACAAATGCATAGGACAGATAGCTTAAACACCGCAGAAAAATTGAGGCTGAGAGACCATTTGAACCGCGAAGAGGTTCAACTCTGGTTGAGCAGCCTCAATTTTTATCCGGGAATATATCCGGTAAACCGTCTTATGCGTTTGTCCCTTGTTCTCCTCTTGCGCCGAAATTATCGGTTATGCTAGTATACGGCCATGTTTAAATATCTTAAAAGATACGTATTCGCTCTAGTGTATGTACTCTTAGCAACGCTGCTATCCGCTCAAACGGTGAGCAGTAAAAAAGATATCGCCGTGTTTAGGCTTTCTCATTCAGGATATGTCCCTTCCGAAGTTGCCGCAAGGATAGATCAACGGATTATCGGCATTGTCACTTCTTTTAAACGATTTAACGTGATTGGTATGGAGTACCGGCTCAACTCAAGTACTATTGCGTCCTTTATCGATCAAATTAAAAGGACAAAAGAACAGCGGTCGGAAATGTCCGAAACCGTGTTATCAGGGGAAGAAGCTTTTACTCGTGCAGATTGGGAACGGCTGACCGGTGCATTTTTGGTATTTGCACCCCGTATTACCGACTATGATGAAAAACTTATCTTTGAAGAAACTGAGGTTGAGGGCAAAAAAGTTATAAAAAAATACTGGATGGTCAGAATAGAAGGAGCCTTATCTATACTCGACGTTTCCGGTTCAGCAGGGGAGCGGGTTATACCGCTGTCTGTTAGAAAAATTGCAAAACGGCGTTCCGATGCTGTTGACGATGCAATCACTTCCTTACTCAGTTCGATATATACAGCTATCAAATTTGAACCGGAATTTGCATTGGCAAGCGGAATACTGGCCGTTGATCGTAAAAATAATACCGTTACAATCGAGCTGGGAAAGGACATCGGTATAAATGCAGGAGATGAATACATCCTTCAAAAGTCTATCTCAGTTGCCGGAAAGCAGTCGGTAAAAGAAACCGGTCTGCTAATTATTTCGGAAGTACACGATACTTTTTCGATTGCAAAGGTGATTTATGCAGACCAGCCGATTGTCGAAGGGGATGGGGTTAAAGAGCTTTTAAAGTCCGGTATTCTGCTGCAAGGGTATGCGGGTATAACCGTTCCCATTACCGGAGTAATGACAAGAAACTTAAAGGAATATCTGCGCGTTCAGCCTACCTTCGGTATACGGGCAGTATACCATGCAAATTTTCATCTCAGTATATCGATCGGATATGAATATGCCATGCAACAGCCGATTGGTGAAGCCTCCGTGCTTAGTGCAAAACCTATGCGGCTTACACCTTTCGGAACAGGGTATTTAGGTGTCGGTGTTTATAATTTCTATACATCCCGTTTTAAGATTACACCGGAATTACAGTTCTGTTTTTCAGGTACCTCCGTTGCTGCACAAACCGGTTCATCAAAACTAGGATCTACTGCTGTTACGGCAGCCCAGCTCGGCGGGCGGGTTTTGGTATCGGCAGATTACTTTATTTCGCGGAATTGGACGATAGGCGGAAGTGCCGGCTTTGGCTATATGCACAATTTACTGAGCCCAGCGCAAGCAGCTGAAAAATTGAAGAACGAAAGCCTCTTTCCCAATCCGGGGCTCAATAAGGTAAATGATTATGCGTGGGATATTCTATCATCGCATTTGAACTTTTACGCTTTTATAGGAATAACAGGCAGGTTCTAGGTACGAATATACAATGGTGATGTCCCAAAAGTTAGTTGCTTTCAGGATATCCCCGATATTACTCACAAAAAAGGGAGAAACGTATGAAAAAAAATAGTGTATTATATGTACTACTGTCAGTGCTTTTGACATCATGTATTGTTGTGCCGAGTGTACCGCAGTACACAGGCGTCAACCCTTATTATGCCGGTTCCGGAGAGGGATATACGTTTTTGGAGACGCTTAATCAGGCAAAAGCAAATGTGTTGCGGCTAGCCATTATCGATCTTATCGGAGAGACGGAAGAAATGCAGAACCGTAGTAAGCTCTATTTGGCTTTTTACGCCGATACAAAGCCGAATGCTTACCTTGAAACCGACTATATGCGTATTTTGCGGCGTGGCGAAACATACCGTGGATACTATTGCGAAATCACCGTTCCTGTAAAAATAGATGAGATACGCCGTACACTCGATATGATCGGTACCTATTCTGCAAAGGGCGGCAATATTCTATCAAGTTCCGAAGTACATGAGGCAAAAACAAAGAGCGCATTGCAAGGAAACAATGTCGGATTTATCGCACAGTATGTTGATGGTATGCTGTATATGGTTGTTCCAAATCAAAAGGCAAAAGACGGAAATACGTTTTCAAAATCTGCTGTCAATATGGCGAATAAATACCTGCTCGATAACGGCTACCGTGCCGTTGATTATGCTGCGGTAGAAGCATTGAAATCAGACAGTGCCTCGCTGTTTACCCAAGAACCTGATACGGCAGATCTTTCGGTCGTACAATGGATTGCACAAAAACTGGGTGCGGATGTCTATATTGAAGTTGATGGTTTTGTGCAGGGCGGTCGAGAAACGGGCGGTTACTATGCTCAAGCTGAAGTCAACTTGAAAATGTATAATCCATCTACAGGAGAATTACTCGGAGCGGTGCCTTATAGCAGTCCCAAGACGTTCGACCGCGGAAGTACCGAAGCGGCAGCGCAGAACGCGATAAAATCAACGGTATTTAAAGCAATGAGCGTTGCCGTTGATCAAGCGAAAAAAGCATTGGTGCGGGATTATGCGCAAGGTATCCGGTATGAAATTACTATTAACAATACTGCCGACAGTAAACTGATGAACAAGTTCCGAAATGCATTGAACACTAAAGTTGAAACAATACGGGTAGTACATCAATCCGCCGCTCAAACAAAATATGCGGTACAATATTTCGGCAGAGTTGAAGACATAGAAAATATTGTCTATTCGGCAGCAGAAGCTATTTCCGGTATGGAAAGTATTTCACTGGTTATGATACGGGGGAAAACCCTTATGTTCCGGTTAGGGCGGTAAAAGGACGCCGAAGGTATATCTTCTCTTTCAGGTACGGTTGCTCTGCATTTGGCGCTGCATATATTCTTCTGCATGCGTAAAGTCTTCGGGCGTATCGATGTCGAAGGCTTCCATTTCAGAGTGGAGCGGGGAGTGTAGAATCAGGTCAGGGTGAGCGTTCATTACGGTTCTGCCGCCGATGCTTCCGTCCAAGCGGCTCAGCTCACCGGCCAATGCCGCCGGAAAGATAACCGGAGAACAGTGCTTGCCGTTAAAGGCAGCAGAAACAATGCGGCCGGGATTGAGACGGAATACGGCGCAGAGGTTGCGAATGCTATTGGCTTGTAAAAAAGGCTGGTCGGCAGTGCAAAATAAGAAGCCGCTTGGGGTATAGGTATGGACGGTATTTGAGGCAGGACATTCCGTGCAGCTGCGGCGAACAGTCTGTACTGCAAGCGTCTCTGTATGACAGACGGAAGCAGTCTGTACCGCAAGAGCAGCCGAATGTCCCTGTCCCCGCTCCGGTTCAGGATTAAAAACAATATCGCAGCGGAATGGATGGAAAGTTCTGCTTCCAGCGGTCGGTTCTTTTAGAGCGCTGCTTTGCACAGGTTGTTTTTGTGTCAGGCGTTCCACCATTTCTGTTATGGGCTGCTGCGTTTCTGAATTAACCGTAATTACCAGATGGGTAATACCTGCCTCAAACAGCATTTCGATACCGTATTGAATTAACGGTTTTCCGCAAAGCGGACGCAGTTGTTTGCAGCAGCCCATACGAGTTGAAAGTCCTCCTGCAAGAAGAATTGCGGTAAGCGGTTGTTCGCGACTGCTATTATTGTTTTTTGCGGGGACTGTCGAGATAGTATTCATATTATTCGGTATTAGTTTTACCGTTTGGAATCTCAGTGTGGACAGCATATAAAAATGCCGCAAAGTTTTGCGCCTGTTCAAGCTGCTTGTATAACGCAGGTCTGTTTTGTGGTGTTAGATGAAACACTACAGCCTCCGGTATTTGTTCCAAGACCGGTAAAAAGCGTGTTCTATGCGGCTTAACAGCGCCGAGGATATAATAACGCGGATTGGAAAAAAGAGTACATACGGTGTGGAAAAAGAGTTCCGCCTCTGCTTCCATAACGCCGAGTTCATCCATTACGATTACCGGCAAAAGAGAAGGCTGTGGTGTTTTGGTACACTCGCGGTCAAACGAAGAATGCATTGTCTTCTCCGCTTGGTTTAAACACATAACTCCGTATGCATCAAATATCGGGGCAAAACCGACCGGCTTTGGGGAACGACATATTCCGACGCAGTTGCCGGTCGAATATCGATATATCGCTGTACCGCTGACAATCGGATGCATATATAATGCAGATTCCGACGATGCCTCTTCTTTTTTTGTAATAAAGCCCGATGGTTGTAAATTAAATTTTTGTATAAGGGCTGCGAGAAAGGTTGACTTTCCACAGCCCTGTTCGCCGGTAACAAAGAATATTCGCTTTCCACATTCTGAGACAACCGGCTGATCAGTGCCGGTGTCGTGAGGAACATTGGAAGATTTATTCTTGTACGGCGATATGTTCAAATCGGTTAATCCTCTTTTGACTTCGGCAGCAAGATGTTTAAAATAAGCGCGGTAACGAAAGCGCCGACAATTGCCTGCTTAAAGATATTTTGGAACCACATCGGCAGATGCTGCATAACTTCCGGTACATTGCTTAAACCGAACGCAACGCCGAGCGATGCTGCGATAATAACTACATCACGTTCCGCAATTTTGCCGTTTTGATAAATTAGGTTTAAACCGCTCATCGTGATCATACTGAACATCAACAAGACACCGCCGCCTAATACGGGGTTCGGGATAGTCGAAACGACTGCACCGAGTTTAGGAAAGAAACCGCACAATACTAAGAAGCCTGCGCCGATACCGATAGTAAATCGGTTAACAACCTTGGTCATACCGATAAGACCAACGTTCTGGCTAAATGAGGTGTTTGGCATAACGCCGAAGATTGCGGCAACCATACTACCGAATCCGTCCGCATGGACAGCTCCCTGTAATTCTTTGTCAGTTATGTCACGTCCGAGACCGCCGACCGCAATACCGGTGTTATCACCGATCGTTTCTACGGTTGTAGCAAGATAGACAAGCAGGAACGGAACAATCGCATCCCAATGGAAGGAGAGGTTCAGGTGCCCTACTGCAAAGAACGGCAGCGGAGCGGAAATCCATGCAGCATTTTTTACCGGCGTAAAATCAACCATACCGATAAAGATCGCTACAATATAACCTGCGATAAGTCCGATCAGGATGGAAGAAATACTCAAAAAACCGGTAAATGTCTGACGGATAAAGATAATCGTTAAAAAGACAAAAAGTGCAATGAGCAGATTTTTTATCGAGCCGAAACCGGGAGTTTTTTCAAGACCAACGCCTCCGCCGACAAATTTAATACCGACGGGAATCAGTGAAATTCCTAAGGTGGTAACAACGGTTCCGGTAACAACGTGTGGTAAGAACTTGCGGAGCGGTTTTACGATAAACCCGAGCAAGAACTCCATTAAACCGCCGATGAATGATGCCCCCAGAATGGCGGCATATCCGTTTGACCAGTCTCCCATTGCGGCATATTGCAATCCTACGCCGATAGCAACGGGGATAAAGCCTGAGCTGGTTCCCATAACAGTGGGGAGACCCGAACCGATTTTCCAAAGCGGCCGCAACTGTACAAACGTAACAGCGCCTGCAACAAACATAGCGCTTTGAAGCAGTGAAACTTTAATATCCGCTGGGATATTAAGTACACCCGATATAACTAGAATAGGTGCAAGGTTTCCGGCATACATAGCTAAAACGTGCTGCATACCCAACGGAATTGCGGTCTTTAACGGAACACGACCTTCGAGCTTATAAATATTTTCTTTTGAAATACTCATAATCTCCTCCTTAACTTATAATATATCACCCGCTCAATCTCGCCATAGTAATGATAGAGATGCGAATGCTTACTCATTCTATCAGTATAGCGTCGAATACGGTAAATAGCAAGAAAAATTTATAAGATTACCTAAAAATTATTTAGCGAACCTGTTCGAAAACACAGTTATCGAACAGGTTACTTTGAAATGCGAGTATGTTCAGCGGTTAAATCGGTAAGCTGTTCTAGCAGAGCGCCGGTATCGTCTTCAGCAAGGACAACCAGTTTATCCCCGGGATATAATACGGTAGTTCCATCGGGGATAATCTCCTCCTCACCATGCATAACACCAACGATACGGCATTTTTGAGGCCAATCTATTTCGCGGACTTTCTTTAACGCAGCAACTGAGTGTAACCCGATTGGCAGTTCATACAGTTGAGGTACACCGGCGTTCGCATTCATTTTTCGATCCGGCCGCTCATATTCCGATTCGAGGATTTGAGTTAAAAGGATATGATCATGCGCCTGCGAACCGATAAAATTTGCCGTCAGATAAGCGGTAAAACAGGTAAGTACCAACCCGCTCAGTTGATGGAGCGAGCCGCTTGTTTCAAATACAATAACGCAGGCGGTAAGCGGCGCTTTAATAACAGTGGTAAAACAGGCGGCCATACCGAAGAGAATCATGGCATTCACATGTTCTTGTGCTAATAAGCCGAGATGCACAAGCGCCGTTGCATACAACGCTCCGCCGGTCGCTCCGCAAGCAAGGAGCGGTACGAAAATTCCGCCGATTGCGCCTGATCCTGCGGAAATGCCGGTAAAAAGCAGCTTAACGGCTAAGAACATCACCAGCGTTGTAAGTGGGAAGGACTGTTCAGTCAGCGCTTTTATCAGCCCGTCTCCGCCGCCGGAGGAATAACTCAACCACAACCCGACCGGTAGCGACAGCAAGAATGGAATAACCGGCCGCAGAACCGGCGGAATATGGAGTGTTTGATAGCATCGCTGGAAAAAATAGATCGACTGTTTAAAGCCATGCCCGACAAGCGTTACAAACATTCCAAGTCCTATCAGCCATGCGAATTGAGAAAGCGGAAATTCTACGGTGGTAAAAAACCGGAAAATCGGGCCGGAACCCAAAAAGATACTTCCGGCAAAATCCCCTGCGAAAGACCCGGCCATAACACAGGCTAAGAGTAACGGCGATAAATGGTGATGGATGTCCTCAAGCGCAAAAATAATCGCGGCAAAAGGCGCATTAAACGTTGCCGACAGTCCGGCGGCGGCTCCCGCAGTGATTAGGCATATCCGTTCGGTAAACGATCGTTTTCCCAGCCGCTCAACGGCATCCCCGACATAAGCGCCAAGCTGCACGGACGGTCCTTCGCGTCCCATTGAAAGCCCCAGTCCAATTCCGAGAACGCCGCCGATAAATTTGAGCGGAAGTTCCGAAAGCGGGGAGAACTGCAATTTTTTCATAAAGACGCCTTCGATCTGAGCTACTCCGCCGCCTTTAATCATCGGCCATTTCGTAATAATAAAACCGATAAATAATCCTACCAGCGCCAACCCCGCCAGCGCAAGAACGACGCCGAGCGTGCCTGCCGTTCGTATGACACCGTATAATGCAATACGGCTATTTTTAAGATAAGAGATCGAAAGCCGAAAGCCCGTAATAACCAGCCCCGTCAATAAGCCGGTTAAGAGGCTTTCAAATACTAAAAGCCATTTATTCTCTTGCCTTTTTTTCAGCAATGTGCCTGTTTCCGAATTGGTATTCATAATAATTCTTGAGGATTCCATCCTAACGGGGTTGAAAAAAGATCATCGACTATTAAGATGTCCCCGCTTCCTTTAGATTACAACTGTAAACCGCGTGCAGCGGCGATTACTTCCTTTAATTGACGGGCGGTGCGGGTAACCGATTCAAAGTCGCCGGTTTTAGCGCCCTTCGTCAACGCTCCCCCGATACCGAGCACAGCGGCGCCTGCTTTAATCCACTCGGCTGCGTTTTCGGCAGTAATGCCGCCGGTCGGCATATAAATTCCCTGCGGAAGCGGCCCCTTAAAGGCGCTGATGATTTTCGGTCCGAAAAGCTCCGCCGGAAACAGCTTGAGAATGTCTGCGCCGAACTCAAGCGCCCGCACCGCTTCCTGCGGCGTCATAACGCCGGGAATATACGGCACTGCATATCGATTGCAGAGGCGGGCGCAGTCCTCGTTAAAGGACGGCCCGACAATGTATTGCGCTCCGGCAAGAATGCATACCCGTGCCGTTTCCGCATCGAGTACCGTACCGGCTCCCAGCAATACATCCGCACCGAATGCTTCGCTTAATTCACGGATAATTTCGTCGGCATGCGGTACCGTCATCGTAATTTCGATTGCCGTGATTCCTCCGGCACGCACCGCCTCCACGATTTTAAGCCCCTGCGCTTTATTTTCCGCCCGAATAACGGAAACCGCCCCCGCCTCAATCAGCGCCTGTATCAGTTCGTATTTTTTCACTATTTCCTCCGCTAGGTCAATCTCATCAGACAGTTGCAAGAATATTCCCGCAGAATAATGGGGGCTGGCCAACCAGAGTTGAACCTCTTCGCGGTTCAAATGCTTGCCCAGTTTCCTTTATTCTGCGTGGTTTTAAAATACAATCTGATGTGTTTATCCTGATCTATTAGTCTACTTGGATGGTAAACCGTTCCGATTTTTCATTGCCGGTAATATCCCGGGCTGTAATTAATATATCGGATTTTCCGCGGTTTAAGATAATCTTCCCTAAATAGAGGCCGTTTTTCCGCCGGTATAGCAGCGTATCGGTAAGAGCAGTGTTGCCCAAATAGGAACTGCCGTCTTTTTGCATAATGGTTTCAAAGGGAATGGTTCGAATGTTTGTTCCGTTCACAAAAATCGTAATACGGAAAGGACTAAAGTTATGACCGCCCTGTGTAATCGTGTCGGAGATATCCGCATATAATTCATAGCTTCCCTGCCGTACGTTTTTTTGTCCGCTCACTTGAAACATGGTGTTTTGCTCATTTATCAAAATGATATCTTGTATCTGCGGCGCTATTTTATCGTTGACCGATGGAAGCAGTAACAACGGATTGATATATACTTTTTTTTGATTATCGCTGACCTGAAAGATAAGGTCGTTAGGCTTCCCCCATCCGCTGTTACCCGTTTTTCCGATAACCGCAGTTGATTCAGTGGTTGCTCTGTTTCGGAACACCATAGTGTCGTCCAGATTCCCATAAACCGTTTGAAGTCCGTCATCGTGTAAAAATACCAATGCATTTCCGAGTGTAGAAGGAAAAGCGCCGGTTCCATATTTTTTATCCAGAGTGATCAAAAGGATACCGTCATCGGCGGCGCGTACCGTCATCGCCTCTTCAAAGGTTAAACCTTGTTCGAAAGTATTTTCACCGATGCGTTGTCCGAAAAGCCGTAAGAAATTTTGTGTGTCAGCAGGCCATTCCAGTGCGGATAATTCTGCAAAAAATACCACTGCAGCTAAGAGGCAAAAGAAAAATCGTTTCATATCAGTATCCTATTTTTCACTTTATTTTATATCGATACGCGCTAATTTTGTGTCGGTTGCAAGGAATATCGTTTCCCGTTCTTGTACAAGGAACGTATTTTTTGAAGGAAAGGAGGTATGCCCAACGACATAAAAAGGCGCTTCGATAAACGATAATGTTGAGCTTTGTTCCTGCCGGCTGATAATCGCCATAATATTCTTATACGGATTTTGACCGCCGGAAATGACCGTACCGCGTTGAGGCATAATACCTGATATTAACCGATCGCAGTCGATAAAGCCAATCCCTTCGGCACACTCAAATACGGCGTTCTCACCTTTTACGTCGAAATCCACAAAGACCTGCCTGCGAAGATTTCCTTCCAATTTTCGGTGATGTATGATTTTATATTTATTACCGTCTATCCGTATAAGCAATGCTCGTTGGCTGTCAATTCCGCACACACAGGCGGCAAGCTTCCCGTCGGTGGAGATTGCTGCTCCCAGTATAACCTGATAGTCACTGCCTCCCGGATAAAAGTCGGATAGCACATTGCCTGCAGCATCAACAGCGACGAGTTTTCCGTCAGAGAATCCAATAATAGTTCCGCCTTTTGTGCTATGAAAGGCAGTAATCGGTGCGGTGTGCAGATAACGCCAGCGCGGTTTTCCATCGGCGCCATATTGTTTAACGGCGCTTCCGCCCGGCTCAAACAGGTAGAAACGGTCTTCGTCGATGTACACAAAGCCCGGTTCTTCGATGACAGTTATCAGCGAACCATCGGGGCGGTAGATCGGTGTTTTAGCGGCATCGCTTCCGTATTCCGTCCACGCTGCGGAAGAAGCTGAAATGCGCTGGGTTACGGGAGATGAGCGGAGCAATTCACCGTCGGCGGTAAAGTAACCAAACCGGCTTTCCGTCAAAAATACTTTCGGTGTTTTACCGGAAAATTGTTCCGCTGCCGCCTGTGGGACTGCGTTTTCGGCTTCGTTCCCCATGCCTTCCAATTCTGCCTGAGCGCTATCCGGTGTGATGGTGCGTACCCACACAGGTTTTAAATAGATATCGGATCCGAGGGGGACTGCTGCTGCAAAAATATATATGAATAAAAAAAGAATAGGAAAAATAATAAAACGATTATCGAATGCTGCAATTTTCATGATTGTATGGTATAATAGTAATATGAAAAATTCAAGTAAGTACGAACATCTCTTTGAACAAGCTATGGAAGCTGCGAAAAATGCGTACGCTCCTTATTCTCATTTTAGAGTAGGCGCTGCATTACTACTTGATGACGGGAGTGTCGTTACCGGCGTAAATGTTGAAAACCGTTCTTACGGATTGACCAACTGCGCCGAACGCACCGCTATTTTCAGCGCGGTTGCAATGGGTAAAAGAAATTTTACGGCTATTGCAATCGCAACTCCCGATGCGGATTATCCGGTGGGGCCGTGCGGCGCGTGCCGGCAGGTTATCTCCGAGTTTATGCAGCCGGATGCTCCGGTTATATTCGGCTCATCCGCCGGTAATCGAATCGAGACAACCGTAAGTGGTGTTTATCCTTTTGATTCACTCCACGAGTTGCAACAGAAATAAGAAAATTTATCTGCTGATAAGAAAATTGAGCTGAAATGCTCTAAAAACTCAGTCTTTAGTGTTTTTCAATTGCCAAGAGAAGGAGGAAACAATGCGGCAAGAACATGATCTTTTAGGTTATCGGGACGTTCCCGATGAGGCATATTACGGTGTACAAACGCTCCGTTGTATGGAAAATTTCAATATTACCGGCGTGCATCTTTCCGCCTATCCGGGGTTTATCAAAGCCCTTGCGATGGTTAAGCAGGCGGCAGCACAGGCAAACTATGAATTAGGGTTGTTGGAAAAACCGACAGCGGAAGCCATTATCACTGCTTGTAAAGAAATTATTGCCGGTAAACTGCATGATCAATTCCCTGCAGATATGATTCAAGGCGGTGCGGGAACATCTACCAATATGAACGCAAATGAGGTGATTGCAAACCGTGCACTTGAACTGCTGGGGCATAAAAAAGGCGAATATACATTCTGCCATCCGAATAATCACATCAATCTTGCGCAGTCTACCAACGATGCGTATCCGACGGCGGCAAAACTCGGTATCTGTTTACATACGGAAAGCCTGATTACCGAGCTTGAAAACTTGATCGCATCTTTCCGTAAAAAAGGAAAAGAATTCGGCGGGCATATCAAGATGGGTCGAACGCAGCTGCAGGATGCGGTGCCGATGACACTCGGTCAGGAATTTGAATCGTATGCGGCGAGTTTGGAAGGGGAAGTGCCGCATATACGGCATGCTGTTTCCGGCTTACTCGAAATCAATATGGGGGCAACCGCTATCGGTACCGGTATCAACAGTGACCCTGCCTATGCAGATTTGGTAACAAAACGGCTTGCGGAAATTTCGGGTTATCCTGTTACAAAAGCGAAGAATTTGATTGCCGCAACGAATGACACCACCTGCTTTGTTTCCTATTCGGGACAACTGAAACGCCTTGCAGTAAAAATTTCCAAGATATGCAATGACCTGCGTTTGCTTGGCTCGGGACCGCGCGCCGGTTTGAACGAAATACATCTGCCTGCAATGCAGCCGGGTTCATCGATTATGCCGGGTAAAGTCAATCCGGTTATCCCCGAAGTGATGAATCAGGTATGTTTCCGTGTTATCGGAAACGATACAACGGTAATGATGGCAGCCGAAGCAGGGCAGTTGGAGCTGAACGTTTTTGAACCGGTTATCATTTACAGTATCTTGGAATCGATTTCGATTTTAAACAACGGTATGTCTACGCTTCGGCTGCGCTGTATTGACGGTATCGAAGCGAATGTAGAGCGGTGCAAGGAGCTGACCTATCGAAGTATCGGCTTGGTGACGGCGCTTAATCCGGTACTCGGCTACGAAATCTCAAGCGATATTGCCAAGACTGCCCTCAAAGATGACCGCAGCGTCTACGACCTTGTGTTGGAACGCGGTTTATTATCGAAGGAAGCGCTTGACGAAATTCTGAAACCGGAGAACATGACGCAGCCTAAGAAAATGCACAAGCTGTAAGGGGCGTAAAGAGGATTATCCTCAAGTTAATTGTGGTTGGAGCGTGAAAATGGCGGAAAAGTAAGCAACTTTTGCGGCATTTCCACGCTCTTTTTGTTTTGTTCGTGTAAATATACAGAAAATCTTTAAAAAACTGAAGTTTTTAGACGTGTTTTACACTTGACAGATGATAAAGAAACCGATATGATACATCTCATATTTATGCCAACTTAGCTCAGCTGGCCAGAGCACGTGATTTGTAATCTCGGGGTCTAGGGTTCGAATCCCTAAGTTGGCTCATCGATATGGGGAGATTCCCGAGCGGTCAAAGGGGGCAGACTGTAAATCTGTTGGCTCCGCCTTCCAAGGTTCGAATCCTTGTCTCCCCATTTTTTATTTCAAAATAAATACAGGCGAATACGCCAGCTGAGGTTCGCCGATTTTCATTTCTTTTTTTTCATAATACTCAATTCTAAAGACTTGATTAGATTTGCTTCGCATCCTTCGGAATATTAAAAAGTAGAACAGTGAGGCATCCGTATTATTTATATCGTATCATTTATGTATCATTTATATTGAAGAATATAATACAAAATCAACAGTAAAAGCAGCTATAAAATATATAATAATTGATAATGAAGATGTTGAAGAAAGTTAAAAACAGTAAAAAGATGAAATAATGCCGTCGGACAGAATCGAACTGTCGACACAAGGATTTTCAGTCCTTTGCTCTACCGACTGAGCTACAACGGCAAAAATAATGAACAATTTATATCCGATTTTCCGATATGTGTCAAGTACCTGTTTGCAGTTTGCAGCTTTATGCTTGATATGCAGAATGGGTGAGCTTGTTACTCTATATCATAGATAATCTTTTCGGGCAAGCGTATCAGATGTTTTTGAATCTTCCCGCAGAATAAATAGGCTGTCCGACCAGAATTTCGCCGCTGTGCGCCTCAAATGGTCTCACAGCCTATTTATTCTGCGATTTGTATTTACTTGTCTGATTCGCTTGCCCGTATCTTGAAAAAAATGCGCTAAATTTTTGTTCAAAATTTAGCGCAAAAGAAAAGCAACCGCTTAAAATATTTCTATTGCGGTTGCTCTATATAAGTTAGAGTGGATATTTTGGAACAATCAACAACCCCGACGCAAGCGTCGGGGTATGTTGTTCTCATAAGGTGGTTGCAGTCGGCTTTAATACTCTTTGTTACGACGCAAGCGTCGGGGTATTAAACCCTCCGCACGAATAAACCTATCAATCGATGTCATAGATAATCTTTTCGGGCGGTTGCTCAAGCAATTCGGGATCCTCTAAATATTTATGCAATTCATGAAAAGCGGATGCATAGTAAAATCCGTCGCAGATGCGCTCATCAGTCGTAACGGTGAGGTCGAGATTTCGTATATTGGTAACTGAGCCGTCCCGTTCGATTTTTTGCGATCTTCGCATTGCACTAAAAGTGATAAATACGGGGGCATTGCCGAAATTGTATAAATGATGAAATATAGGACGGATACCTAATGATCCCATCGAAGAAAAAACAATAGAACAGTGAAAAGGGCTAAGTAGCCTTAGTCTTTCGGGTAATAAATTATGGAAGTCGAGCCAGTTCAGAAACGCGATTGCAGCTCGTAATTGAAAACTCGGCATAAATCCGAGTTTCCGCGCAACTTTATCAAATGCGCTCTCTTTTTCTTTATGCTTATTTCGATATTCATTTATTTTATGCGTCATCTCATTATATACATCGGTAACGGTTGCGCTTCGGTCAAAGAAAAACTTCATCATTGTCTCTTCGGCTTCCAGTGTCATTTCTTTCTTGATAGCCATAACAACTTCTATATTATGACGGGCATAGAGCCGTAATCCGCTTAAAAACCGATTAATTCCCGGAC
Source organism: Treponema medium (assembly GCF_017161265.1). Lineage (NCBI taxonomy): Bacteria > Pseudomonadati > Spirochaetota > Spirochaetia > Treponematales > Treponemataceae > Treponema > Treponema medium. Next base: position 180,140 of record NZ_CP031393.1, on the reverse strand, counting down.
GCTGAGATATTGTTCGCACATAGGCTGCGACTACTACATGCATGATGCCGAAACCGGCGAGGCCTTCCGCTCTCTTTTTATGTACAAAATGCTCAATTGCCGCTACATTGATGCTGTCTTGGAATAAATTTTGTGATCCTGTTCTTGATGGCATAATAAAGGGAGCCACTACCGTCATAGGGTCTATCGAACGGATACGTCTTCCTTCTTTTCTATCGCCGAACCGCCGTTTGGTTGGAATGGCCATAGTTGTTTTTTTTAGTTCCACTTTACTATTTTTGTCTTCCATATTTCCTATTTCCCATTAGATTTTCTATTTCTTATTAGAAATATCTGATTATTCATAAATTGCCCTTTTGTGCTAGAGAACCGAATCGACAAGTGTTTTAAAGGAGCTATTTAATGCTTCACTGTATTGTTGAGGCCGCACCGTAAAAAGACCGTTTTTAACGATAATTGAAGCATGTTCTTCTCCGTCATTGAGAAAATCGTTTTTCCGGAATTGCTGTGCTTTTTCTAAAAGCCCTGTTTGTTTATCAATTGCTTGCCTTTGTTGCACAGTCATCATTTTTGAAAGTAAATTCGCAAATTCGCAGAGGTCATTGGGGAATTTCTCCATAAGTGTGCGACCGGCTGCCGCATCTGCTGCTCCGGATAACAAAGCGATAAAGTCATCCCAATGCTCGTTCAAAAAATTGATAATAATCTTTCTGTCCATTTTTTCCCTTGTTGATTGCTTCTCTCTTTTTATATCGGCATAAAATGAGAGACTTTCAATCAATATACATCTGTACGGATAACAAGAAAAAAAATTATTCGTGCGGAAAATAGAGTTTTAGGTACTGCTTGGCAAAAATATGCTTCCATGAAAATTCCGTGTGGAGCGCGGTATATGCTTGTAAAATAATATTTTTAAAATACGAAATATCAGTCAGCTTTGCTTTGTCGGTTGCAAAAAAAGATTCTGCTTGTTTCAATACGGCTTCCGTCAATGTGCTGATATGTATGTCGGTGTTTTGTTCTTCGCCGACAGGGAGTATATATAAGAAGCCTGTTTTTCCGTTTATGATTTTTTGCAAGCCTCCTTGTGCGTTCGCAATCGGGATAGTACCGTAGACCTGTGCGATAAGATCCTCCAATCCACACGGTTCAAATAAGCTCGGTAAAACGATAAAGTCCGCTGCTGCGGTGATGAGCCGAGCCGCCTTTCGGTTATATCCCTTACAATAGACGAATTTCCCGGGCAGCATCGCGGCGAGGGCGATCGCTTCAGCTTCAAGCTCGGGGTTTCCCTGTCCCATCACGATAAATCGTAGGTTGGGGGAGTGTTCCAGTATGCGGGGAATTGCTTTGAGCAATACATCGACGCCTTTTTGCCGAACCAATCGGCCGTGGTACATGAGGTAGAGTGATCTGTTCTGTTCTTGTGTGCTCATGCTGCCGTATTGTTGTATGCCATCATACAGCGGCGCTGTAAAGGTCTGCGTCTGCAATTTATCCAGTAAAAATGAACGGCATGCATATTTTCCTTCAAACTGCTCTTTTTGTATGTCAAACGTAAAAGGGAGTCCTGAGCATTCCATATCGAGAGGATTATATGTCGCGAAATCGATTCCGTTGGTAATACCGGTAATGTGAATATGCTTTTGGGCAAGGTTTTTTGAAAAAAGATAAGAATACGGTGAATGTTCCGGTGAAATCAGCTGCTTTGCATACCACGGAGACACCGTCGTTAAATCGGCAAAGGCGGAACCGACAAGAAACGGTTCAACGGTATAATCGATTCTGCCGTATTCCAATACTCTGTGGGGAAGATCGGTTAAATGTGCTGCATATTCGAATGAATAAAAGGTTTGACGGTAGCCGTCCCCTGCATTATGAATGGTGATAAGCATATTGGTATGCCGAAACAGGCGTCTACCCGTACAGCGGGCAGAGATAAACGCAGGCAGCAAAGCGGTGTGGGCATCATGGCAGTGCAATACCTGCGGAGCGGTATGGGTGCGTAATCCGTAACAATAGACTGCTTTTTGAAATAATACATTCATTTCGTGGCTGTCTACGTAACCGTCTCCTTTTTTAAGATCAGGCCGGTGCAGCTTTTCCCGAAAATAATCGAGTTCTTCGGCACAGTAGGTATAAATATCTTTTTTTTCCGTGAAAATACCGGAGTCGATAAAGATGAAACGGATGTTTTTCCTGAAAAGTTCAAAATATCTCACCAAATGTGGGATATCACCGACGCGGATGTTCACTTCTCCTATGCAGTTATCCAGAATCTCGCTATTGTTGCCATAACGGGGTAAAAATACCGTAACCGCAAAACCGTAATCGGCAGCTGCTTCTGCTAACGATTTTACAACGTTTTTTACGCCTCCGGCTTCTGCAAAACCGGCATATTCACGGCTTACCACCCATATCGATGTATTATTTTCCTTGATGCTCATAAAACTAGAATGTCCTTAAAGAAAGTAAAGGGAACTCCTAAAAAACTATAGTTTTCAGAAATATCCACTAAACTGTGTGATTAAACAGATCCGGTCGGAGTTTTTCCGCTTCGCCCAAATAGATCGGTACGGCTTGCTTTTTCCCATAGTAATAAAAGAGAAAACGAATGATACCATGAGGACTGCCGTCGATATTCGGTTCCGCACTGCAAAAAAGCACAGTCGCAGAAGCATAACCGGCGGAGCGCAATAAAGTTGCAGGATTTGCTGCCGTTATATCGGATGTAATCGAAAATTGTAGAGAAATGATGTCTTTTTCACGCAATCTGTTGACTTCCAAAAAGCGTGTGTACGCGGTAACGACAGCAGTTTTGATCTGCTCCTGCGTATTTTGAGTGCATACGGCTGCTCTTCCTGCGTACAGTTTTTTCCAAAAAATCATTGTATGTCCTTATGTCTAATTAAGACCGTTAGAGAGTAAGAGAATAGCGGAGGCTGCAATTGCAATTGCCAGTCCGAATATGCAGGCGATACCGCTGATAATGCAGCGGCCGAGGTAGTAGGGCTTCCGTAAATAAATACTGTAGTTGATTTCAAACAATAAAGCAAAAACGGCAACTAAGAATAGTAAAATGCCGTCTGCGATAAGAAATTGCAGAATGATAGTCTGACTGGAATCCAAAAAGTTTTGAATATTTCCTAAAACAAATAAAACGAATAAGGCAATCAAAACAGTAAAGAGAAAGAGTACGGTTCTATGCAGAAAACGAATAGTAACTTGTTTTCGAATTGTCGGAGATGCCATCAAAAACGGAGTATACCTTGTCCGCTTGGAACATGCAAGGTATCGACAGGGCAACTGCATTAAAAATATTTTTGTGCGAAATTTTTCCTAAAATTTCGCACCTTTTCCTAGCAGACGGGTAAACGCATCAGGTAGATTAGATAAGAATCGCAGAATAAGTGAGGCTATGAGACCATTTGAACCGCGAAGAGGTTCAACTCTGGTTGAACAGCCTCACTTATTCTGCGGGGATAGTCAAAAACGAGCCTGATGCGGCTGCCCTGTCGTGTGCAGGTCGGATAAACATCAGTTCGGTGATGGGGTGCGCTTTATTGAGGCCTTTTTGTTCAAATTTGGTTTTTGGACGCCATGACTGCGGAGGGGCGAAGCCTTCGTATTTTGAACGAAGGCCTTCGGTGGCAGAAAGTTCGGCAAAGGCGTCCTCCGCATAGTCGTACCAATCGGTTACCATATAGAGGTAGCCGTTTCCTTGCAATTTTTGAGCCAGCAGGTCGGTTCTGGGGCGATGGAGCAGCCGCCGCTTATGGTGTTTTTTCTTTTGCCACGGGTCGGGAAAAAAGATATGGAACCCTGCGATTGAGGCGTCGGGGATCATCTTTTCCAATACTTCGATGGCGTCATGTTCGATAATGCGGATATTTTTAAGACCGCGCTGCTCAATTTCGTTTAGCAGCTTTCCGACCCCTGCTTGAAAAACCTCAATCCCGATATAGTTGATTTCGGGATGCTGTGCTGCGATTTCAGCTGTTGCGACCCCCATGCCGAAGCCTATTTCAATGATAACCGGATGATCATTCGCAAATAGCTCTGTAAAAGAAAGTTGGCGCGGTTCGTAGGGGATGCACCAGCGCGGTGCATATTCGGTATATGCCTTTTTTTGAGATTCGGTAATCCGGCCTTTTCGCAGCACAAAGGTTCTGATGGGGCGTCCCTGCGGCTGCATACCGGTTGCGCCGGTTTGTTCACTATGGTCTATCTGTTCTGTTATCATGGTTATTCCTTCTTTGCTGTGAGAGAAGCTTAAAAAACTCCTGTTTTTTAGAGCTTCTCGTGGTTCACTTTTTCGATAAGCGAAAAATACAAGGGACCCGCTCCCCCGCAGGTATCGGGTAAAAACCGGCAGCCGAACAGCGTTTTTTCGCCGAGTATCAGCGGTGTACTATTTTTGCCGGCTGTTTTGGTATTAACCGCACCCGATTCTACTACTGCCGTATTGCTATGAACCGCAGGGACATTCCCGTCAGTTGTTTCGGTATTGGTTGTGTCGAATTCCATCGCTGCGGTAAATTCTGTTGCTGCGGTACCGCTATGAATGACAGCTTCGGTTCCGTATTTTTTCAACAGTTTTTGTACGACGCCGTCGTTTTCCGCATCGGCAAGCGCACAGGTTGCGTATACTAAAAAGCCGCCCTGTTTTAATAGTAGAAAAGCTGCCGAAAGGAGCGCCCACTGCCGCTGTGCCAGCATTTTAATCCGTGCAGGTGTCCAGCAGGCAAGGTACTTCGCATCGGTAATCACATGGCGCTCCGAAGAACAAGGTGCATCCAGCAAAATACGGTCGTAATACGCTTGCCGGTAGCGGGGGAGGGTAGCGGCGTCATAGCCGGTAACTTCGATGCGGGCATTTATGTCCGGCGGCAGATGTTCATTAAGTACGGTTAGCAGCCGTGCGCGGCGTGCTCGCGACAGTTCATTTGCCTGTATATGCGCTTCCTGTCCCATACCGGAGGCGAGTACCAGCGTTTTGCCGCCCGGAGCGGCGCACATATCCAAATAGCTGCCCTCATCAATCGGCGGAAGCGCCTGTGCCGCATAGATACTCGCTTGGTCTAGGTAGTACGGCTTTCCGCCGCATATCGAAAACGCCACCGGTTGCGTCTCTTGGAGGAGCGCTTCCCGAAGTGCCGTCCAACGGTTGCCGAAAAGAGCGCTGTAGTAAGCTTCAAACGCGGCTGCCCCGCTTATCTGCTTTGACCGCTTCACGGGTGCCGCTCCGAACCTATTTGATGGTTTATAAGTAATGCAGCTGGAGCAGTTGTGTCCGCACCTGCTTCCGGCTGTCCTTTATTTGTGAACGTTGTGCTGTTTGTGCATGCCTCCATACAAGCTTTCCAGAGGGTGTCGGGCTGCATAGGCGGCGCTTCAACGGTAATGTCTTGGTGCGTAACCGGATGGATAAACGAGAGCTTGTAGGAATGTAGCCGTATGCCGCCGCTCGGTTCACTGCGCCGCGCTCCGTATTTTAAGTCTCCCTTGATGGGATGTCCGGCGGCTGCCATCTGTACCCTAATCTGATGCGTACGCCCTGTTTCCGGACTGATACGGATAAAGTCGTACCGGTCTCCTTTTCCGCACAAAGTCCAATATAAAACGGCTTTTTTAAGCGCCGGCTTCTTATTCTTTTTAGGTTTTGTGATATCGGTAGACGCTGTATTTGCAGGAGTTATATCGATAGGAGCCGCACCGATAAAGGCTTTTTGTGTTTTGGTATGGAAGCCGAGCCAATGCTCCAGCCGCTGCGGTACCGATGCTTCTGCGGAATGTACTGTAGATCGTTCGCATATTGCCCAATATTCTTTTTGCACAGTGCCCGCTTCAAAAGCGCGGGAAAACAGCGTTTGTACCGGTGCAGAAAAAGCCAGCAGCACGATGCCCGATACGGGAGTATCAAGCCGGTTCACCGGAGCGACAAACGGTTTATGCGGAAAAAGCGACGCGAAAAACGTCTGAGAATTTTCACCGCTTGCTTTATACGCAACCGCACAGTAATCATCTTCAAAATAAATACGGGTAGTTTCTTTACACATAATACAAGGATAACAGAAACGCATTATAGTAATTTTTTCCCGCCTAGACAATCACGACAATCGCATCGGATGTTTTTAGTATTCCTACAGAAAAAAGAGGCGATTCAACCAGAATTGAATCGCTTTGCGCTTCAAATGGTCTCACCGCCTCTTTTTTCTGCGATTTTTTCTAACTACCCGATGTGTTTGTCTTTCTCCTAAAATAAAAGTGCACGAAATGTTAGGAAAAATTTCGTGCAGAAAGAAGAACAATCGCATCGGATGTTCTTACTATTTCTGCAGAAAAAAGAGGCATGGAGGTTAAAATAAGCCGGTATCTTTTTGATATTTTCCAAAAGACATAGACTTGACAAAGGTTTATACCAGTGCTATGTTGATCGAAAAGGAGATGTTATTATGAAAAGTATATTTTTTTATAGGATACCCCCCCCCCCCCATTGGGTGTAAATTTATTGATAGTAAATTATCTGTTAGGAAAGCCTATTCGTCCTTTTACTTCTGTTGATGAACTATACAAACAGCAGATTTCGGAATAGTATGCTCATACTTGTAACTATTACGAAGGATCTTTTCTTTAACTAAGAAAAAAGTTAGGGCTGATATGGTATACAGAACAAAAACAGTAGAAGATACTATCAACTTTGGTCAGGCTTTAGGTCGCTTACTCAATGCAGGCGATATACTTGCTTTACAAGGGACACTCGCAGCAGGAAAAACGCAGCTGACAAAAGGCGTTGCGCGAGGGCTTGATATATCCGAAGCCGTTACCAGCCCCACTTTCACCATCATATCGGAATATTACGGACGTCTGCCGCTTTATCACATGGATGTATATCGACTCAGCTCACCGGAAGATTTTTTAGATCTCGGTGTTGAGGATATGTTGTATGGTCAGGGCGTGTGTATTATCGAATGGAGTGAAAAAATTATGTCGGAATTACCGGCACGTACCATTCTTATTCATATCAAGACAGAAGAAGATACAAGTAGAACTATTACTATCACAAACTGGCCGTATCAAACGGACAGCTTAACCGAATATGAGGTAGCACCATGAATGTACTTGCAATAGATACCCTCACTCCAACCCTTTCAGTTGCAGCTTATGGCTCTAACGGATTAGTTACCCAATCCTTCACCGGTAACGGTACCACTCATGCAGAACGGCTGCTCCCTCTTATTGATGCAACCGTATCAGCTGCGGGATTTACTGCTGCCGATACTGAAACAGTATTGGTGCCTGAAGGTCCCGGTTCTTTTACCGGTTTAAGGCTTGGATTTGCAGCGGCAAAAGCATTGCAGCTGAGCAGTAACAGCTGTTTTATTCCTATTCCTACGCTCCCATGCATAGCATCGCAGTATGAGGCGTGGAACGGAAATATCGCCGTAGTGATAGACGCAAAAAGAGAACGCTTTTACGCTCAACTTTTTAAAAATGGCTCAGCGGTAACGGAAGCTTTTGACAAAACAGCGGCTGATTTACTCCCGCACTTTTCGGAAAACGAAGAATGGCTGGTTACCGGCTATGGAACGGCGGCGTTTAGAGACACTGCTGCAATTTCACAAAGTAATATTCGCTTTCATTTTATTGAAGCGGATACCCTCTCTTTTGCATATTCGATGATTAAGTATATGCAAAAGCACGGTAATATACTGAAGAACGCGGCTGATTATGCAGGGCCTCAGTATATTCGGAAGAGCGATGCGGAGAAGGACTAAACTATGGAAAAAAGTATATTATTCGGGCAGAAGCCCCGAATTACAGGAGAGCTGACTTCGGAAGAACAACAGGCGTATTTTGACGAACTTGCTGAATTGACAAATGCGGGAAGCATTCCTACTATGATTCTTGACAGTAATTTAGTTATACGCTACATGACCAAGAGCGTGTATACATTACTTGCGGGTTATTACACATTGGAGAAAAAGCCTTTTTTCAATGTTTTCGGCAGAATTTTTACTCAAGCGGAGATAAAAGCCTTTTTTGAAAGTATACGGTCGCCGGAAAAAGGTTGGTCATGGATCGGTAATATGGTGCATAAATCGCACACATTAAAAACCCTGTATACGAGAGTGCGGTTTCATCCTATTTTTGATAGGGATAATCGTTATTTGATTGGATATTGGGTAATTATTGAAGATGTAACAGCGCAGCAGACCGGAATGTATAAAATGATGTTAAACGGCTTGCTGCAAGCGTCAATGCTGAAAGACAACGATACCGGAAACCATGCGCAACGGCTCAATTTTTATTGCCGAGAGTTTTCCGACTACCTGTTTGGACTTAACCAGTATCCGCAAATTACACCGGATTTTATCGAGAATATTTCCTTTTTAGCCGCTATTCACGATGTGGGCAAGATCGGTACACCGGATTATATTTTGCAAAAACAGAGCAAATTAACCGGCATTGAATGGGAAGTCATGAAAGAACATACTATTAACGGTGCGCTCATTGTGTCTTCTTATCCTATTGCAATGGCAAAAGAAATAACATTGAGCCATCATGAACGGTGGGACGGCTCTGGGTATCCCTTTAAGCTGGAAGGTGAGATGATACCGCTATCGGTAAGGATCGTCGCGATAGCTGACGTATATGATGCGCTCCGTATGAAACGCTCATATAAAAACGAACTTTCTCATGACGAAGCAGTGCAATATATTTTTGATAATGCAGGAAAGCATTTTGATCCGCTGTTGGTGACGCACTTCAAAAAGATTCACCACGCATTTGATAGAATATGGCACACCCTTAAAGATGATGAGATGGAACATTCCGGCACAGCCGCTTCTCAAACAGCGGTATAAGAAACACAAGGGTTAATACCCCGATGTTCTGCGTCGGGGTTGCTTATTTTAAAATAAAAAATGGGAAGACAAGGATTCGAATCCTAAACCCCGAGATTACAAATCACGTGCTCCGGTAACTTGAGCTCAGTTAGCAGAAATATGACACATATCATCTAGTTTTTTATAATCTATCAAGTGTAAGAAAAAAAATCGAATAGTTTTTCAATGATGAAATGCCGGTAATACACAAATTAACGTGCAATATAAGCCAAGTGTAAGAAATGTTAGCGGAATGATTTTCCTTGACAAATCGAAATTCACGGGTGATACTTATAATGAGTACGGATGAGGTGTACTATGGCTTTTGCGTTGCAAAGCCTTAAGCCGCTTTTCAGCGGACAACAAATATCTGGTTAAGGAGTGTTTTATGAAAAAACTCATGGCTGCGATGCTTGCCGGTGTTTTACTTGCGGCATTTTCTCCTGTTTTTGCGAACGGCGCAAATGAAGGAAGTGGAGAGAAGGTAACATTAACAATGGGCTCTTGGCGTACCGATGATGTTGCGCAGATCACTGCGTTGCTTAAAGAGTACAAAAAAGTAAAGCCGAACGTAACGATCGAGTTTAAACCGACTATCAATGTCGATTACAATGCGACGTTACGGCTTCAGCTTGAAAGCGGTACCGGTCCTGACCTAATGTATGCACGTTCGTACGCAACCGGTGCAAAACTGCTTATGGACGGCTATTTTGCCGATGTGTCGGATATTCCCGGGTTAAAATCGAATTTTACCGCAGGAAATCGTGCACCGTGGACAGCCGCCGATGGACGAAACTTTGCCGTTCCGTTTAATGCGATTGTGCAAGTTGTCTACTATAATAAAGATATCTTTAAAAAAGCCGGTGTTGCGGTTCCGCAAACGTGGGAAGACTTTTTAGCTGCCTGTGATAAATTGAAAAAAGCCGGCATTACGCCGATTGCAAACGGACTTGCCGATGAATGGGACATTAACGAATGTTTTATGATGGGCATTTTACCGGGCTTTGTCGGCGGAGCCGAAGGCCGTAGGGCGTATGAATCGGGAAAGGTACCGTTAAACGATGCCAAAATGGTGAGTGCGTTTCAGGCAATGGCCGATGTAGCGAAATATTGTCCCAACGGTTTTGCCGCTCTTACATACAACGATTCGATTGCATTGTTTGCTACCGGTCAGGCTGCTATGTGGGTAGACGGTTCATGGAATGCCGGCGCCTTTAAAGACGTTAATTTTGAATGGGGAACGTTTGTACCGCCTGCTCCCGCCGGTAAAAAAGCCGCCGTTTGTTTCCATCCCGACACGGGTATGGCGTATAATAAGGCAAGTAAGCATGTTCAGGAATGTAAAGACTTTTTAGCATGGCTTTGCACGGTACAGGGTGCGACTGTTTGTGCCGAATTTATGCCTACCGGCTTTTTCCCGATGATTAATGCTCCCATTAAACTTAAAGATGCACATGCGAACGAAATTCTTGCGCTTACGACAGGAAAGCTGCAGGATGCTCGTTTTGTATGGGAACGCTTTATGGACGGCGATCCCAGCGGTTATGTGCTGATGAATCAGGGCGTTATCGCTGTTATGAAGGGTGAGAAAACCGCCAAGCAAGCTGCTGATGCATTAGCCGCAGGCGTTGCAAAGTGGTATAAGCCTTAAGTTTTTGTATCCATTACAAACAGAGATGGAGCTGTCGAAACGGTAACCGACTGTTGAGGTATCAGGGCAACCGCATCAAAAATATTTTTAGCGGTTGCTTTCCTTCTGTGCGAAATTTTGCTTAAAATTTCGCACATTTTTCCGCGGGGTTGTTAAAAAAACGGCCTGATGTGTTTACGCTGGTTGAGACGTCTCCATCCCTGTTTATTCTGTTTTGCGCAACGGAGTTGTGAATATGAATATAAAAAAAAGTGACAGGTACGGATGGCTTATATATCTTTTGCCTGCTTTTATCGTGTACACTGTCTTTATGGCTTTCCCGCTGGCGGATTCAATCAGACTCAGTTTTTTTTCCGGTTCTTCGGCGTCCGGTAAAAATATCTTTGTCGGCTTAAATAATTATAAAGAGCTTTTTGGTGATGCCGACAATGCTCGCCGGTATTGGGGGGCGTTCGGGAATACATGGTATTTTTTCTTTATTCACATGCTGGTTCAAAATGTTTTAGGCCTGACGTTTTCGCTTATGCTCACAGCCAAGGGGATGAAGTGGACACGTTTTTATCAAACGATTATTTTTATTCCGGTTACACTTGCCATTTTGGTTACCGGTTATTTATGGAAACTGATACTGAATCCTCAATGGGGAGCGCTGCCGCTTATGTTAAAAAATCTCGGTTTGGAAACACTGATAAAACCGTGGCTCGGTGAGCAGCAATATGCACTGACGGCTCTTTCTTTGGTATCGTCATGGCAGTGGGTTGGTATTCCCACTATGATGATTTTGGCCGGCTTACAAACCATTCCGGACGATTTGCTGGAAGCTGCCGATATTGCAGGCTGTAACGGTTGGCAAAAAATTCGATATATAAAACTCCCGTTAATAAAACCGGTACTCGGTATGGTTGCAATCTTAACGTTTGTAAATAACTTCAATGCGTTCGACGTTGTTTTTGCGATGGAAAACGTAAACGGTGCGCCGCAATATGCAACCGACTTGATTGGTACGCTTTTTTATCGTGTAGGAATTGCAGGACAGCATCCGGTAGGTATTCCGCACCCCGGTATGGGAGCCGCAATTGCAACGGTAACGTTTATTATGCTGATGCTCGGCGTCGGTATAATGCTGCGCTTAACACAAGGCGACAAGGATTAAAGTAAAGGGGAAATACAATGAAAGCGTCTCTTTCTCGTGATAGAATGCATATTGGTTCTCACATTGTGCTTATTTTTTGGACATTTTTAGTGCTTTTCCCTTTGTGGACAATGGTTGTCAATTCGTTTAAGTTTAAATTTGATATTTACACCGACCCGTTTGGGTTACCTAAAAAATGGAATTTTGAAAGTTATGTGTCGGTTATAACAGACGGTGACTTCTTTTTATATTTTCGCAACAGCTTATTTGTAACAATCGGTTCGATCTTTCTTGTTTTATTATTCGGCGCTATGGCGTCTTATGCATTGGTAAACTGGAAACATAAGGCATCTCGTTTTTTATATCTCTTTTTTATCGCGGGTATGATGCTTCCGATTAAAATCGGCAGTATCCGCCTTTTGCAGCTTATTAAAGGGTTGGGACTTTTGAATACTTTATGGGGGCTATTCCCCGTATATACGGCGATGGGTTTACCGATAGCCGTATTTGTCTTAACTGAATTTATCCGTCAAATTCCAACCGAACTGACTGAGGCTGCCGTTATTGACGGAGCTACACGTAAAAAGGTTTTTACCATTATTATCCTGCCGCTTTTGCGTCCCGCGCTTGCAACCGTTGCCATCTATAATCTTATTCCATTTTGGAATGACTTGTGGTTCCCGCTTATCTTTATCAACAATGATGCACACAAAACATTGTTGCTCGGCGTAACGCGCTTGTTTGGACAATACATGACCGATTGGTCTCGGATTTTAGCGGTACTCACCTTGTCTGCTGTACCCGTTTTGGTTCTCTATCTTACGATGTCTAAAAACTTTATTAGAGGATTGACCGCAGGGGCTGTAAAAGGATAAACAACACACTGCGGACACTTTTGGGGAAGCAGAGCTTAAACTGCCTGTACGGTTAAGCTCTTTGCTTTTTACTTTAATCCCAGTTGAGCAAGCGAATCGATATTGCCGGTCGCGAGCGCCGCTTTATTTTCACGCTGAATTTCGTCGTAAATTTCTTCGCGGAATACTTTGACCGAGCGGGGGGCTTCAACGCCGATTTTTACCTGATCGCCCCGTACTTCAATAACGGTAATTTCAATAGAATCGCCGACGCGGATTTTTTGGTTTGTCTTTCGGGAAAGGATTAGCATGGTTCACCTCCGCGTTTCATTTCAGCGACGATATCATGCTTAGTCTTCCATTTTTCTCCGCCGATAACCAGCTGCATTGCCTTTTTATTCTTTTTATTGATGATAAGCGGTCCTTGCAAATTTGCTGTAATTGCCGACCCATCTGATGGAATAGTAACCAATGCGAACACCAGTACGTCTGACGGAGATTCAATGCCGAGCGGCTCAAGCAAACTGTCATCGATGTCCAGTTCATAGTCCGGTCGGAAGATAAAGGGATCGATGGCGATAAACGCAAGCTCTGCATCGTCAAGCGACTGAATCCATATAAACGGCTTTTGCTTTGCATCGAGCAGGGCAAAGCGGTGATATTTTTTAAATCCGTAAAAACCTTCAGACAGGGTGATGATTTGATCTTCTTCAATCTGAACCGTACCCAGCGCCTTCGTTTTTATTTCCATACTAAAACTCCCTTTCTTTTGTCATCGTTATCTTAAATAATTGAGCAGCGTGTTTTTATATAAATTGCCGACCGTGCTTAACGATGCTTGATGAGTATACTCATACATTTTAAGATCGGAAATAGCTTGTGTCAAATCCAAATCGGCTTCGCGGGATTCCGCTCCCGTTACGTTCGGTATCTGCATATTCAAACGGGCGAGCGCCGCTTCTGCACGTTCATAGCGGGAACCGTTTTCCGCAAGCCGCGCTGCGAGGTTGTCGATAGCCCCGTCCACACTGCCGAGCACTTTACCGCCGAGCGATTCATGGTCGCCTGCATACATCGCGTTGCGCATCGCGATGACCGCATCAAAAAGCGAACCTCCCGATACGCGCACCGAATCGGCAAGATTGTACGGCGGCCGCTGCTGAGGTTTCACAATGCCGAGCGAGGCGAGCACGTTTCCCTCGCCTGCATCGCGCAGCCAGAGTTGCCGTGCATCGGTGGTTTCGATATTCATACCGTTGGTAACAGGGTCGAGCGAAGCCTTAACCGCTGCGCCTGAACTGTTGATCTTAGACATAATCGCATAGACGTTATCGCCCGCGATGAGCGGGATAGTAACGCCGTCCACCTCGATGGCGCTGTCCTGCTGCACGATGAAGTTCCGTGCATCGGTTGCAGAAAAGAGCGTTTGCCGTTCCGCCCAAAAGATACGGTTCCCCGCCTGATTTGCCTCCATAAACGAAAGCTCATCGCTTTCCACCTGTTTGGTGTCGATGGAACCGTTGTACCGTACATTGGTGATAACGGCGGAACCGGCGCCGTCGATATCGCCCATCACAATCTCAAAAGGTTCGGTAAAACTTTTAGTACCGGCAAAGAGACGGGTGCCGTCCGCGCTAAAACTATTCGCCGTTTGAACAAGCTCGTATAACAGTTCGTCTACTTCGGGCGCCATCTTTTTAAGATCCGAAGCAGTATAAGTGCCGGTTGCACCCGCTACGGAAAGTTCGCGGAGCCGCTGCATAATGTTGAGTGCGCTTTGCATCGGCTCCTCTGCAACCTTATATTGGTCGTTGAGCGTCTTGGCATTTTTTTCAAAGCGGTCAAGCCGTGCCAGAAGCGATTTATAGCGTACCGAGTGTCCTGCAGCGATAGGGTCATCGCGGAGCTGCTGAATGCGCCGCTGAGTACTGAGCTGACTGTTTACCTTGTGCAGCCTACTTTCTTGCCTCCGCACCGAATAGCTGCTGTCCGAATGCTGCATATTTGAACTAATCCGTTGCATACTTACTCCTTTTTCCCGGTAAATATATCAGGGGTAGTGTGATATAGCCCGCAGAATAAAAGCGGCCGTCCAACCAGAGTTGAATCGCTTCGCGATTCAAATGGTTTTCCTGCCGCTTTTATTCTGCGGCTTCGATTAGTCACCGCCCCCTGATATATTTACCCATGGCCTAGACGCCAAGCCTGTTAATCACGGTGTCGAGCATCTCGTTGACGGTAGCGACAAAACGAGCAGTCGCATTGTAGCCGTGCTGGAATTTAATAATATCCGCCAATTCTTCGTCGATGTTGACACCGGAAATCGAATCGCGCATATCGCGAAGTTCCTTGCCGATAGCGGTTTGCGTATTCAACGCAAGCTCGGACTGTTCGCCTTTTAAGCCCATATCGGTAACAGCCTCGGCGAAGAATTCGTCGAAGGTGCGGGTGTTGCCGACCATAACCGGCGTATTCCGTATCTTTGCGATAGCGACGGCGGCGCGGTTGTCTCCGGGGTAGGGGATGCCTTCAGGACTGGGGTAACCGGCGGCGATATTCTGTAAATCGCTTACGACAACCGGATTGATTTCCATCCAGCCGGATGGGTGCGCAATAGGGGAAACCGCATACTGTGCGCCTTCCTGCGACAGTACGTTCACCGCATCGGGCTGCTGCCAGTCGTAGGCGTTTTCCGCACCGCTTCCGGTAAGAATGCCGGAGTATCCCGCTAAAAAGCGCCCCGAATCTTCGACGTGTCTGATGACAAAGTCGGGATTTTCGGTATCCTGCGCCGCCGTTCCCTTGAGCACGAGCTTATTGTTTTGGTCGAGATACGCGACAACTTCTGCGCCGGAACGGTTGATGCGGTCTACAAGGTCGGCGACCATATCGGTGGAAGCATAGGGTACTTGAACCGTTCCCGTTCCTGCAGAAAGAGTGATCGTCCCTTCCAATCCGATTTGTTCGCGCGGATCAAGGCTATATGCGCCGGTCAAACGGAAGATATATGAAGAATCGTATTCGCCGTCACCGTTCCGGTCGAAATTACCGACCGTATTGTTGATAAAATATTGTTCTTTGAAAAAATCGATACCGGTTTTTCCGTTTAAGCCCATCGCATTGCGGTGAATGTCGTTAACAAGGTCAACAAAGTTCATCGCCATTGTATCGAGTTTATTGATTTCGTCGCGGACATCTCCGTCACGCAATTCGATAAGGGCAGCCAGCCTGCCGCCGCCAAAGTGCGCAAGATTGCCGGAATCTTCCCATACGACATTGGCATACCCTTCGTTTGCGGTACCGCTTTTAAGTCCGAAAGTACGGAACGTTCGCCCCTGTACCAACTCCATACCGTCCGAATAAATGATATAGGATTCGTCGGCATCTACCTTCTCTACAGAGATGGAGATAAGGTCGGCAAGTTTTTCGGTTAAGACATCGCGCTTATCCATCAAGTCGTTGGGATTATCGCCCATCGCTTTGACTTTTACGATTTCTTCATTGAGCGCCGCAATCTGCCGTGTAAAGGAGTTTACCTGTTTAACCCGCGCTTCAATGTCGCCGTTGATCATATCGCGGATGCCCTGCAATCCCCGATATTGGTGGTGCACGGCATCGGTCAGCGTTTTTGCACGGGTAGCAACCGCACTGCGCGCCGCCGTCGATTCGGGATAGACTGAAAGCTCCTGCCATGAATCCCAAAACTGATCGAGCCGTGTCCGAACGGAAGTATCCTCCGGTTCGTTATACAGCTGTTCCAGCATATAGATGTAGGAATCGCGTGTTTCCCAGTATCCCTGCTTATCGGTTTGGGCGACAATCCGCTGATCCAACAGCTCGTCGCGCAGGCGGGTAATGGAGCTGACAGCAACACCCTGTCCGATTTGTCCGGGAGTTTCCGCCCGTGAAAGATCTGGACGGTACAGCGGCTCGTAAGAATCGAGCTGAACACGCTGACGGGTGTATCCTTCCGTGGATGAGTTCGATATGTTATGACCGGCAGTTTGAATAGACTGCTGGTGTGCAAATAAACTGCGTTTTCCTAATTCAATCGAAGCAAATGTAGACATTTTTATCACCTTCCTCCTTGAATATATGTGAGGCGCCGATGATGTTTTATTTGCATCAAGCGACGCCGCTTTTCAACATTTAAAATACCGTATCGATAACCAAACTGCTGTAATTCGATTGACTCGGCGCACCGGTGCGGGTATAAAATGCTGTTCTTGTGCCGATTTCTGCGGCATCCATCATATCCTGTACCAACGTCTGTACGTGCGTAACGTAGGCATCAAGCGTATCGTTTGCAGTTTTTGCAAGCTGTGCTTGCTGTTGCAGACTGCGATATAAATAACCGAGTTTTTTTTGATTTTCTGCAGGCAGCAATGCAATATAGCCGTAAAAATCACGTACCTCTTCGTTATACGGATCAAGCTGATTGAGAAGCAAAAAACACTGCTTATCGAGCCGTAAAAACTCATTGGAAGCCTCCGTACTTTTCAACACGCAGCGTTCAATCCCTTCCCATGAACGGCTCCGCACAGAATCGGAAAGCTCTTTTTGATATGCATATACTTCTTTCATCACGGTAATTTGCTGTTGCAAGATCTGTTCGATTTTCTCTGCAGCCGATATTTTGTCCATCTAATACCCCTTCTGCTACAGTGTCGGAATTTAGCGGGAAACCTTGAGGAAGATCGGCAAACGCATCAGATTTCTTGGTGCATTGCCCGCAGAATAATTGAGGTCGTTCAACCTCTCCTTTTGAAAATATGCCTACTGTCTACGGCGTTGCTGCGCAAAAATAAATGCTCAACGTACAGCAAGTACGTCTCCGCTTTATTTTTGTTTGCGCCTTGTATCCAGTACCACTATTTTCAAAAGGCTAACGGAAAGGTCATTGCCAAAGCTACAACTTCTATTTTGCGGAATTTAATATATCTGTCTGATGCGTTTCACTCTTTTAAAATAAGCTGCGTGAAATTTTGGATAAAATTTCACGCAGAAGGAAACGCATCAGACGTTTTTATACCCCCACAGAATAATTGAGGTTGTTCAACCTCTCCTTTTGAAAATATGCCTACTGTCTGCGGCGTTGCTGCGCAAAAATAAATGCTCAACGTACAGCAAGTACGTCTCCGCTTTATTTTTGTTTGCGCCTTGTATCCAGTACCACTATTTTCAAAAGGCTAACGGAAAGGTCATTGCCAAAGCTACAACTTCTATTTTGCGGAATTTAATTTATTCATCTGATGCGTTTTCCCTTCTTTTATAGAAGAAAAAAAATGCACGAAATTTTGAGGAAAATTTCGTGCATGCGGTATGAAGTGTGTTTTGTTTTATAGGGAACCTCTAAAAAACTAGAGATTTCCTATAAATTGAGGAGGGTTGAAAGCGCGCTAAGGTTCGCCGTGATTTCGTCTTTAATAGCTTGCCACTCATTAACCTTTGTTTCAAGCACTTTAACCGTCTCTTTAGGCATCACAATATCCTCAAGGATGTTTTTGCTGAATATAACCGATGTATCGGTTCCGAGCTTAAGAGTATACTTTTCTTTTTCGGCTTCCTCCATCTCAATGTTGATGGTATCGATGTTATATGTAATCATATCCGGTGCTTTTACAACACTCCCTGATGCCTGCATTGAGGTTGCGATGCTTTCGTTCATGTTGTCATTACGCGAGGAAGTTATATCCATATCCATACCGATTTTAAAGTTGTCGCTCTGTTTTGCGGTATCGGCATAAAAGGTACCATGCATATCGAAGACCGGAAGCAGCGGGGTATCGGGGGTATCCGTAAAAGATACGGAGACGGAACAATCGATATCGGCTGTTGTGTCGGTTACAGATCCCTTAGAAGCAAACACACAGGATACTATACCCGCTTTCGAGTCTTTATCTGCGGTATTAGACTCGGTAATATCGAGCGTGTATGTCATGCCGTCTATCGGGTTTTCATAATTTTTGATATCACAGCTGAATGTTACTATCTCTTTTCCACTGACGGCAACCGTATACCGAGCTTTTGCGACAAGGTTATTCTTAACGGTCAATTCTTCCGTAAAGGTACAGTCTTTTATGTTATCTTTTATTTCCGTATTAAATTTTTCTTCAATTTCTTTAAATTCTTTTTCTAAGAGTTTTTTATAAAAATTCCAGAGGAATTTTAAACGGTTATCGTTTTTTACCGCATCTACCAAAGCAGGGATAAATTTAACGACATCATCATTATTGAATACGATGGAATATATATCGCCGTTCTGCGTGATAACTGCGTTCTTATAGAGAATATGCTGAGCTTTATCATAGCGCTTTTGCGAGGCCTTATTCGGACGGATTGAGCTTAATGTCCTCAGTGTATTGTAGGTTAAATCGATATTGAGATTTGCCGGAAATTCATTAGGTGCGGCAAGTGCAAGGGCTTTTCCAAAATCCTGTGCGGGAATGGAAAAGGTTTTATTGAATATCGAAGGACTTGCCGCTTCAATATTTTTTTGCCCGATAACAATATTTATCAGGTCGGTTTTTTCTTCGTTTTTTAAAATATTGTTCAATGTATAAGAATACTTAAATGCCTTAGCTTTTTTATCGTTGACCCAAAGTCCTGTTATACCGATTTTATTTGCGATCATCGTATTGGCAATCGTTGTTGTTTGTGATATATCTTGCGATTTAGGCCCTTGCAGATCATAGTCGGTAAGGAAAAATTTTGCTTTTGCAGAGCCGTTATCAAAAATATCACTGCGCAGCATAAAATTATTTTCAAATTTTTCGAATGCACTGATAAGCTTTTCGGTCGATGCCTTTTTAATGCTTATGATATTCTTTGTATCTTTATTACCGCATGATACCGTAAAAATAAGCATCATAAGGGTAAAGCCACATAATTTGACGTATCTCATATTATATACTCCTTTGCAGAAACGGGCTTCTTTGCTCGAAAGCCAGCCGTACTATATACTTTTTTGTGATATTTGTCAGCATCTTTTAAAGGTCGTAGGGCAAGAGCATTACGTGCTTACATTGCTATCTCGGCAAAATAAAAGGTACAGGCTGGTTCCGTCAGTTTTGAAAATAAGTTGCCTGTTAGGTTTTTAGAAACTAGGAATCATCCGCTTGTCTATAAGTGAATTTCTCGTTATACTGGCACTATATTTTGATACCTTTTTTGATGTGAGGTAATAGAAAAATAATGACAGCTGATGCAAATGTACGTGTACAAGGAAAGATTCTCTATGAGGATGAGAATCATAAGTTTATCTGGCTGGGCGGCGAAACAAAATATCGAAAGGGCGCCGTACAGACGATGCAGTATCTAATCATCGATAACGGTCGCGGTATTTTACTTGATCCGGGGGGCGTTCACCTTTTTTCGCAGGTAGTAACTGCCGTCAGTAGGTTCATATCAGTAGATAAAATCGACATCATCTTTTTCTCTCATCAAGATCCTGATGTATCTTCCGGTATTGCCCTGTGGCTTGGTATTACACAGGCACAGATTTATATTTCTTCCCTTTGGATACGATTTATGCCTCACTTCGGCATTGTTGACGTTTCGCGTATGACCGGCATCCCTGATAAAGGAATGGATATCTCTTTGACTTCCGGCAATAAACTGCGCTGTGTTCCTTCCCACTTTATGCATTCGCCGGGTCAGTTTTCGCTCTTCGACGAACGTTCTCGTATTTTGTTTAGCGGTGATATTGGCGCCGCCGTATTTGAAAAAGAGGAAGATGAAACACTCTTTATCGACGATTTTCAAAAACATATCCCGTTGATCGAACCCTTTCATGTTAGATATATGGCAGCCAATAAGATTGTTAAGCGGTGGGTTGAAGTAGTGCGGTTATTGAACCCTTCCATTATTGCGCCGCAACACGGGGCTATTTATACCGATGATAAGGTAGAGCTTTTTTTGAATTGGCTTTCTCATTTGCAATGCGGCATAGATTATCTTGACCGATTATTTTAGGAAATGACTATATGGTAGAAGAACAAGAAGCGCTTCAAAATTTTACCGATTTAGTAGATAAAATTGTCATTAAATACAATAAAGGTATTGTTTTAGATTTTGTAACGCAGCATTCATTTCAAATTATCAAAAGCTCGATGGAGCAGCTGGAAGAACGGTTTGAAACTATCCTTTCGGTCTTTGAAGAAATTCAAAAAGAGAGTAGTTCTTCTGCTGGGAATGCTGTTCGTGTTGATAATCTGCTGGATGCGGCGCTCGGCAGCAGAAAAACGCTGCAAAAAGAAATCCATAAACGGCTTGATGAAATCGATGAAGCGGCAACCACGGCACGAACTACGGCTACCTCATTTGAAACGCTCAAGGAACACACCGGCGAAGTTAAAGCAATGGTCTCCGATATTCAAAATATTTCGATAAAAACCGGTATTTTGGCTATTAATGCTTCAATTGAAGCCGCGCATGCAGGTAAGGCCGGGGATGGGTTTAGAATTATCGCAAATGAGGTACGGAATCTTTCTACCCAAACCGGTACCTTTGCTAAAATGATTGAGGCAAAAATGGCTGAATTGCAGTCATCGGTAACGAGCATTAGTGAAAATATGTCTCTTTTTATTTCGCTCTTTTCAAAGTTTCAAAAATCATTTACCGGTATTCTCGCTACTTACGATAAAAATTCGGAAACCTTGGATGCAGCCGGTCTTTCGTTGGCAGAAATATCCTCTTCGATTAAAGAGCAGGATACTACCATCCACGGAGGTTTTAGCTCACTTAAAGAGATCGAAAATTTCTTAAAAGAAACAAGCGCCGTATTGGAAGTAGTGCAAACCAGCCATCGGCATTTGGGTACTTTATTGCAGAAAAAAGAATAGAGGAAACGTTGGTGCCGTTCTCAACCTCTGCCGTCCTCGCTTAAAAATGAATATCTCTGTCCATTCTTAGGCGTGCTGAAACGTATTATCTTTTTATCGGAAAAAAAATATCCCCTAATTAACCTTAAATTTTCCTACTTCGTTTGCGAGTTTTTCGATACTTTGCCGGTTTTTCTGTGTCATTGCGTTAACTTCTTGTACCGCATTATTGATCTGTATGGCGCCCGAAGCCATTTCGTTCATACTGTCGGTGATAATGCGTGTCAATTCGTCGAGTGTATGCATTTCGTGTGCAGCACCTTCTCCGCCTTTCAGCATTTCTTCTGAGCCGGCTTGCACTTCGGTTGTTACGGTATTGATATTTTTAATAGCCGATAAAATCTCTTTGCTGCCGTGTTCCTGCTCTCTCATTGCTGCGGTTAACAGATCGCTCATCGATTTTACTTGTTCCGCCAATTCAAAAATCAAGTTGAACTTTCCTTCTACGATTTTAGACGAGGCGGACAGCGTTTCAATTTCCGCAGTTAAAGATTTAAGCGTTACCGTAATTGTTTTACCCTGTATTGCAGAGTCTTCCGAAAGCTTACGGATTTCGTCAGCGACAACGGCAAAGCCTTTGCCTGCTTCCCCTGCATGAGCCGCCTCGATAGCTGCGTTCATTGCAAGCAGGTTAGTTTGCGATGCAATATGCTGAATAACATTGGATGCTTCCATTAACGAACCGGATTCTTCGGCGATCTTCTGTGTTACGGTATTAGAAGTTACCAAGGCTGCCTTTCCATCTCCCGTAGCGGAAACAAAGTTTTTAATAATTTGATCGGTTTTTCCGAGCGTTTGACCGATCGAAGCAATATTTGCAACCATCTGTTCTATTGAAGACGAAGATTGTGCAACGCTGCTTGCTTGCGTTTCAATGCTGCCGTTTAATTGCTTGATTGTTCTGATAATCTCTTCAACAGTTGCTGCCGTTTCGGTAATACTTGCCGCTTGATTAATCATCTTCTCTTTTACCGTTTCCGTCGTTGCTGTAATTTGCCGTATTGCACTTGCTGTTTCAAGCATATTCTCTGCAAGACTGGTACCGGTTACTTCCATATCGGCTGTATTTGCTTCTATGGAACGGATAGCTCCAGCTATCTTACCGATTGTTTCGTTAAAGTATCGCGCTATATCGGTAAGTTCGTCTTTTCCCTTTACAGGTAGTGAAACCGTTAAGTCTCCCGTTCCCTGTGCTATTTCTTTCAGCGCATCGGCTGTCTTTTGCAGCGATCGTGAAAGTCCAAGTGAGACACCATAGATAATACAAACCACCAAAATTACCAATATCGTATCGATAATAATGATAAGTCTAATGGCACCCATGTATTTTTGGCGGTAGTCCGTTACAATAAGTGTCCATCCTGTTGTAGGGATTTTTGCGTATGCAGCATCTTTTATCGCGCCTTGATATTCATAAGAACCGGCTCCGGAAGTTGTCGATTGAACGGCTTTATGTTCAAAACGACCGACACTTTCAAGACTTTTATCAGATTGAGATTTTACGTATGAATTTTCTTGCGAATAAATAAGCTCCACCTGATGGTCGGCAATAGTAACACCGTCTTTATCAAGGATATAGACTTCACCGGTTTCTCCGATTTTTATATCTTGTATTGTTTCATATATTTTTAAACCGTCGTATACGGTTGCGATGGTGCCTATGATTGTTTTGTGTTTTCCGTAGATGGGCGCTGCTACCGTACAGACCAGTGAGCCGTTTTTATGTGCAGAAGGATAGGGAGTGCTTAAAAAAAATTCACCCACAACACTCTTTTGAAACCATTCGAGGTTTTTAACATTTGTCGTTGTGTCATCATCGGTTCTATAAGCATTTCCTTGGGTATCGGTTACGAGCATACGCAAGCATCCGTCTTTTTTGGCTATTTCCGCTTCTTTTTGTAAAAATTTTACTTTTTCAGACAGGTGAATATCCGGATTTGAAACTACGGAACCCCGTGCTAATGTTTCCATTTGTGTTCTAAATTTTTCAATATATGTTTGCTCAAATATCGTCGCTTGGTTTTCTGCAAATACTATTAGATGCGATGCAGCTTGTTTTTCAAGCGTAAGGCGGGAACTGCGGATAGAAATGACATTAATGATTGTCATTGAAACAGCAAAGAGTAAGCCAAAGCTTACTGACAAACGTGCTTTGAGCGGAAATCTTTTGAGCATAATTACCCCTTCTACTTCAATGTTATACTTTATATATCGTTAAAATAGAGCCGCTCATTGAGTGTTTCACTAATTTTTCTCTATTAAAATATATCCGATGTCTTCCAATGGACTGTGGAGCGTACTAAATGTTGATGTGTATCCGTAGCTGACGGCATAAAAACGCACGTACCAGTATGCTTCCGTTCCGCTCGAGCTGGCCGCCTGCACGTCGTCATCGCCTATGGCGATATTGTCTTTATTAAAGATTTTGTTATTATTCTGAATCCTGCCGTCTCTTCGCGGAATCCCTCGTGAAACCCCATTTATGGTAAGCTGTGCCGGATCGATAGCAGGTGAACCGTAGTCCTGTAAGCGGAAGCGGACAGTAACATCTGCAGAATGTGTGCCAATCAACGGGCGCGTTAATATCTGATTCGTCTCTAAGCGATAGTATTTTTTGGTTTCTTCCAAATACTTTGCTGCTGCGAACGGGTGTTTAGCATTATAGTCGTCGATTATACTCTTATCATTTTTACAGTCATTCTCCCGTTCATAGATGCGGTAGTAAATTTCAGTTCCTTTAATATAGCCTGCTGCTTGTGTTGCATTTGCAGTGTCTGCGGTATTGAATTCACAGTACCGCTGACTTAAATCTTCAAGATTACTGGGATCATGCCCTGAACGTTCCGGCTTTTCAAGATAGATAAAGCTTTGAATGCCGCAAGCGGTAAGGAGTATAGTACTGAGAAAGCAGAAACAGAAGATATATTTCCTATAGCGAATCTGAAACAGCTGCATAGACCCTTATACTATTTTCCCGCTAATTGATCGAAAGCGCGATAATCCGCGATTTTGCAAGCAGTGTCCAATCATTATCGGGGTATGACTCCGTAAGTTTTGTATATGCTTCAATCGCTTTATCCGGATGAGCAAGGCTTTCTTCAAGCCGTCCGATGTTAAACAATGCTCGGGGCTTCAGCGGAAAGTCGTCTGATGTTGCTGACAAGGTATACAGTTCCAACGCTTTATCGTGTTGCTGTAATTCATCGGCACAGGCTGCCGCATTAAAATAAGCAATACCGGCAGTGTAAGATTTTGGCTGCGCCTCTCCTGCTTTTTGGTAAAAGGTGAGCGCTTTTTCCCAATCTTTCCGGAGTACATAGATTTCTCCGAGCGTTGTATAGGCTCTAAATGCAGAGTATGTACGGCCGTTTGCTGCAGCTTGCTTTTCAAGTTTCTCGACAAGTGCATCTTCCTCAGCCGTCATATCTTCGGCATTTTTATTTCGTAAATCCGTCCATTCGGAGATCATTGTCTCCGTTTCTATAGAAGCTTTTTTTGCTGCACGTGTAGTGAGCGATGATGCAATCAAAGTGATTGCGACAACAGCACAAATTACTCCCAGTATAATGACGATCGGTTTCCGATTCTGAGTTAAAAACTGCCCACAGCGTTCTGAAAAAGAAAGCGTCTGATCATTTTGTTCTGCCATATATGTCTCCCGTTAATCCTTTGGGCATCTCTAAAAACTTGGTTAGATTTTTAGAGATGCCCGACGAGTTTCAATTTAAGTCTTTTTACTGTAATGACTTAAATTGAAACATCGCAAAATAAATCTAAGGTAAACCTCTAAAAAACTGAAGTTTTTAGAGGTTCTCCTTTATGTTTAGTTCTTTCATCAACCGTGAAAGATATGTTCTTTGAATTTTAAGTATTGAAGCCGCCGTTGTTTGATTTCCGCCGGTTTTCTCCAGTACTGTTCGGATATATGTCCGTTTAAATACGTCCGTTGCGGATTTAAGACCGTCAATCTCGCCGGTCAACATCGCCGCAGCGGATCGAGGAAATAAATATTCAGCGGTAATGAGCGGCGGAGATCCGTTTAAGCATCCGTATTCCACACTGTTTTTTAGCTCCCGTATATTTTCCTTCCATTCCGCTTGTTGTAACGCCTCTTGAGCATCTGCCGAAAAACCGGTAAACGGTTTCCGCATTTCCTGTGCTGCCTGACGCAGAAAAAACTGTGCAAGTGCGCCAATATCTTCTTTGCGCTGCCGCAGCGGCGGTATATACAGCGGCAGTACATTTAACTTGCCGTATAGCTCCGATAGGAAGTCTCCTTCGCGGGTTAACTGCTCGATATCGCGGGAGGTTGAGGCTATTAACCGTATGTTTCCGCCGCTTTGTTCAAGCTGCAAAATCCTGTTTAAAAGCCCCTTCTGGAGTGAAAGCGGAATGGCCGCCGCCTCATCAAGGAACAAAGTACCGCCTTCAGCTTGTTTAAAACAGCTTTCATCAGAGATATCGGTAATGGCGGCATCATCCGCAGTACCGCCGAATAAGCGATGCGCAAGCAGCTGCTCTGCCGGTTCAGTGCAATTCACACGAATAAAGGGATGATTCGCATGGCGGCTGTGAATATGCAGCTGTTTCGCAACTGATGCTTTTCCTACTCCATTTTCACCTATAATGAGTACCGGTATATCGGAGGATGCAAGCTGCTTACAGAGCTCAAATTTCTCCCGCATTACCGGACTGGACGCTATAAAAGGCGTTTCTTTCGTTATATATTCTGTTCGTTGCTCCCTGTGTTTTATAGCATCCGCATAGAATCCGTATGCATACGAAGTACGATAAACCGGTGCGGCATACCCCGCTACAAGGCTCAATAACGAAAGGTCGGACTCTGAAAAATTCCCTCCGTCTCTTTTATTTACTGCTTCAAGGACACCGATACGGTTATCCTCTATACACAACGGTACTGCGATAAAGCCCGATGTCGAATAAGGAGTTCCGTCCATACCGTTGGAAGTAAAGCGGCTTTCCGTATCGGGAGCATTCATTCTTAACGGTTCGTTTTGTCGTAAGACCCATGCTGCTGCTGCCGGTAATTCTTTTTTTGCGTCAAAGCGATAAAAAGTATCATCACATATATACGCAACCGTTTGAGCTTTTTGTAACGTTTCATCCGCTAAAAAAAGAGAAGCAGCGGTACTGTCCACTGCTTGCATACCCGAACGGAGAATCATTTCGAGTAATGTATCCCCCGAAGCCGAAGCTCCACGGGTGAACAAGGGTGTATTGATGAGAGCAGCTATTCTTTCGGGTAAAATATGACCTAAAATATACATACGCTGCTCTCACAGCAAAACTATTCCGAGGCTTTATTCTTCATAAGATCGCCCAACGTAAAGGCTCCCTCATCGTCTTCTTGTTTGGTAGACATATAGCGGGAAAGTTCTTCCTGTTGAAGGCGTTTCTTATAGTCGCGAATTGAAAAAGCCGTTTTCTTATCCTTAACATTGACATCAAGGACAGCTGCCTTTACTTTATCGCCGACAGCATATTTCTTTAACACTTCATCGGGATTATCTTCGCGGTTTTCTACGAGATTTTGCTTGTGAATAAGACCTTCGATATCACCGGGTACTTTTACGAATATGCCAAAGTCCGTTACCGAAGTAACTTCGCCTTCGACGGTAGAACCGGGTTTATATGTTTCTGCAAAAGTCTTCCATGGATCATCGCTTAATTGCTTTACGCCGAGGCGAACTCGGTGTTCGGCCGGATTGCATTCGATAACAATTACTTCAAGGTCTTGACCTGCTTCAAGTTCGCTATTCGGATGGCGTACCCGTTTTGTCCACGAAAGATCGTCAACATGCAAGAAGCCGTCGATTCCTTCTTCAAGTTCGATAAATGCACCTGCGTTGGTCAATTTAACCACTTTGCGGGTTAAACGGGTGCCGACGGGATAGCGTTCGTCGATATTATCCCACGGATTTGCCGTTACTTGTTTTAAGCCGAGCGAAACACGCCCTGCCTGAATATCATAGCCGAGGATCATACATTCGACTTCATCGCCGATTTTGACCATATCGCTCGGTTTGCTCACCTTTTTTACCCAGCTGAATTCGCTGATGTGTACAAGACCTTCAATCCCTTCCGACAATTCTACAAAGGCGCCGAAGTCGGTAATCTTTGTGACATGACCTTTTACGATATCGTTTACTTGGAATTTGTCTTCAAATTCAAGCCACGGATCAGGGGTGAAATGCTTTAATGAAAGATTGATGCGCTTTTCTGCAGGGTCAAGTCTGATAACTTTTAAATCGATTTCTTGACCTTTTTTAACAAAATCCTTCGGACGGGTAACATGTCCCCAGCTCATATCATTGATATGCAACAAGCCGTCAAAGCCGCCGAGGTCGATAAATGCCCCAAAGCTGGTAAAGCTTTTTACGGTACCTTTTACAACGTCACCGATGTTCGTATTTTCAAAAAATGCTTCGCGATTCTTTTCAAGCGTATCTTCAAGATATTTTCTTCTATTAACTACAATATTGTCTCTGTTTCCCTTGCGGTCAAAGACCATCTTTTCAATATAGAAAGTTCCCTTTTCGCCTAACAGGGATTCAGGTTTATCCACTTTCTGGGCGGCCGCTTGACTGATAGGTAAGAATGCAATCATGTTTGCACCGAGATCAACATCATATCCACTTTTGTTTACAAGCTTTTTGATGACACCTGTTACCGGAGTTTTATTCCGATATGCATTCTGCAACTCTTTGCGTAAAATGTTACGGTCTGCTTTTTCCTTGGAAATAATCAGCTTACCGTCAGTTGCTTCGGTCTTTTCAATGTATACCTGTACAGTATCGCCGATCTGAGGCTCTTCGGTAAACTCTTCGCGTGCAACACGCCCTTCCGATTTACCGCCTACGTCAATAAAAACCGAATCATCGGTTATCGCAATAATACGGCCTTCTTTTAATGTTCCGACTTCAGGAGATTCAAAATTTAAATACTCCTCTGGTAATTGTGTTTGGATGCTCTGATCGGAATTTGTAATCGCATCCATTGCCACTTCCTTTTGTTCCATAAATAACCCTTTATCGTGTATTTTGTCTTTTATTTTCTCACAAACCTGCATTATGGTCAAGTCCGATGTATCTAAATAGAAAGCATCTTTGGCAATTTTTAGGCTACCTTCTTTTTTATTCCGGTCGATAGTATCCCGTTCTTCAATGCTCTTCAGTATTTCGGCTTCCGAGAGATTGCTGGTGCCTTGCTCAAAGCGGCGCCGTGCGCGTGCCTCAGCGGAAGCGTCAAGGTAGATCTTACATTTGGCATCGGGGAATACCACGGTGGTCATGTCCCTGCCCTCGCAAACAATATTCAGTTTTGCCGCAGCGGTACGGATTTTTTTATTGATAAGATGCCGAATAGGAACAATCGCAGAGAGGGCTGCAACAACCGATTCCACAGCATCGCTGCGGAGATATGCTTCTATGCAGTGGCCGTCTAAATACATTCCATCCCGCTTATATTCAAGCGATACGGTTTTTGCAAAATCCGTCCACTTTGCTTCGTTTTCCAAATCCGGTTTTGCTGCGCCGGCGCCGCTTTCATCCCCGCCTAATGACCGCAGAACTGCGAGGGTGAGCGCACGGTAAAAGCTGCCGGTGTTCATAAAGGTAAAGCCAAAATCCGCCGCGATCAGCTTTGCAACAGTGCTTTTGCCCGAACCTGCCGGGCCGTCTATCGCAATAATCATTTTTTATCGCCTTTCAAAGATGCCGGAACATCTTTTAATAACAGATTGGTTTCCGTCCGGCTCGGCAGGTGTTTTAGGCGCACCGACATTTCGGCGCAGTTCTGCGATACCGGAGAGGCGGAGTCACCGCTCGGTTCGCTGGTATTATCGGAACTTTCCGGCAGCGGCTCGATAAAAAGCCCCCAGTCTATGCCTTTCTTTTCGGCATAGCCGTACTGCTGCTGTATCTTCTTAGATTCGGGGAAGACTTCTACGCGGCAGCCGCATTGTTCCAGATAAGTCGCCGCTGCGTTGTTCCGGCGAATGGAGTTACCTTTCTCGTAAAATACGATTGCATCGATAAAACCGGCCTCTTTTGAGCCGATACCGAGTTGTTCCAATCCTGCGAGAAGGCGGTCAAGTCCGATCGAAGCGCCGACCCCGCTCACCGTATCCTTCATATAGAGCCCTGTTAAATTGTCGTAGCGGCCGCCGGAACAAACCGAGCCGAGCTGCGGAAGGTCGGTTAAAAAGGTTTCGTACACAATGCCGGTGTAATAATCAAGGCCGCGTGTAATGGAGGGGTCGAGTATGAAGCTGTCCGCGATACCTGCATCGCATAGGAGCTGATATACGTCCCGTAAGCGGCCGGTATCGGGGGCGGCGCCTCCCGCAAGTGTTTCTATGTGCGCAAGGATTGTTTCAAAATCGGCGCCTGCCGAAAGGCCGTTGCTGTATTGCACAATTTTTTCAGCCTTTTCAGCTCCGGCAATTTCCGCGAGTTGTTCGATTACTGCTTCTTTGCCGATTTTTGCTAATTTATCGACAATGCGGAGGATGTCTTCGCTTTTATCCTTTAGCTCCAGCCTGTCCAAAAACCGGTTGAATATGCCGCGGTGCGAAATATGAATACGGAAGTTTGTAACGCCGAGCGCTTTGAGGGCGTTATACATAACTTTCAGGATTTCAAAATCGGTATAGGCACAGTCCGAACCGACGCTGTCAAAATCGCATTGAATAAATTCGCGGTAACGCCCCGCCTGCGGTTTTTCGCCGCGCCAGACTTTTGCAATATGATACCGCTTAAATGGAAAGTATAATTCGCTGTAGTGCTCCGCAATAAAGCGGGCAAAGGGAACGGTCAAATCAAAACGGAGCGCAATGTCGCGTCCGCCGTTATCGTTAAAACGGAATACTTGCTTTTCGGTTTCCCCGTTGCTTTTGCGCAACAGTACTTCGGAATATTCCAAAGCGGGGGTGTCGATGGGCACGAACCCTGCATTTCTGAATACATTGGTAACGGTTTCAATTAAAAGAGCCCGCCGTATTTCATCGCGCGGCAAAAAATCTCTAAATCCTTTAAGAACTTTCGGTTGTATCAATTCACTCATTTTTTTAGTATAGCGAATTTTCATACCTGTTACCAGTGTAATTCCACACCGCCTGTTTTCAAAAGGAAAGGTTGAGCAGTCCCAATTATTCTGCGGGGCTGTTAAAAAACAATCTGATGCGGTTGCCCTGATAATTTCCGCTTGCGTAAGTGTAAAAAGCAGGGTATTCTTTTAACATGACTGCACATAAACGCCTCGGCATTTTAACATCGGGGGGCGATGCTCCCGGCTTGAACGCCGCTATCAGAGCTTTAGCTCGGACAGCGATGAACCGTTACGGAATGGAAGTGGTCGGTATTGAGCAAGGATACCGCGGCCTCATCGAAAATAAGTACCATATATTGACTGAGCAAGATCTTTCCGGCATCCTCGCGCGCGGGGGGACTATTTTGGGGGCTTCCCGTGAAAAACCGTTTAAAGACCGCGGCTGGCGTAATGCGGACGGCAGCGGGGCGGTGGATTGTATCAAAAAAAATTACAAAGACTTACGGTTAGACTGTCTTGCCGTCCTCGGCGGCAACGGGTCGCAGACTACTGCCGATATGCTCGTAAACGAAGGTTTAAACATCATCGGTATTCCGAAAACCATCGACAACGATATTGTGCATAATGATATGAGCTTCGGCTTCCACACCGCGCTTGATATTGCAACGGATGCGATCGATCGGCTGCATACGACGGCGGCAAGCCATAACCGTATTATGGTGATAGAAATTATGGGGCATAAGGCGGGGTGGCTTGCGCTCTACGCGGGTATTGCCGGCGGCAGTGATGTCATTATCATCCCCGAAATCCCCTATCGGATTGAAGCAATAGCCGAACACTTACTGGAACGCCGTAAAAAAGGCAAACATTTTTCAGTTATTGCAGTTGCCGAAGGCGCCGTATCGTTTAGCGAAAAGGATATGAACAAAAAAGCGTTAAAGGAATCGCGCAAATCTATGGTTGGTTCAATCGGGTATCGGGTCGCAGGGGAGATAGAAGCGGCTACCGGCGCCGATGCGCGGGTTACGGTGCTCGGCTATTTGCAGCGTGGCGGTACTCCTTCCGGCTATGACCGTATATTGGCAACGCGCTTTGGCGCCGTTGCCGCCGAGTTCGCTGCTGAGGAACGGTACGGCGTGATGACAGCTCTGCAACAGGGGGTTATTACTGCCGTACCGCTCAATAAGGTCGCCGATAAGGTCAAAAAAGTACCGGAAGACCACCCGATGATTCGTGCCGCATGGGATGTCGGTACCTGCTTTGCCGGTTAACTTACCGGCAGCCGGTTAGCTGCCGAGACCGCCTTTTTTAATTTCAAAGTGGCTAAAGCTCATTGTAAAAGAGGCGCGGCCCTGCGTAACGGAGCGTAAATCGGTGGAAAAGCCGAAGAGTTTCGCCATCGGCGCTTGTGCATGAACAACATCGATATTCGGCTTCGAATCCATGCCGAGTACCATACCGCCGCGCTGCGTCATCTGGCTCATCGCATCTCCGACAAATTCCTTAGGACAGAGTATATCAACATTCATTACCGGCTCAAGCAGTTCGGGGGCGGCTTTTCGGCACGCCTCGTCAAAACCCATCGCAGCGGCGGCCTCAAACGCAAAGGTTGTCGCAGTCAGCTCGTCGTATTCGGCATCGATGAGGGTTACGCCGATGTCTACGCACGGATAGCCGTATTGAATCCCCGAATTAAAGGCGCCGCGGATCGCGTGTTCCACCGCCTCGATAATATCTTCAGGCAGGGAATGCGCCTGCGGAGTACCGCCCGTGGAAACCTTAACCGTGTTCTTAAAGCTATTCCCCGAACCTCGTTCAAGCGGTTCTACACGGAGCGTAAGCTGCGCTGTCTGTTCTTTACCGGCAAGTACCTTGCTGAATCGTTCGGTATGTTCTGCCGTTTGAGTAACGGATTCGCGATAGGTTACCTGCGGCTTACCGATACGGGCTTCCACCTTAAAGTCCTGCAGCATACGGGTTGTAAGAACGTCCAAGTGTAGCTCCCCCATACCGGAGATAATCAGCTGTCCTGTTTCCGCATCCTCACGGCTTATAAAGGTTGGGTCTTCCCGCGACAAAATCGCGAGTGTTTCTTTGAGTTTATCACTTTCCGAAAGGCTTTTCGGCTCGATGGCTACGGAGATAACCGGTTCGGGAAACTGCATAGATTCAAGGAGTATCGGCATCCCCTCGCTGCCGAGCGTGTCGCCCGTTTGCGCCAATTTGAGCCCGACAAATACGGCAATATCGCCCGCTTCTATGCTGTCCATCGGCTCGGATTTATTGGAGTGCATTCGCAGGATACGGCCGATCCGCTCACGCTTTTTCTTGCCGACGTTATATACCTGATCGCCTGCCTTTATTTTCCCCGAATACATACGGACATAGCAAAGTGCGCCCGCTTCCCTGTCATATTGAATCTTAAAGACCAAACCGAGCGGCACGCCGTCGCTTTTGCAGGGAACGGAAATAGGCGTTCCTTTTTTCAGCTGAATTCCCTCGGCAGGCGCAACTTCATCGGGGGCAGGGAGATAGTCTACGATTGCGTCGATGAGCGGCTGAATACCGGTATTGCGCCGCGAAGATCCGCACAAAAACGGAATATACTGCCGTTTGAGTACTGCGGTACGGATTTCTTTTTTGATCAAGTCTGTCGGAATGGGTTCTCCTTCAAGCATCAACTCCGTTATCGTATCGGAGTAGGCGGAAACAACATCCAGCATTTTTTCGCGGTATTTTTCAGCCTCTGCACGGTATTGGTCGGAAAGCGGGCTGCGGGTAAATTTTTCACCTTCGGTTTCCGCATCCCAGCGGATTTCTTCCATTGTAATCAGGTCGATAACACCTTCAAAACTTTCCGCACTGCCGATAGGAATTTCAAGCGGCATTACCGTGCAGCCGAATTTCTCTTTGACATCCTCCATCGCCGCAAAAAAATCGGCGCCGATTCTGTCCATCTTGTTCACAAAACAGATGCGCGGTACATTGTAATGATCCGCCTGCCGCCACACTGTTTCCGTCTGCGGTTGCACCCAACCTACAGCACAGAGTACGGCAACTGCACCGTCGAGTACACGCAGCGAGCGTTCTACCTCAGCGGTAAAGTCGACGTGTCCGGGCGTATCGATAATGTTGATTTGATGATCACGCCAATAGGTTGTCGTTGCAGCGCTCTGAATGGTGATACCCCGGTCTTGTTCTTGCTGCATCCAATCCATTGCCGCAGCTCCGTCATCGATTTCTCCGATACGGTGAATTTTTCCGGTATAAAAAAGAATACGTTCGGTTGTTGTTGTTTTTCCGGCATCGATATGCGCCATAATGCCGATATTCCGCATAGTGTTAAGCACGTGCTGCTCCTTGTTAATCAGTGACAGTTGTTGATTTGATCCATCGTTGTGTCATAAAATACAACTTTATTTCTTCCCGTTTGTTTTGCACGGTAGAGCGCACAGTCCGCTTTATGGATCATTTGTTCAAAAGTATCTTTTTCGGTAGGTTCTCCCGCAAAAACTCCGATGCTGATGGTCGTTTGTCCTACCATTTCTTTTGGGTGCCGCTCATGCATCGTTTCCACTGTTTTTCGGATTCCTTCCGCAATATGCATCGCTTTTTCGGGAAGTAAATTGTACAATACAATTAAAAACTCTTCACCACCGTATCGACCTATTAAGTCTGTTTCCATTCGAATGCGTTTTTTTAAATCCGATCCGATTAAACGCAATAGTTCATCGCCTGCCTGATGGCCAAAGCAGTCGTTATAATTTTTAAATAAATCGATATCAAACATCATAACCGCCATCGAAACATGATGCTCTACTGCCATTTGCCATATCTTTAAGCCGATCATATCAATATACCGGCGGTTGCCTATTCCTGTTAAGTGGTCGAGTAAGGAAAGCTCTTTAAGGGTAAAGTTGTCTTGTATCAGTACCAGTTGTTTTTCTTCAAGAAGGTCTGCATACCGCTGCAGCCAATATAGCTTATGAATCTTGTAGATTAAGAAAATAATAATGGATGCTATTACTATATAAAACCAAATCATAATGGGCGAGATGAGAAAACTTTGCCGTATGGTGAACGAGATACTGTCGTATACGGGATTCCATTCATCCGCTGCATTTTTCACTGAGAACGTATACGATCCGGGGGGAAGATGTGTATATTGTACATAATTTTGGTCGGATGAAACGATCCAATCTTTATCAATACCGGTTAATTTATATGCATAAACCGGCTTCTTGCTCCGGGAAGAGTAGGGGGCTGCAAATGAAAATTTAATATCATTCGTTTTGTAGTCGAAAATGATCGACTGTTTTTTTGTATAGAAATTAATCGATTGTCCGTTTGCCATAAGTGTCCGTATTTTAATAGGTACAAATTTGAGACGGGATGCATAGAGTTTTGCTTCAGAGATTTTTAATATTCCTTTATCGGTACCAAAGAAAAATATCCCTTTATTTTTTAAAGCGATGGGGGGACAGGAAAAATAACCGTATTGGCGTATGTTAGCGATATTATATGCTTGAGCCGTTTGATGTGCTACATCGAATAAATTTAAATATTTGAGCCCTGCTATCCATAAAAAGCCGTCATCTGCATCAGTTATACCGATAATCTGATTGGAGGAAAGCCCGATATCCTTTGTATAGGTACGGAAGAGTTCTGTTTTTGGGTCAAACCGGCAGATACCGCCATCGTTTGTACCGAACCATAGATATCCCTTTGAATCTTCACAAAAAGAATCGACACGGTTGGCGGAAATGCCGGTCGGTTTATTTACATCATATAAATACGAAATAAAATCCTGTGTTTCGGGGACGTACCGGCATAAGCCTTTGTTTGTACCGATCCACAACATACCGCGACTGTCTCGATTGATAAAAAAGATAATGTCATTACTTAACGAACGCGGGGCGTCGGAATGGCGGTACTGTGCTAGAATACCGTTTTTGGGAGAAAAATGGATAAGCCCTGCGCCATACGTGCCTATCCAGAGGGTATTATCTGAATCTTGATAGATAGACCGTACCAAAAAACTTGAAGTATCGGATATCCGGTTGTTATATAATGAAACAGGTATAAATGAAGCAGTGGTTGAATCAAAGAAAAACAGCCCTTTGTTGGTACCGACCCAAGCTTCCGTATCGCTGATAGCACTGATAGAATAAATGAGTGCACCGTTCACTTGATTTTTATCTACTATGAACGGGAACTCTTCCGCTTGCCACTGATAAAAACTGTATCGAACGAGGATATTATTGGAGGCTGCCCAGATATAGCTATTACTGGATGTTAAGCAGGAAATACTGTCATCAAGATGCGATAATTTTTTTTGATTTGCGACAGCATCGGCATGCAGCGGTACTGCAATATCACCCGAAAGGCGATTTAGATCCGCTATATTGAGTGCATCCGCCGTTCCGACAAACAGCATATTATATTTATTTATAAAGAATGAATATACGACATTATTGGTTAGCGATCCTACCAGATTCGGATTTTCTTTATATGGGGTTACTTCTTTTGTTCTTTTGTTGATGATATACATGCCGCCGCCCCATGTTCCTGCTGCAATGTACTTGTTGGTAATAAAATTATTATAGAGTGCATATATCCGTGCATCCGGCAACGAATATACTTCATAGCTGTTGTCGCTGGGCGTAATCCGGACAAGCCCAACACCCCAGACGGAAAGCCAGTACACACCATCGGTGTCTTCTATAAAGTGATACACAACACCGCTTTTTCCGGGGCATCCTTCCGGTATTAAGCTGCACGGTTCAAAAGCCCCTTCCGATTCGTTATATTGCCATACTCCGTTATATGTTGAGGCATAGACGACGCCGCGAGAGTCTTCGCTGATTGACCTAATGGTATTATTCCCGATAAAGGAATCATATTGATGGTTATTAAAAGGTATAAAGTTTTTACAGTTTCCGTCGCGGCAAAAGTATAATCCGTTGATTGTCCCCACCCATAGCTGCCGTTTTGAATCGCGGAAAATCGCTGTAATTACATCATCGCTGACAGGAAAATGTTTGAGTGTTCCGCTTTTGATATCGAAACGCTCTAATCCGCTATATGTACCAAGCCAGAGTACATCATCAGTATCCATATACATGGTTTGAATGTGACTTGAGCGCATGGTGGTATTATCAAAGGGAATGTGTTCGTATTTTTCGCAAGTAATTCCGTTATACTTAATGAGTCCCGAACGGGTAGCAAAATACAGACAATCTTGACTGTCTTCTGCAACACCGACAACTGCATTAAAGGGGAATAAAGCCGGTTCGGTATAAAATGAAAGCGGCGCCAAGTCCGTACAAAATACTAAGCCGGCCATTAAAAAAAGTATGCTAACGAATGTAATAAAATGTTTCACGCCTACTCGCACGCTCCTTTTACAGAGGAACAATCCTAACATGAGATGGCACTATATTCATCTCGTTGCAACTTATTGGAATACATATTTCAAGAAACAGTTATTAAATATGAGAACATTGCTTAATGAGATGTGTTTTCGGCAGCTGTTCCTTCGGAAGATTGAGGAGCCGTTTCGGTATCCTCAATATTGCCGGTTCCATTAGCATCGGATGATGCCTCTTTCCACCATTCTGTTGCCGTTTCTGCCTGCTGTATTTGAGCATCCTGCTGTAAACCGGAATCCCCCGGACTCTTGTTTAACCATGCAAGAAAGAACGTAACGACAAAAAAGAGCGTTATCAGTGTATATGTTGCTCTTGTCAATATGTTGCCGGAACGCGAGCCAAATGCGGAATTTGATCCGCCTGAGAAAAGACCTCCTAAACTGTCTCCTTCTTCATTCTGCAATAACACCAGTCCGACAATCAAAAATGCAACTATAATAAAAAACACTAATAATGCGATACTTATTCCGCTCATAAATACTCCAGAAATTTAGTAAATTGCCCTCTATTATATAAATAATTGAAGGCTTGTGCAAGTATTATTTCTTTTTGATGACATCAAATCCGCAGTAGGGTACCAATGCTTCAGGTATTTTGATGCTGCCATCTTTCTGCTGATAGTTTTCGATAATAGCGACAAGCGCGCGGGACACCGCAATCGCAGTACCGTTTAGCATGTGGACGTACTTGTTTTTTCCGTCGTCGTCTTTAAACCGTACATTGAGGCGGCGTGCCTGATAGTCGGTGCAGTTCGATGTAGAGGTAACCTCACCCCATTCTCCGCCATTGCGCCCGGGCATCCATGCTTCCAAGTCCCATTTACGGTAGGCGGGAGCGCCGAGGTCTCCGGTACAGGTATCGACAACACGGAACGCAATGCCTAAACCGGTAAAGATTTCTTCTTCGATAAGGCGGAGTTTTTCGTGGATGGCATCGGATTCTTCGGGGGTGCAGTATACGAACATCTCCAGCTTGGTAAATTGATGTACACGATACAATCCCTTCGAGAACTGACCTGCTGCTCCCGCCTCACGCCGGAAACAATGCGAAAGACCGCAATACATCAACGGAAGTTTTGCTTTTTCAAGGATTTCGTCTGCGTGGTAGCCGCCGAGCGTAATTTCCGCTGTGGCAACAAGGCAGGTGCCTTCGTCTTCTATAGTATAGACATTCGATTCGCTTCCGCGCGGATTAAAACCGATACCGCGGAGGATTTCTTCTTTCGCAACGTCAGGGGTAATAAACGGTGTAAATCCGTGCTTGCGCAAAATATTCAGGCCGTACAGCACCAGCGCCTGTTCTAAGAACACTGCTTCGTTTTTAAGATAGTAGAATTTTACACCGGAAACCTTTGTTGCAGCATCAAAATCGATTAAGTCAAGTTCTTCCGCCAGCTGCACGTGATCTTTCGGTTCAAAATCGAACTGAGGAACGGTGCCGACCTGCTTTACCTCGCAGTTTTCCGTATCTTCCTTACCGACGGGAGCATCGGGATGCGCCATGTTCGGAATCTGCATCATCGCTGCATCAAGCGCCGCTTCTTTTTCTTTTAAAGCTGCTTCGGCAGCGGCAATTTCGGCTTTAATCGCCTTGCCCGTTTCGATGAGCGCATTGCGTTCTGTGGCATCCTTTGCTTTTTTCATCGCAAGGGAGTTTTCATTCCGTTTTGCCTGAAGCCCTTGCAGCGCAGTTACCATTTCAGTCCGTTCATCAAAGAGGCGGACGGCAGCCTCCGCATCGGCATGCATAGCGCGGTTAATAATATTCTGTTTAACCGCTTCCAAATTATTTTTGATAAATCGATAGTCAAGCATAGCATTCCTTAAAATTCAACAGTTGAATAAAATGTGCATTTTGGAAACTGTTGAATTAGTGCGCGGAAAGCGCACATGTTTAATAAGCGATGTTTCGGCTCTGCCGAAACTCGACGGATAACGAGGCAGCCTTATTGCGGCTGCTGAAGTTACTCCGGTATTCTATGAAGTTCCGGCACTTTATGCAAGCGTTTTCTTATTTTTCAATTTTATATTGAGGATTTACGTCGTAAAAATCTGCCGGCAGGATGTCCATCATAATGATGTTGTGATACTCCATATTTCTGATGAAACCGTCGCGGATTTCGCCGATTTTTTTGAAGCCGACTTTTCCGTAGCACGCGATCGCCCGCTGATTAAAGTCATAGACTCGTAACAGAATAGTATGCAGGTTGAGCTTTTTGAAAGCATAATCCAGCAATAGCGATAAGGCTTCTTGCCCGTATCCCTTATCCCA
This sequence comes from Treponema medium, assembly GCF_017161265.1. Classification (NCBI taxonomy): domain Bacteria; kingdom Pseudomonadati; phylum Spirochaetota; class Spirochaetia; order Treponematales; family Treponemataceae; genus Treponema; species Treponema medium. The sequence continues at coordinate 140,962 of NZ_CP031393.1, read as the reverse complement.
ATAGCTCTTATTGCCGATGAAGATGCCGATTTCTGTTGTCCGATGGAGCTGATCGATGTCTTTAAAGCCTATATTGCCGATTAATTGATCGGTTTTAATGTCGATGATGCCATAATTGTGAGCTTGCGCAAGTGTTTTTAGGAATTCTCTTTCGCTGTCGACGGTAACAACCGATGTCATCAATGTTAGATTTTCGAGAATTTCCATATCGTTCAGCCAAACGGCATACTGTTCGGCATCTTCAAGGTTAAGCGGCGAAAGATAGCATTGGGTGCCTATTAGTTTTTTTATGTACATACAAACCTCCAAAAGCCAACCGTATCAGGCTGCTGTGTGTATCTCCGCAAAATAAGTGAGGCTATTCAACCAGAATTTCGCCGCATTGCGGCTCAAATGGTCGCCTAGCCTCACTTATTTTGCGCTGTTTATCCACTTGTCTGATGCGGCTGGCTTTTTCTGAAATAAAAATTGCTCGCGCTTTTGCGCCATAGGGCGGAAAAGCGCGGTACATTTTTTACCGTGCGCCGGGAATCTTTACGACGATGTTTGCAAGCTCCGGTTTTTTTTCAAGGTCTTTTTTTAAGCCTTCCGCACGAGCCTTGTTGACATAGTCGGGCGATTGGAATGAATAGGTGAACTTGGTATGCACGTCGTAGGTTCCCTTCATCAATGCATACGCGTCTTCCGTCATAACGAGCTCTTCGTCGGTGGGGATAACGAATATCTTTACCGGCGAGTCATCAGCGCTGATGCAGGTTTCCGCGTTGCGGGTGCGGGCAAGCGCATTCTTATTGGGATCAATCTTGATACCGAGATGGGTTAAGCCTTCGCAGACGGCGAGCCGGGTGTCGAAGCCGAATTCTCCAACGCCGGCGGTGAAGACGATTGCATCCGGTTTTTGACCAAGCGCGGCGATATAGGCGCCGAAGTATTTTTGCAAGCGATATACTTCCATATTAAAGGCGAGCCGTGCCCGTTTATCGCCTTCTTCCATTGCCTTAGAAACATCGCGGCGGTCAACATATTGTCCGGTAACGCCGAGCAAGCCTGATTTCTTGTTCAAGGCGGTATCCATTTCCGCCGGTGTCATGCCAGTTTTCCGCATAATATAGAAAGGGAGGGCAGGGTCGCAGTCGCCGGAGCGGGTACCCATAACCAAGCCTTCCAAGGGGGTTAGTCCCATCGAGGTATCGAAACACTTGCCCTGCTTAACGCAGCACATCGAAGCGCCGTTCCCGATATGGGCGATGACGATATTGGTATCCTCCGGCTTTTTTCCGAGGATGACGGCTGCCCGCTTTGCCGTGTAGAGGAAGCTGGTGCCGTGGAAGCCGTAACGGCGGGCGGAATATTTTTCGTACCATTCGTGGGGGATGGCATACATAAAGCTTGTTTCGGGCATAGTCTGATGCCACGCCGTGTCGATAACCGCACAGTGCGGAACATTCGGCAGTACTTTCTGAGCAGCCTCGATACCCATAATATTGGCGGGATTGTGCAGCGGCCCTAAATCCTGCACTTCGCGGAACGTGTTGAGAATTTCGGGGGTTACGATAACCGATTTGATAAACTTATCTCCGCCGTGGGTTACGCGGTGGCCGACAGCTTTAATCACATTCATGTCGGTGATAACACCTACGGACGAATCCGTCAGTGTTTTAATGATAAGCTCAACCGCATGGGTATGGGTGGGGCAGGGGCTTTCCAGCACATATTTGTCTTTTCCCTTTGCCTCGTGGGTAATAACGCTGCCGGGCTGGGTTACCCGCTCTACAACACCCGATGCGAGGACACTCTTATTGTCCCAATCATACACCTGATACTTTACCGAAGAACTGCCGCAGTTCAATGTCAAAATAACCATAAAAACTCCTATCATGAAATAATAAATGTAGAATACCGATAGACCTTCTCTTTTTAAGAGAGTCGCTATCATCTATGAGTTTTCAGTATATAGCGAAATCGGGGAAATGTCAAAAAGGAAGATATATTCTAAGAAAATAATCTTTATGGCTAGGATAAATATCTAGTTTGAGTATTTAAAATCTATGTCGAATATACTCTTATGGTGAGATGGGGTGTAATTTCATTTTCTCTCCATATTTTTACTGTTAAAGCGAGCGAATAAACTCATTATCGATACTCCTATTGTGCATTATCAGTTACTTCAATGCAAACATCGTTACACATCTACTATTTCTTTTATCCTCTGTTCTTTATAGGCTTGTCATTTTTCTTTTGTTATATTGTTCCAACGAATTTTTTTTTCTGCGTATGCCTCTTCCGTTTCTGCATTCATTTTTTCCCTTCCGGCAATAGTTTATGTTCTGTTAAATATCGATAATTCAAACAAACTGATCACCATGCTGTCTGTATGACATTGTTTTAAACTGCATTTTGCCATAAAAAAATGTTTGCTTTGAAGTAGGTGTTAGCTACTTTTCCATTCTGTATTTATTATTATATTCGGGAAATCTTCTCTATTGAAATTATACTTTTTAAGGTATTCGACTAATAGTTTGTCAACCTTTTTCCCTGACAATAGATAATAATCTTCCAATGCATCTTTAATTATCTGTTCTGAATAAATATTTATTCCCTTATTTAGCAAAAAGTTTTTCTTTTCTTTTAAAATATCTATCATCTTTTTCTTATTATATTTTTCAATATAGCTATGTTCTTTATTATTAACCCAAATTAAATTGTCTGGTCGATTATCAAAACCATTATTATTTATGTGATGAACACTCCAATCCGGTGTTGTTCTTTTCACTGGGCATTCACACCATGTTTCTGCAACTATTCTATATACATTATAAAAATATTTATTTATTATATTTACTTTTAAATATCCATAATCAATATGATATTGTTTAACTACATTATTTCCTATTTTTATTCTTCCTAAATTACTTACAAATATTTCTTTCTCTATTTTTTCTTTACCTACTAAATATTCTCTAAAATCTGCATAACATATATTTTCATTTTCTGGATATTTTCTAAAAACTTCTCCTGGGAGTAACGTGTTGTCAGTAATTTTATAAACAGGTATTCCTTTTATTGCATTTGCATATCTATCAGAGTAATTACCTTTAAATATTTCTTGTAATTCATCTTGAGTATATTTAATTATATGAAAAATATTTTTAATTGAAGACACATTTTTCTCCTTGCACCGAAGGGCATCCGTCTAACATTGTTTTAAACCGTAAACGGGCTCAGTTCCGTTGGTTGGCTTTAAAAACGGTGTTATGTGTGTGTGCTATATTATACTAATATATGATAAAAAATAATTAAATTTATCAAACTCAAAAGTTGTCCCTGTTTTAAATTTATTCATATTTTCTTTGGTTATTTTATATTCATAAATTAAATCAGGATCATCTTTTATTACATCTGAAAAAATAAATTCTAATTTAGAAAAATCAATTTCAATATCTTCTGTACATATCAGATTTCCACTTGTTTTATCAAAACAATGTATTTCTCTCTTATATCTATTAATCCTAATATTTTCATAATTAATAGTTACTAGTGGATAATAAGAACCCTTTCTAATCTTATTTCCAAATAAAATCAACGAAACATATTTTTTCCCATTATCTTCGTAAAATTCTTCGTACCCATACTCTTGAGGTTTATATTTTTTATTTAATCTTGAAATATGACCGTTTTCCTTTACAGTGTTCCAAGATAAAATCTTAGCTTTTTCAAAAATAATATCAAAATAAACTGGCTTCTTTTCTTCTGAATCATAAGTATTAACTTTTATTACAACGTTTCCATTAATTTGTTTCAGATAGGTTTTTGCATCATGCAAATATTTATATATTTTTATGAAATCAGATTCTTCAAAATTTTTTACTATACTCTTATTATATTCTAGTAATGCTTTGCGATACTCATCATCATTATAATCAGATAAATAAATATATTTTAAAAATTTTGATTTTTTTATATTTCCATAAGTTAATAACATTTTTGATCTTTTCCCAACGCTTTGCCTTGTGCTCATAACATTGTTTTAAACCGCAGGCAGCTTGACTGCCTGTCGGCTTTGAAAACGATGTTATGTGATTAATAAACAGCAGAGTATCCAGCCCAACTATCTACATGTCGTTCTATTATCTGATTGTAATCGTTATATTCTAAATAATATGAACAAAACTCTTTATTTATCTTTTCTATTATTTCTATTTCTCCATTGAGTCCATAATAACCATATGCAATATACCCTTTTAACAAACCGTTTTCATAAAAAAATTCACCATAATCTGTATTATTTAACCTTCCATCTTTATAGTAATACTTTATTTCGTATGTTTTTCCTTCAGAATTATTTATTACAGAACGTATTAATTTTTCACCGTCGTAAAAATGTTTTATATTTTTTCTTCCTACTACGATTTCAATATAACTATCAGTATTAGAAATTATTTTATAATCGTAATTTCGAGGTGTATTATCTTCATCAATATATTTCAAATTTCCTATTAAGGATTTTCCATTTTTGTAATAGTTCAATTCATAATGATCGTGATCTTCATCGATTTTTTCCTTTACTAAATTTCCTTTGTCATCATATTCATAAGTACTACCATAAAATGAATAAGCAGGCCTAATCACAACGTCATATTCCTCTCCATTGTTCATTATAGACATCTCTGAAATACATATATCATTATATGCACTGCTAGGATAAAGATCTCTAACTCGTAGCCATATTTGTGAAGCCTTTTGTTTTTTGGAAAATTTTAACTTCTGTGAAATCATTTCATCTTTTAGAATAAATTCTTCTGATGTTTTATCATTACCATACTCATCAAGAAAACGAAAATCAATTTTTTTTATTCTATAGTTTTTTTTATACCATCTTGAATCAAAATATCCACCACTTATATCTATTTCATCGAATTCATATTCTTTATCGAAATGAAGAATTAATGTGTAATCATAAAAAGTAGCACTTTTAGGAACAGCATAAACAGTATCAATTTTTTTATCAAAAATATTCAATGGTGAATATCGAAACTTATCATTTTTATCATACGTCATTGTTTCATCAAATCTTATATTTTGAATTCTTAATTCTTTTGCATAAAGTAAAAATGGTGAAAATAATAAAAAATATAACAGTAATTTTTTCATTTTTCCTTCCTAAATAAGCGCCCCAGTGTGGGCGTCCAACTAACACTCGCTTAACCTGCATTTGCGGCTCGTCCGCAATGTCAGGTTGAAGCGGGTGTTAGATGTTTCCATCTATTTTATTGGCTTTTAAAACTGTATGTATCATATCATCATTTTTATACTGCTCGCCTAATTCTTTTATATTCTCAATAAATTTCTTACTATCTTCAATATATTCATAAAAAGAATACACCTCAAGATTTCCTTTTGCATAACAATAAAATATGTCATTATATTTTTTACACAATTTGAAAAATAACTTATAGTTTTTTGTTTTAATTAAATAATATAATAAATGCATTACAGGGTGTATAATAGTATCCATTATCATATACCGCCATAATTCAAATGAAAAACCTGTTGGCAAATCTTTTCTCTGTAAATCCGCTTCTGTATACAATAGCACAATATTTTTATATTCATTCAGTTCAAAGATTAGTTTCTTCTGTAATTCTGTAATATGCTTATTCTTATTTTTTATATAATTTTGTTTATTGAATATATCGATATTACTTATTTCTTGAAAATCTTGGTTATGTACAATAGCGTTTAGTTTATTTTTTGAAAACATAATCCATTCCAAAAGATGCGCAATGACATCTTTATAATTCCAATCATCATAATTACTGACAAGTTGTTCACTTTTGTAACTACTTATAAAATCAGCAATATCTATTTCTATTTTATTGATTTCTGTTATTATTTCTTTAATTGCCATTTTTCTTTTTTTCTGTATCCATAATTTTTATCAGCTGGTTCTTAAATTCAGGAATAATGTTTTTTGCAACATCCCACACAATTTCATAATCAACGGAAAAATAACCATGAATGAGTTTATCTCTCATACCGGCAATATTTCTCCATGGAACTTCTTTATATTTAATTATTACATCACTTGAAATATTTTTAACGGCTTCTCCGATAATTTCAATACTTCGTGCAAAAGCTCGTTGCGTTTTTTCATCTTTTAAAAATACTTCTTCTGATATGGTCCTTGTTTCAGATTCTAAAAAAACAATTTCATCAAAAATATGCTTGAATAACTCTTCATTTGATCGATACATATTCAACCTCATTGAGTATTCTCTGACCAATATAAGGACTTAAACTTTCTATGGTTAATAAATCTATTTTTGTATTCAAATTATCTTCCAAGTAATAAACTAAATTTATAAAGTTATTATAATTTTTTTTATCAGCATGGAATTCTACTAATATATCAATATCGCTATTTTTATTTTGTTGATTATGTACATAAGAACCAAAAAGACCTATTTTTTTTACGCCATAGGACTGGAGAATGTTTTTATTATATTCTAAGAAATTAAAAATCTCTTTTTTTTCTTTAGGTTTCATACTTCTATTATACCTTTTTTTAATATTAAATCTAGATTTATACCTAAAAAATTCAGCTCGTGCAGTAGCACGAGTCCATCTAACAAACGCTTAACCTTTCCTCATAATATCACACGAACGCCCCATTTGCAATCTAAACTGTTACAAGATAAGAAATTAAATCTTTCTTCCATAATACTCACCGGAACACATCATCAACAACCAGATTAGGCCTATCTTCACTAAATAGGATAAAGACGAATCATATTCGGTCGATAGGCCTCTGCACACCGAGATCATCGTGGTTGAGGACAAAGGTGTAAACCATACTGGTTGAAACATCGATGTGACCGAGAAGCTCTTGGAAGGTGCGAATATCGTAACCGGATTCCAGTAGATGCGTTGCTTGTAGTAATGTTATCTTGCGCTCCAACTATCCAATAAATAATCACCAACCCCGACGCAAGCGTCGGGGTTGGTTGTTCTCATAAGGTGGTTGCAGTCGGCTTTAATACCCTTTGTTACGACGCAGAGCGTCGGGGTATTAAACCCTCCGCACGAATAAAATGGGAATGTTGCAAAATGGGTAAATACAACTTTTAATTTTATTCTATTTTCTTGTTTTATTGGAAATAGATATTTCACTATTACTACAGAATCCAACTCTTCATCTGATAATTCTCTATTCAGTCCCCAAGCAATAGGATACACAATTAATAATACACTCGGCACCAAAAGTACAAACAATCGATTTGCCCGATAAAAACCATAACCGAGCAAGAGGCAGAAAATGAGGTTGTCAATAAGTGATAGAAATCGATGTACTATTTTGAATTTCTTTGTAAATCTATATAAAATAAATAAAATGAAATTTACTAATGCATATAAAAATATTAGTGAAGTAAACTTTTCTTCGGGCATTTAGTTCTATGCTTTTGCAGGCTATTACAACCTCAAGGATAATATCAGTATTAATAACATACCCCGACGCAGAGCGCCGGGGTGTAAGGGGATAATTTTTTTAATACGGTTCTCCGTTTGCTTTGGGAGCGGCGGAGTTTTTACTGAACAGCACGAGGGCTATCAGCGTAACGAGATAAGGGAATATCTTGAGCCACACCGGCGGTATGCCGCTTAAAGCGGGGATAACCTGCGAAACGTTCGCGACGGTACGGGCGAATCCAAAGAAGAAGGTTGCACCGAGGATGCCAAACGGTTTCCATTGACCGAAGATCAAAGCGGCGATAGCCAAGAACCCGAGGCCGTCTACACTGCCGTTAAATTCTCCCGAATAGGTTACGAGGATAATGGCGCCGCCCAATGCGGAAAGCGCACCGCTCGCACATACCGCGAAGTACCGCATCCGGTGTACATTGATACCGGCGCTCGCAACGGCGGATGGATGCTCACCGCAGGCACGCAGCCGTAATCCGAATGAGGTCTTATACAGCAGTATCCACGATAAAATCAGTATCGCCAATACCAGCCACGTACTCCAGTATGCCTGCGAAAAGAAAAGTGGACCGAGTATGGGAATTTTTGAAAGACCGGGGATGTCCTGTCGGATAATGCTTGCAACACGCACGTTGCCTGATCCCGTTACGGTACGGGCAATATAAATCGTCAATGCGGCGGCAAGCATATTGATAGCGGTACCGCTGATAACCTGATCCGCTTTTAGCGTAATCGATGCAAAAGCGTGTAGCAACGAAAAAAGGATACCGGCTATAGCCGCTGCGAGCAATCCGATTGGAATAACAATCCCTGCCGGAACGGAGTGCTGCAATAAATTAATTACAACCGCTGCGGAAAAACTGCCGATCAGCATAAGTCCTTCAAGACCGAGGTTTGTAACACCGCTCCGTTCGCTGTATAATCCTCCGAGGGAGGTAATCAAAAGGGGGATCGTATATGCAATTACATAGGGAAAAATTAAGGTTAAAATATGCCACATACGTTATACCTCCTCTGCAGAAAGCCCAGCTGTTTGGCGTGTGCGTATCTTTTTAGAAATCATTCCCCAGAAGCGTTTAAAGAGCAAACTGGTTGCAGTAAAATAGATAATAACCGCAATGATGGTATCCGCAATTTCCGGCGGAACAATAGTGTTCGCGCTCATAAAGCCTTTGCCGACGTGCAGCACGCCGAAGAAAATTGAACTGAGCGCAACTCCGATCGGTGTCCCTGCGCCGAGCAAAGAAACTGCGATGCCATCAAACCCCTGCGAGGGCATCACACCGATCTGCATATTCAACGCATAGCCGGTGTAGTAGGTGAGTCCGGCCAAGCCCGACAGTGCTCCCGCTATCATCATTGAAATAACAATATTCCGGTTTACTTTAATTCCTGCATACTCCGCACAGTTGCGGTTATAACCGACTGCTTTTAATTCAAAGCCGAGCGTTGTTTTGTCCAAGATGATTTTAAGGAGAATCATGGCAAGGATGCCGAGAAAGATACCGTAGTTTACGTATTCGCTGCTGAACAAGTTGGTAAGCCATGGGGTACGAAGCGAGCGGGTAACGGCAATAGATTTACTTTCCGTTTCCAGATATTCCGCTTTTAAGTAACCCGGTACAATATAGAAGACCAGCCAATAAGCAATCCAGTTCATCATAATGGTGGAAACAACTTCGTGTACGTTGAACAGCGCTTTTAATAAACCGGGAATGACACCCCAAAGAGCACCGCTCACAACACCGATAAGAATCAGTAAAATAAAAAAGAGCGGTCGAGGCATAGAAGTTGCCGATAAGGCAAACATACTGCCGAGCAATCCGCCGATCAGCATCTGCCCCGAACCTCCGATATTAAAGAGACCGGTTTTAAATGCAAATGAGACGGAAAGACCTACTAATAAAAGTGTCGTTGCAGTTGCAAGCGTATTTCCGATACGTTCGATGTTCATCAAACCGCCCCGGAAAAGGTAGGTAAAGGCAATAACAGGGTTTTCACCGATACAAACGATGAGAATTGCCCCTGCGACTAAACCGAGTAATACGGCAGAAAGGCTGATTACAAGGGTATTATCTGCAAGAGCCGTGTGTCTTTTTATCATCACTGTTGGCCTCCATGTTTATGCTTATCTCCGGCCATCATCAAGCCTACTTCTTCGACAGTGGTTTCTTCAGGGCGGACAATACCGGTTAATGCGCCGCGGTGCATAACGGCAATCCGATCCGATAGATTGAAGATTTCGTCCAATTCAAATGAAATGAGTAAAACAGCACGGCCTCTGTCGCGATGTTTTACCAATTCTTTATGAATTGCCTCAATAGCGCCGACGTCCAAACCGCGGGTAGGCTGCACGGCGATCAGTAATTCGGGATCGAGGGCTATTTCGCGTCCGAGAATAGCTTTTTGCTGGTTACCGCCGCTCAAGTTCCGCGCTGCGGAATAAACGCCTTCGCCCGAACGGACGTCGAATTGTTTGGTAATATCACCTGCAAATGAGAACATCTTGTTTTTATGCAGGAAGCCGTGCTTTTGGAAAGGTTCTTTGTAGTACGATTTAATGATGGTGTTTTCCGCAATGGAATACTGCATAACCAAACCGTGCTTTTGACGGTCTTCGGGAACCAAACCCATACCCGATTCGTTACGTTCGCGGATTGAAGTTTTGGTAATATCCTTACCGCACAGTAAAACGGTTCCTTCTGCAATCGGCATTAAGCCCGAAAGTGCATGAACAAGCTCACTTTGTCCGTTCCCGTCTACACCTGCGATACCGACGATTTCACCCTTGCGTACTTGCAGCGAAAAGTCATTGACAGCAGGTACTTTTTTTGCACCGATAACTTTGAGATTTTGTATATCGAGTACGACTTCACCGGGTTGTGCCGGTGCTTTTTGTACTTTAAATTCAACCGGACGCCCAACCATTTTTGCTGCCATCTCGTTTTTGGAAGTAGTCGCAACGTCTATTACGTCAATAAACTTTCCCCTTCGTATGATGGTACAACGATCTGCAACGTCCTTAATTTCCTGTAATTTATGGGTGATGAGGATAATGGATTTTCCTTCTTTTACCAGATTCCTCATTATTTGGATAAGTTCTTCGATTTCCTGCGGCGTTAAAACGGCGGTCGGTTCGTCAAAGATGAGCACTTCCGCATCGCGGTACAGCATTTTTAAAATCTCTACGCGCTGCTGCATACCGACTGTTATATCCATAATGCGTGCATTAGGATCGATTTGTAATCCGTATCGGGTGCTTAAATCTTTTATTTTTGTCTCGGCCTTATGCAGGTCAAGAAAAAAACCGCCTTCTTTTCCGAGTATAATATTTTCGGTAACGGTAAAGTTATGTACAAGCTGAAAATGCTGGTGTACCATACCGATACCGAGTTCATTGGCATCATTCGGATTATTGATAACCGCGTGTTTACCGTTGACGAGGATTTCTCCCGCATCGGGGTGATATAAACCGAATAAGATACTCATAAGAGTGGATTTACCTGCGCCGTTTTCTCCGAGAATTGCGTGGATTTCCCCTTTTTTTACCTGCAATGTTATATCATCATTTGCAACAATACCGGGGAATTCCTTGCGGATGTGGCGCATTTCGATAGCATATTGTTCAGACAGATCAGGCCTTCCTTTATTTACACTGTAAACTTTTATCTAATTACTGTTGTTAAAAACCTCTGTTTTTAGGGGTTCCTTATAAACGATTAAAGAAAAATCCGAGGTGTACGATTCATACATCCTCGGATTCGCAAAAACAAACGCTTATCGATTAACGGAATAAATCGCCCTGCTTGTCGGCAACAACGATAGCATCCGATTTAATCTGCTGATAAATTTCATCTACTTTCTTTTGTACATCATCGGAAAGGTTGGGGTTTTCAGCAGGAATACCGACCGCATCTTCTTTTGCAGTTAAAACAAGTGTCGTTCCGCCCTGGAATTTGCCGTTGAGTTCATCTTTGATCATATCATAGGATGCACGATCGACATACTTCATTGCAGAGGTCAGAATAATCGATTTTCCGTCAGGGAGTAAGCCTTCGTTATACTGATTAACGACAACGCCGACAACCCAGACATCTTTTCCGACCTGACGGCGTGCTTTCGCTTCGTTGATAACGCCGACACCAACTCCACCCGCTGCTGCGTGGATACAGGTAACACCGCGGTCAAACATAGAAGCTGCGATCTGCTGTCCTGCTGCGATATCGCTGAATGTTCCCTGATATACGAAGTCTTCCGGATGCATTTCGATGTTCGTCCCGAGATTTTCATTGGCGTATTTGATACCTTGCTGCCATCCCCAGTTAAACTTCTGGACAGCCGGAATTTCCATACCGCCGATAAATCCGAAGCGGCCTTCTTTTAATTGAAGCGCTGCAGCAAGACCGGCAGTGAAGCCTGCTTCCTGTTCGGCAAAGAGAATACCGATGGTATTGGGGCCGTTTTGAGCGTCATAGGAATCGGCAGGGTGAGCATTACCGTCGATGATGACGAGCTTTGCATCAGGATATTTTGTCTGAGCCTTGAAAATTGCGGTTTCAAACTTGAATCCGGGGCAAACGATAAATTTATACCCTGAATCATACAGGTTGGAAATTTCTTTTACATAGTCCGCTTCGGTTGTTCCGACCGGCTTTAAGTATTTAATCTCAACGCCGAGTTCTTTTTCTGCACGGATAATACCTTCCCATGTTCCCTGATTGAATGATTTATCATCAATCGTTCCTGCATCGGTAACCATACCGACTTTCATAGCTTTCTTTGCCGGTTCTTCGCTCTTTGTACATGAGCAAATGACAAAGGCACTGAATACCAGTATGGCTGTTCCCATTACTGTTTTAAAGCTTATTTTTCGCATATTTGCGCCTCCTCAAATAAGTTTAGTAAGTATACCTCAATAGAAATGTCGTGTCAAATCGTTAATATAATGAAGGTAAACGCATCAGTGTGTTTTTTTAACAACCCCGTAGAATAATTGGGGTTGTTAAAACAGAGTAACGCCAATGAATTGACATTCGTGTCAATTCATTGGCTACCGGGTTTTTCCAAAAACTGGTTTCTGTTTATCACCCCTGCTATCCTTGGCAGTTTTGATACGTTGAGGACTATTTTCAGCAGCAGCATATCGTAAAGCATACTCCTCCGTAAGCCTTTTGAAATAGCCTGTCCAGAAGTGTACATCCGTGTACCTCTCTACCGATGTACGTCCATGTACATCGGTAGAGGACAAGTTTTGTTCCAAAACTTGTTTCTGACTTATTCCCCGCCCATCCTTGGGCGTTCTGCCGACGAGATTTGTGCATAGCACAAAACGTCGCTTCTGCGTGGAACCACGGACATCCCTGTCCGTTCTGAAAAAAGCTCTTCCGTAAGCCTTTTGAAATAGACGATGCAGATACAAGGCGCTTAGCAAATTCCAACCGGAGGCGTACTATGATACGTTGAGGATATTCAGAAGCGGCACGGATGCCGCTGGTTTAATCAGAAGCGATGTTTCGGCCTTGCCGAAACTCGTAGCCAAAACTATACACGGATGTATAGTTTTGGCGCAGATGCCCCGTATATTTCAAAAGGACTCGCTGATGGCACCAAGAGCATCGATAGCCGCCTCTATCTCTTCCGTGGTGTTAAACGTAGAAAAGCTGAAGCGGACAATCCCTTGCGCCTCGGTTTTATACGTCTGGTGTACAAGCGGAGCACAGTGGCGCCCGGACGGGTTGCAATGCCGTACCGTTCATCAAGAAGGCGGCTTATTTCCGAAGACGGCACGGTTCCAATGTTTAGTCCGATAACGGGACCGGCATTTTGCACCTTCGGCGCATAGAGCGTGATAAATGGAAGGTCTGCGGCGAGTTTAAAAAAGTATGCGCGCAGCTTCGCTAAGTACGCAGCAGCATTCTCTTGTCCGAGCTGTTCGATATATGCACATCCTGCAGTCAGTCCCGCAAAGGAGGGGACATTCATTGTACCGGCTTCAAAGACATCAGGCATTGTTGCGGGGTGTGTTTTGTCAAAAGAATGAATGCCGCTGCCGCCGGAAAACACCGGCTTAAAAGCAAAGTCGCCGTTCACGACGATGCCGCCGGTACCCTGCGGACCATACAACCCTTTATGCCCGGTAAAGCAGACAATGGTTTGTTCATATTGCGAAATATCCATCGGCATGGTACCGGCGCTTTGGGATGCATCGATAATCAGCGTCAACCCATTCTTTCTGCATAAGCCGTAAATTCTCTGCATATCGGGAACGGCGCCGATAACATTGGAGCAGGCGGTAACAATAATCGCCTTGGTATTGCTCCGTATCTGCGCTTCCATTGCCGTATAGTCAAGCTCGCCTGTTTCAAGATCAAAGCCGATAATCGAAAGCTCCGCCCCCTGACTTTCCAACTGATAGAGCGGACGCAGTACCGAGTTATGCTCAAGCGCAGTGGTAATGAGATGATCGCCTGCTCCGAACAAACTTTTGAGCACGAGGTTCAAAGCTGCCGTTGCATTTTGGCACAGTGCAACTTGCAGCGGGTCTGTTATATGGAAGATACGGGCAACGGCAACACGGGTTTTATACAAAGAGGCGAGCGCCGCATGGGCGGTTTTATGCGCAGCACGTCCCGGATTTGCAAACTGCTGAGAGGCAATCGCGTTATACATTGCGTTCGCAACACTGTCGGGCTTATGGAGCGTTGTCGCACTGTTATCAAAATAAATCATACTACTTACCCTTCTGACTATTTCCCAGACATCTTCACCGCGGTTCTGTCTGCACCGTGGACGGTAAGGGTATACACATCCTGATACGCGGCTCCGCTTGTTTTTAATAAGTCAACCGCTTTTTCAGCATCTTCACGGTTGACCCGCAGCGCCATTCCGCAACCTTCCGAAATTTCGGGAGGGAGCGGGATCAGGCGGGCGCCGGATAGACCGGTCACAGCCATTTCCGCTGCGATTGCCTGATGAGTACTATCAAATGAAATAACGCAAAATACTTCGTTCTGCATAGCTTAGGGCTTTACGACCTTATTGGTACGCATAATTTCCGTAATACGGTACATATTGGTAGCCGAACCGACTTGCAGTTTCTCTTTTAAGCCGTAGAAATCCAAACACAGCCCGCACGCAAGCACTTCCGTCCCCTTTTCTTGCAAGGTTTTTAAATCATTGACGGTTTTTTCGTTCTCGGTTGCAAGGCGGACACCGGAGTTATACATTACCACCATTTTAGGAATGCGATCCTGTTCGGTCAGCGCATACACAAAGTTCTCCAACAGCTTTCTGCCGAAGCCTTCATCACCGGTGCCCATCTTATCGGAATTGATCACCACAACATATTCGTCAGCGCCTTGTTCCAGCACGCTTGTGTCGTTCAAAATGGCACAAGCCTCGCAGCCTTGAAAGTCGTAGAGTACGGTGTATTCCGCATCGTTCAGTTTGGTAACGCTTGCTTTGATATTCAGCTGCCCTGCCATCTTGGTCAGATTCTGGGTCGCAATTTCGTTATCCACCCGTATCAGGATGTTTTCTCCTGCAGTGTTTTCGCTCAATACTTTTTTCGTCATAATGACGGGAATGGGACACACTTTGCCCATCGCATTTACTTCAATCATCATTTCCCTCCATATATACAATCAACATATAATGCATTATGGTATACATTAGGTTGCATACCTGAGTTTTTCTTTTTAATAATTTGGGCGGCTTTTTGCGATACAATCGCAAAAACCAGGCTTTTCGGGGTTCCGCTTTCGCTTCATTCCTCTGCTCCGCTTTGGAACCGGCTTGCGCCGGCCCCTACAATCCTTGCCGCGGAAAAACTCGAAATTCATACCATCAACTCGCCACAATCGGATAATCCGTATGAGGTTTTATACATCACATTCTTCAGGTTTGCTGTTAGGAGCTTTTTGTAAAACAGCTAAAAACTTTTCTCGCGATCCGTTTTTTGCCCGTTGCTCAATATACTGTTCTGTTTGTAGTGCCGATAATTTTTCTCCTATTGCAGCGGCAATAAATTGATTTATTGAAATGTTATCGATTTTAGCAACTTCTTTTATCATTGTGTGATATGAATCCGGGATTCTAATACTCAATGTGCTCATTTTTGACCTCCATTTAATGTATCTATAAACTCCCGCGGCGTTAGTGCAACGATTCCTAACTGTTCCGCTTCTTTGAAATCTTTTTTATTAAATGTTATTATCACTTCACTGTTTGAATGAATCGCAAGCTCCAAAATATGATCATCAAAGCCATCTCTTAAATATGGTCGCCATAAATAGAATAGTTTTATGTGCTTTCCAATCTGACATAGATAATTTAAAAAATCATTAACATCAGCATCGGAATAGTATGCTCTATCTAAGTGTTTTTTCAAAACGGCTTCATATTCTAAAATAAGCGGAACTGAAATAGCAAAATCAAATCTACCGGTACCGATTTCTTGTAATAACTGATTTGACTTTCCATTTACACTTTTTAATGCCGATAGCATAACATTTGTATCTATAACGACTATTGGAATATCCATAATTGGTATTATATATGATACCAATTATTTGTCAATGTTAATCTTGTAAGCATTTTCCTCCATAGATACTAAGTAACCATTATCTCACCACAATCGGATAATCCGCACGCGGTTCGATGGCGCCGATTTGGAATAGGCTGATTCCTGCCTCGGCAAAGGCCGGTCTGATTTTTTCCGCTTCGGCAGGGCTGACGGCAAAAAGTAAACCGCCTGAGGTTTGCGGGTCAAAGATGATTTCTTCGAGTGCAAAATCTTTTATGCCGAAGTGAATTTTCCCTTGAGCAAAGTTCCGGTTCCGCTGTCCGCCGGCGGTAAGCAAAAATTCACCGGCTGCCTGATACGCTGCCTCGATATAGGGAATACGGTTTGCGTCAAGGCGGGCGGTAAAATCCGTGCCGGTCATTTCAGAAAGATGTCCGCTCAAGCCGAAACCGGTTACATCCGTACAAGCATGAACAGTAAACTTCCGAAGAATTTCGGCTGCGTATTTATTGAGGTAGGTCATTGAGGCAGCGGCTTCGTCAAAGGCGGAGCGGGGAACTTCTCCTGCGCTGTACGCGGTGGTGATAATCCCGATCCCCAGTTTTTTGGTTAAAAATAACACATCTCCCGCCTGCGGGGTGTTGTTTCGCCAAATGCGCTCGGGGTGTATCGTTCCCATCACGGAAAGTCCGTATTTTATTTTGGGGTCGTGAATGGAGTGTCCGCCTACCAGCGCAGCGCCTGCTTCTTTCACCTTTTCCGCTCCGCCGGTTAGAATACTTTGCAGCGCCGCGTATGCATTATCGCGGGTTGCTTCCTCAGGATAGCAGACAATGTTCATCGCACATACCGGCTCACCGCCCATCGCGTACACATCGCTGAGGGCATTCGCTGCTGCAATCTGCCCGAAAAGGGTAGGATCGGTTACCATCGGCGGGAAAAAATCAAGAGTCTGGATGACTGCTATATCGGGTGTCAGCTGAATAACAGCCGCATCATCGGAGCTGTCGAAGCCGACCAATAAGCCTTCGTGTGAAGTCTTGGGGAGTGTTTTCAGTAAGGCGCTTAAAACCCCTGCGCCGATTTTTGCGTTACATCCGCCGCAAACAAAGAGCTCCTCGCCCTGTCCGCTCACGGATTTATTATAATTTTCCATAGATTTATTATAATATATGGGGATGCTTTTTACAAGCAAATGTGAGTTGTGATAAAACACGTTTGCAAAACGATATTATCTATGATAGGATAGGCAGAAAGAATGAAAAGGAGGAACTAAGTGAGTTCAAATGTAATCAAACAAAAAGTACATTGCTTCCGAAGGGCCGTAACGCTCGCTGTGGTTGCACTGGTGACACTGACCTTTACCGGCTGTTTTTTATTTGAGCAGGCTGTTGTGCCGTCAGCGCCGGCAAGATCGCTTGCTGTAGGTGATAAAGTGGGTGAGAAGACGATCGTGTGGGAAAACACAGGTGCAGGTTCTTGGCGGTTTCTTGCGATGGGAACTCCATCCGAGCCGATGCCGTGGGATCTTGATAGTTCACGGCATATAAGCACAAAGAACCTATCCTCAGATATGGGAGCCGGAAAAGAAAACAGTATTGTCTTAAAAACTGAATTCGAATCGAACGGGTCTAAAACGCATACGGTAAAAAATTCTTCGGTTATGTACTGCATTTCACGGGGCGGTTGGTTGCCTTCGCGGGATGAAGCCGAGAAAATGGCTCAATTTACGAGCAAAGACTTTTGGACATCCCAGTGTGAGCCAAGTTCAAAGGCTTATTATTACAGTCCGCTTCAAAAAGGATTGCAATCAAAATGGCGAAGCGATCGGGAGCCAGTTGTTGCTATCCCTGTGTACTATCTTGATGCATACGGAAATATAACGGAACCATACTAAAATAGATTACCCAGCGAAAAAATAATTGAGCACCTGTAAAAAACTAAGTTTTTACAGGTGCTCTGTACAAAAACATTCGATAGAATATGCCAGCATTCAAGTGCGGCGATATCATATTTTCCTTCTACACAAACCACCGATAAAACAGTACAATCTTACGGATTATGAAACAGTTTAAACTCATAGCGGATTATCAGCCTGCGGGCGACCAAGGAGATGCGATACGGCAGCTTGCGGACGGCATACTTGCCGGCGACCGGTTTCAAACACTCAAAGGTGTTACCGGTTCGGGCAAGACTTTTACGATGGCGAATATCATTCAGGCAGTGCAAAAGCCGACGCTGATTATCAGCCACAACAAAACGCTTGCGGCGCAGCTCTACCGCGAGTTCAAAGGCTTTTTCCCTGAAAACGCCGTCGAATACTTTGTTTCATACTATGATTACTACCAGCCGGAGGCGTATGTTCCGGCGCGAGACCTCTATATTGAAAAAGACGCTGCAATTAACGATGAGATAGACCGGTTGCGGCTTTCGGCAACGTTCAGCTTGATGGAGCGACGGGATGTCATTGTTGTGTCAACAGTGTCGTGCATTTACGGCTTAGGTTTGCCCGAATCATGGCGCGATTTACGCATCACCATAGAAAAAGGGCAGACCATTGATCCCGGTAAACTCAAAAAACAGCTGATCAGCTTGCAATACGAACGCAACGATGCGGTGTTGGAACGCGGTCGGTTCCGTGTTAAAGGCGATGTGATGGAAGTATTCCCTGCCTATATGGAAGAAGCGTACCGCATCGAATTTGACTGGGAAGAGATTGTGCGTATCCGCCGCTTTAGCCCGCTGACCGGCGAAGTGAGCCAAGAATACGAAGAGCTTTCGATCTATCCCGCAAAGCACTTTGTTATGCCGGAAAATGCTATCCCCAATGCCATCGAGCGGATTAAGCAGGAGCTTGATGCACGTTTGGAAACGTTCAAGGCGCAGGGAAAGCTCTTTGAGGCTGAACGGCTAAAAACCCGTACCGAATACGATATCGAAATGCTCTCCGAGATGGGGTATTGTCCGGGTATAGAAAACTACTCTGCACCGATTGCGAACCGCAAGCCGGGTGAGCCGCCTGCAACGCTTTTTCATTACTTTCCTAAGGACTTCCTCCTTTTTATGGACGAAAGCCACGTAACCTTTCCGCAGATCGGCGCGATGTACGAAGGCGACCGCAGCCGCAAGCAGAACCTTGTAGACTTCGGCTTCCGGCTCCCCTGCGCGCTTGATAACCGCCCGCTCAAAATCAATGAGTTTGAAACAATGCTCAATCAGGCTGTCTTTGTTTCCGCAACGCCCGGTCCCAAAGAATTGCAATATTCTACCCGCGTCGTTGAGCAGCTCATCCGCCCGACCGGTCTGTTAGACCCGCTCATCGAAATTCATCCGAGCGAGGGGCAGATGGAGCATATCTACGGTGAGGTGAAAAAACGTATCGCAAAGGACGAGCGGAGCCTCATCCTCACCCTCACCAAGAAGATGGCGGAAGACCTTACCGACTACCTCACCGGTCTGGGCTTAAAGGTAAAGTACATTCACAGCGAGGTGGAAACCATCGAGCGGGTAGAAATCCTCAAAGGCTTGAGGGCGGGTGAGTTCGATGTGCTCATTGGAATTAACCTCCTGCGGGAAGGTATCGACCTGCCGGAAGTGTCGTTTATCGGCATCCTCGACGCGGATAAAATCGGCTTTTTGCGGTCAACTACCAGCCTCGTACAGATTGTCGGGCGGGCGGCGCGTAATGCCAACGGCAGCGTAGTGATGTATGCCGACCGTATCAGCGACGCGATGAAGGAAACAATAGAAGAAACAACCCGCCGCCGTTCAATTCAGCAAGCCTACAACGATGAGCACGGCATTACGCCTAAAACCATCAAAAAATCCATCGAGGATATTCTGGTACGCGAAACGGAAATCAAAAAAGAAGCCGCCCGCGCCGAAACAGAGCCGCTTGTCAACAGCTTCAATATTCTGAACCCCGCCGACCGCAAAAAGCTTATCAAAAAGCTCGAAGCACAGATGGCTGAATATGCTGATATGCTCCTCTTTGAAGAAGCGGCGGTGGTGAGGGATAAGATCGAAGAGATTAAGCGCCTCGCTTCCTTTTGAAAATATACGGCACATCTGCGTTGTCGCATCATTAAAAGTGTACATCCGTGTACACTTTTAATGGCGAGTTTCGCGGAATCGCGAAACATCGCTGCTGGTTAATACGAGCGGCATCCGTGCCGCTTCTGCAATAAATGCTCGACGTACAACAAGTACGCCTCCGCTTTATTTTTGTTCGCGCCTTGTATCCGGTATCACTATTTTCAAAAGCGCTGGCTGTAAGGGCATCTCCTTCGTTGCTGCGAAAAAATTAATCCTCAACGTATCATAACGGACAAGAGGGGATGCTTTTAGGGATCTATTTTTAAAACTGATTTTCAAACTTCCATAAACGCTGTACTAAAGCGTTTTTTTTTAGTATGTTAGTACGTCAACGGTTTTTATAGCAACCGTATTTTTATTGATAGGCATTTCTGAAAATCCAAACGATTCAGGGATGTTTTATACTCATAAAGGACGCCTCATGAATACTTTTTATAACGCGGAAGAAACATCAAAAGAAAAAACAAGCGATAGCGCAAATGATCAGCTGATGCAAAAATTCTTGAATACCCGTCAAATTATTCTGTCGGGTGAAGTGAATAAAGAACTGGCAGAAAAGGTTATCCGTCAGCTTTTGATTCTTGAATCCGATTCCGCTTCAAAACCGATTTATGTGTATATCGATTCTCCGGGCGGAGATGTTGATGCCGGTTTTGCAATTTTTGATATGATCCGGTTCATCAAACCGCCGGTTTATACGATTGGTATGGGATTGGTAGCCAGTGCAGGTGCGCTTATTCTTTTAGCGGCGCCGAAAAACTACCGGCTTGGGCTTCCGAATAGTCACTACCTCATCCATCAGCCGTTATCCGGCATCAAAGGGGTCGCGACGGATATCGAAATCCATGCAAAAGAAATCGAAAAAATCCGCGTAAAAATCAATGCGCTTATCGCCGAAGAAACCGGTAAGGACGTAGCGGACGTTGCTAAAGATACCGACCGCGACTACTGGCTTTCGGCAGACGAAGCAACCGCTTACGGGCTCATCTTACAGGTCATTAAAACCCGCAGCGACCTTCCCAAAAAATAAAATACCGGTAACGAGCAGCTCTAAAAATTCAACCGAATTTTAAAAGCTGCTCTAATCAACATACCCCGGATCAGCTCCATACAAGCGGCCGTTTGTTATCAGACAGCCGCTTATCAAGGTATTCCTTATTTAAGTGCAGTTCTTTTACCAATGTGCGCATTTGATCGGCGGAGAGCAAATTCTGTTCGGCAAAAAGGAAGATGAGTGCCCGTTCTGCGATGCAGGGAACACGGAGTGCATTCATCCGTTCCGGCGAAGGATTGGCGCAATCGAGATATTCAGTCTTAAACGTATTAAATAATATGGAATGCTCCATATCATCTTGAATTGCTGCAAGCTCCTGCATAAGCGACTGCATATTTCCTCTGCTTGCTTCTATTCCGAGCGGTTTTAATGTAAAGAACGTGTACTGTTTACCGGGTAAAAAATGGTGCTGATCGCAGCGGGTACAGTAATTCGGCTCGAAAGGGTCTTCTTTTTTGCGGTCTCCCCCGATGATAATCAGCGGATCAAAATAGAGCGCGGGGCATTCAACGCCGTTTACAATGTAGTACCGATACGTATTGTAGCCGTTTTGTAGGCAGTCGGGATGTTCGCAATAGGCTGAGAACGGATATATTTCCGTTGCCGTTTCTACCAGCAGCCGCGCCGTTGCATTGAAAATTTCTCCGCGGAAGTTTAACAGCAAGGTCGGCATGACAAACACAAGCCCGCGTCGGTCGCTTTCTTTTTTAATCACATACGCGAGCCGTTCGTCATAAAATGCTGCCTCATCAATAATCCATGTACCGATATGCGGATTTTCCTGCAATAGTTTTTCAAGTGCAAATGAATTGCCGACCGTCGCAATATGTTCCCCGCACCGTTGATAACCGCCGCGGTAGGCGAGGGCGTCATTGGGGTAGTCGGGGAACCGCTCTTTATCAAGGCTGTAGCGTGCAAAGAACGTGTACCGCCTATCCGCCGAGCCGATACCGCTTGCAGGGTCAAACAAATCTTTTTGAGAGTTTGCCCCGCTGGTCAGTTTTTGCACAGCGCCGCTTTTGGTACGAGCGACTTGCGCATCCCGCCATACGTGTCCTGCATATTCTGTTTTTCCAGACCCCATCGGTCCGACTACCAGAATACGGCGGGAAGCGGTAGTAAAGTCAAAATGAGCTTTCGGTTCATGCATTAATAAAGAAGGAAAGCCAAGGTTTTTAAACCATGCGTTAATCTGTTCTTGTGCGGGTTCCAATTGCATTTATAAAGCTCCAAATCGTGAGAAGGGGAATACCCGTAGTACCGTCGTACCGAGTATTTTTTCCGCAGGGACATATTTCGGTTCAATATTACTTAAAAATCGAATGGATTGTGCATCGTTCTTATCAACAGAAGTGAGTTTAAAAACAGTAGTATGGCGCATATCGGTTGAATTAAACCGGTTATCGCCCATCATAAAATATGTGTTTTCAGGGATGTACTCATCTGCTCCGGCAGGGAAAACATTCATATTGCGCTGATTAGTCCATGCAAGATAAAAGGCATAATTTTGCGCTTCTTCCAACAGCCTATTCCGCACTTCATCGTTGATGAATTGCTCTGCCGTAGCGTTTGCGCGGAACAGCTCAATATTGCGGATAACAATTTTACCGAAGGAAAGTTTGATCAGCGCATTCAACTGTGCAAACCGTTTTTCATATAATGAAGCGTCCTGTGCATCGCCGCTTTGCCAATAGGGAATCCATCCCGTCATAAAGCTGCGGAACCATGCAAGTCCGCCGTTGGTGGTTAAAATTTCGCGGCTTATTGTATCGTTGGCACGGAAGAGAGCGCTCATCTCATATCCTGCTTCCGGCAGAAAATCCGCAGCGGCTGCAGTATCCTTATTATCTTTTAAAAGAGAGAGCCGATTGATAAGTGATTCCGCTTGCTGTACCGCATCGTTTAAGTTAAGATCTTTCCGCTGCGATTCAACGGCTTCCAATATACGCAGTTCTTCAGCGCCGATGTATATATCTTTGATTAAACGGCGCTCTGATATGGGAAGGCTCGCTAAATCCCAATTTGCATAGAGCTGATCTTCTTCTACCGGTAAGAATTCGGTATCGCCGCGATGTTTAATGTACAGAACCCCGTCGACAAGCATCAGTTTTTCGCCGGGAAGTCCGGTAACTCGCTTTACCAGCGGATCTGCTTTCGGTTTGCCGTTGTCATCAGTATTGATATTAACCCGCGCAAGGGTGAGCATATAGACCAACTGGGACATAAATGTTTTAAGCCGTGCCTTAGGTGTATCGGGGTAATTCGGATTATTTAAAATAACAATGTCGCCGCGTTTATAGTTCTTCCATCGAGGGAGCCTAAAAGAAGAAAGCGGAAAAGCGGGTCCCGATGGAGTTTTAAAGCCGATAACCGTATCGCCGATCATAAATTCAGGCACCATAGATTCCGATGGAATGCGATATACTTGAAAGATAAAGATATTGATTAACAGCACAAAAAAGATCGCATAAAAAGCGGCATCGATCCATTCGAGCAATTCGATGAGTATTGATTTTAGTATTTCTCCGCCTTTTTTACCCTTGAGCGGAAACATTTTTTTCTTTAATGGAATGGGTTGAATATCGGCAAAATATTTTTGTAAGTTCTTATTTTTCATATAATGAACAGTAATAGCTTTTAAAACAACGATACTGAACCATAACAGCGCAAGGATGGCATCCATTATATAAGGTGAATGTTCTACCAGTGCACGGGAACAAACAAAGCAGGCAATCATAACAAATGGCCAATAATCGAAAAGCTTTCTCGTGAAAACAAGCGAGATATAAGTTCTTGTCCGGTTTAACCTTAATTGCGAATACACAAGCACGGAAGAAAAAATAATACCGGCAATGCTCCCCGCAAGGGCTAAGCCATGCATATTCTTGACAACTAATAGCAGTGAAAAAATAAAAGACAGTCCCGTACAAACGCGGAAAAATAGTGCCATGCATTACCCCTTAAACAATTTTTACAAACAAGATGCCTCATTGCTGTAAGCGGCTTATTGTAGCGGTTATTATTTAGAATGTCAATTTTTCGGCAGTTTGCGTATTGATGTCGCCGTATCATATAAAGGAATAATAGGGGGCTGATCTGTCCAGAGGAACTTCTTTTTCGGTTGGATTTTACGTGATTCAATGCGGGGGCTTGTCATAAATGTATCTATTTTATAGAATGGGAGCATTAGTATTAAATAAATAGTTCTGTTTTTTCAGAAAAGTTTATGAATTTATTAAAGACGAAGTAAAATGGGATCGGATAATAAGCATTTTATTAAAGTAACTGAAAACGCACTCACTCCTCTCAGTTCTGAACAAAAGGTAGTATTAAATCGGCGCGGTAACCAGCTCTTTAACGAAGGCTTTATAAACGAAGCTCAACGTATTTTTATTACTACCGGCTATTCGGATGGCCTTACAAGAGTAGGCGATTATTATGCTGCAAAAAATAATACGTTAGAAGCACTTCGTATGTATTGTCTTGCAAAAAATAAACGCAAATCGGAACCGATCATTGATTCGCTTGTTCGGCTTATTAGAGTGTTAATAGATACTGAACCAAAAGGAGTAGAAAATGTTTGAAAGTATTGAAAATGGTTATTCCGAGCAGACCGACTCGTTATTTCCTGCGTCATTAGATTCCGCTCAAGAACTTCATCATGCAGAAGGAACCGATGAGCTTACAAGACTTTCACGTGAGGGTTATCTTTTCTTGAAAGCAAATGAAATTGATCGGGCAGAAGCTGAATTTAAAAAAATGTTGGAGCTTGATGAAAATAATAATTATGCTCTTGTCGGGCTTGGGGACGCCGCTCGAAAACGAAATAAATGCAAAGAAGCCGCGGAATACTACAGCGAATGTTTGCGGCACCATCCGGGGAATAATTATGCGTTGTTCGGATTAGCGGATTGCTATAAAAATATGAATTTATATGCGAAGGCGATCGAGATTTGGGAACAATATCTTGAACATGATAACGCAAATATCACTGTCTTTACCCGCGTTGCCGATGCATACCGAAAGATACATGATTTTCAAAATTCAAAGAAGCTCTATTTAAAAGTGCTTGAAATAGAAGAGAATAATCCCTATGCGCTTATCGGCTTGGGACACCTTCATTATGATTTTAAAAAATACCGCGAAGCGCTTATTTATTGGCAAAAGATTTTTGATCAGAATCCTGACAATGTAGATATTCGTATCTTAACATCAATTGGAAATTGTTATCGAAAGATGAAGCAATTTGACCATGGTGTCTATTATTTTGAAAAAGCCCTTGAAAAAGATCCCGATAATTTTTACGGTTTGTTCGGCCTTGCGGACTGCTACCGCGGTATGAAGCAGCAGCAGCATTCAATAAAATATTGGGAGGCCATTCTTAACAAAGATCCGAATAATAAAGTTATTCTTACCCGTATGGGCGATGCGTACCGGCATATTGGTGATTATGAAAAAGCCGAACAAATTTATCAGCGTGCGCTTGATATCGATTACGATTCCTATGCGATACTCGGTCTTGCGATTTTGTGCAAGATACAGGGAAAATATGATGAGGCAATAACCAGCTTAACACATCTGTTGCAGGCAGACCGAAAAAATTACCGTATCTATCTTGAACTTGCAGATTGCTACATCCATACAAACGAAAAAGCTAAAGCGATTGAAGTGCTGCAAGCGTTCCAGCAGTACGGCATTAAAAATCAAGCGGTAAGCGATACCCTGTTCTCATTACAAAATTAAGGTATCCTGATTGGGACAAAGCGATAACAGTGTTGCAGAGAAAACCGCCCTTTCAGGAATGCTGCCGGAAGAAATTGCTGCGGTATGCAATTTGCCGCAACGATTTCAGTCGATGCAGATTTTCCAATGGATTGCGCGTGGGTGTTCATCTTTTGATGAAATGACAAACCTTCCGCTTAAAGAGCGGACTCGGCTTGCCGATGAATATACGCCGCGCAATACCGTCTGCGAAACTGTGCTGAAAGATCCTGACGGTACGGTTAAACTCGGAATAGGCTTGTATGACGGCAGCAGTATTGAAACGGTGCTGTTGTTTGACAAAGCCGCGCGGAGAACTGCCTGTGTTTCCTGTCAAGTCGGTTGCCCTATGGGTTGCACTTTCTGCCAAACAGGGCAGCTCGGCTGTTTGCGTAATCTTGCTCCCAACGAAATTGTAGAGCAATTTTTACATCTGGAAAACATCTGCGGTAAGCTTGATAATATCGTGTTCATGGGTATGGGTGAACCGTTGTTGAACCTCGATAGTATCGCGAAAACCATTGCCGTTCTCACTCACCCTAAAGGCAGAAACCTTTCGCATCGACGGATAACGCTTTCTACATCCGGTATTTGTAAAGGTATTTATGAACTTGCGGATAGACAGCTTGATATCCGTCTTGCCGTTTCACTGACTACTGCGGACGAAGCGCTCCGGACAGCATTGATGCCTGTTACAAAGGCTAATCCGCTCGGCGAATTAAAAAAGGCAATCCGTTATTTTAATGATAAAACCGATAAACGAGTAACCCTAGAGCTTGCACTGCTCAAAGACGTCAATACCTCCTATAAGGCAGCGCAACAAGTGTGCGCTTTTGCCGAAGGTCTCAATGTGCATATCAATCTTATTCCGTGGAATCCCGTGCAGCAATTACCGTATAGTACTCCTTCGGATTCCGAAATACGATCTTTTTATCATTACTTAACGGCAGAAAACTTAAATGTAACGGTTCGGCAAAAGCGCGGCAGAACAATCGGCGGCGCTTGCGGTCAATTAGGTAAAAAAGGCTCTTCAAAATCGACATAGCCTGCTATAGAGCAACTCTAACCATGTTTTCAGCACAATATCTTTAGCAGATAAAAAAAACGCCGGCTAATCTGCAAGATTAACCGGCGCTTCAATTAACTAAACATTTAACAGCACGGTAACATATCGCTACCTCGTTAAATTTTCAGTATATCCGATTTATTGACCATCGGCGGGAATGCTCCAGGTCGCGGGTTCGTTTCCCTCTCTGTCGATAACCTCTATGTCGGATGCAGGAGTGATCTTATCTACATAGAATTTGTAGGAGACAGGCTCCGATACGTTACCGACGTTATCGATTGCTTTTACATCGATATTGTAAACAGTGTCGGTCGAGAAATGAAGCGGCTCGATATATTTGACATAGTCGGCATCGTTGATTTTCACATACAGAGCGTCAACACCGGAAAGTTCGTCAGTTGCACCAAACGCAACCGATTCCTTTGTAGAAACGATAATGCGTCCCTCTTCGTCAACAACATCGTCACTCGGAAAAATCATATATGCATCATCTTTATTGATAAGCCGATCACTGTTTTCAATGAAAACAGTAGGAGCGGTTGTGTCAACGATAACGGATGTTACCGAAATAGGAGCTAAGTTGCCGACGTTATCAACAGCCGTGTAATATATCTTTGCAGGACCTTCTTCGCTTACAGAATAATAAGCATCTTCGTCTTCTTTTCCATTACCATGGAGCGTTAAAGCATCTAAATCCGTGCCGATATAGGCTCCGGCAGTTCCGGAACCGGTTAAATCATCGGTTGCCGAAATATACCATTTGGTGTTCGCAGAACAGTAAGCAGCCAAGCCTTTGTAGAATAACGGTTCAGTTGTATTCAATACTGTTTTGGGCGCTGTATTATCGACAATTACCGAAAGGGTTTTTGCAACTTCAAGGTTTTTGCTGTTATCGAAACCGCGATATGAGATATCGTGTTTACCTTCTTCCAAAATCTGGAAGGGGTTGCGGTAAGTCATAAAGCTTGAACCGTCCAGTGAGAATTCAACAAAATCGAGTCCTGTTTCTTTATCTGCTGAATTGAGCTTAAAGAATACATCGCTGTTGACAAAATATTTATCATCGTTGCGGTATTGCATTGCCGCACGTTGATAATCCTGGGACATTGTTTCAGGCACTTGTGCCCAAACTGAGAAGCAAAGAGCCGCAAAAGCAGCTGCAAAGAGTGATTTCTTCATAAATCTTACCTCCAAATACTATAAAAGATGACTCCGCATCTTTTTTAATAATAAATTTCGACTCTGCGGTTGTGTTTCCGTTCGGAAATTTCCGCGTGAGATCCTTCGGGGTGCTCAGCCCCTTCCGCCGATATGGTCATATTACCTGCTGTAAAGGCGCCGGTTGATTCAAAATACCGTGCGACAGCAAGCGCTCGTTGTAACGACAGTTTTTCTTCTTCTTTTGTGCTGTCTAATTTTGCACAATGTCCGACAATTTTTATCTGTGTTACATCCTTCGCTTTTAACAGCTCGGCAATACTGTCCAGTTTATGTGCGGTGAACGTATCAATCTTGTACGTTTTCGGAGCAAAATAAACCGTCGTTTCGGTACCGGCATTTTGTTGCTGCGGTTCCGGTGCTTTTTCCGGTTCGGCAGGTTTTTCTTCCGCAGGAGCGGTTTCAACCGGCTGCTGCTTTACAACGGGTTTTTCTTCCTTCGGCTGCTGAGGCTGTGTGGCGCATCCCATCACAATTGCCGCGATCAGCAACAGAAGAATACCTTTTAGCTTGCTCAAATTTTGACCTCCTCAAAATTCTTGTATAAAGAGTCTCTAAAAACTGATTCGCAATCCGCGTTAGCGGATATGATAAATCATTTCCTTACAGAACCGAGTTGCAATGCAACCCGGATTCGCAATCCGCGTTAGCGGATATGATAAATCATTTCCTTACAGAACCGAGTTGCAATGCAACTCGGATTCGCAATCCGTGTTAACGAATATATTAAATTTCCTTACAGAACACGAGTTGCAATGCAACTCGGATTCAATGCAACTCGGATTCGCAATCCGTGTTAACGAATATATTAAATTTCCTTACAGAACAAGCCGATAGGCTTGCAGTTTTGAAAGCCTCCTATAGTTTTATAGGTTCTTCTTAAATGTACTAATGCTATTTCTATTTTAAATTGACGTTTGTTATTGAGATTCAAAGAATATCGACCGATACTCTTGCCAAAAGATATGTTGTTATAGCGAAGTATTCTGTTATCCGCTATTAAGCTCTATATATGACAGGCGCTCCTACACCGTATCTGTCATACTATCATCCTCATCTTTTTTGTCAAGCCTTTTTATAACAAAAGCTGTTTCTCTATGCAGATTTTTTGTGTATTATTTCACAGAAAATCCGATAATGCGAGGTGTTATGAATATGGAACATGAAAAAGAGATAAAAAAAATTGCAGTGGTAACGGGCGGAACAAGCGGAATCGGTTTGGAAACAGTCAAAGCTTTGAGCGATAAAGGTTATGTCGTGTATACTGTTAGCCGGAGGGTACTCGATGGATACATACCCAAATGCGGAGGACATTTTTCAGCGGATGTGACGGATGAACATGCATTGATCAAGGTTTTTGCCGAAGTATGGGAACGGGAAGCTCGATTGGATGTCTGTGTCTGTGCTGCCGGGTTCGGTATTTCGGGAGCCGTTGAGTTTACGAAGCTTGAGGATGCAAAAAAACAGCTGGATGTAAATTTTTTCGGCGCTTTTTTAACGATGAAGACAGCCGCTTCATACATGAGGAAGCAAGGCTTTGGAAAGATTCTTGCGGTGAGTTCGGTTGCGGGAGAAATTGCCATTCCCTTTCAGGCCTTTTATTCCGCATCCAAAGCAGCGCTTGGAAAATTATTGGAGGCATTTGCCGCCGAAGTTTTTCCGTTTGGTATACAGTGTGCGCTTATTATGCCGGGAGATGTCGCAACTCCGTTTACGGATGTCCGTAATAAGTCGAATACCGGTAACGATGTGTATTCCGGAAGGATCACAAAGAGTATCGCAAAGATGGAACGTGATGAACGGTGCGGCATACCGGCGGATAAACTCGGTTCTTTTATCGCATCGTTAGCGGATAAAAAGCGGATTGGCTTCTTGTATCCCTATAATGCTCCCTATGCTCTGTTGATAAGTCTGTACCGTTTACTGCCTCGTCGTTTAGCCCTCTTTATCGTCCGGCAACTTTATGCTTTATAAAATAAGAATTATTCTTGCTTTTTCTATAAGAATGATTATATTATAGTTACAGTTGATGTGTCAGTAATGATAAATCCATCATCAATAGGAGCGTTATATGAGCAAAACAGGAATTTTTTATGCAAGTAAAGGCGGCGTAACCGAAACTTTTGCAAAGCAGATTGCGGAAAAGCTGGGAGCCGATTTGCATAATATGAAAGATACGAAAGTTGATGCGATAGCGGACTATCAGAATGTCATACTGATGTCCTCCAGCTATTTTTTCGGCGCCTTAATGGAAGATTGGGGCGGTAAAGTAAAACTGCTGCACACAGTTGATTTTTCCGGGAAGAATGTCGCGATTGTCGGCGTTGGAAGCCAAGAACGCCATCCCGACAGCTTTTGCTCCGGAGCTGCGGACTTCTATGATAAGCTTCGCTTCAGCGGCGCCCGCTTTGTCGGTGATGTATGTCCCTGCGGATATGAATTCCAATTCTCCCGTATGGAAAGAGGCGGCAGAATGCTCGGTCTGTGCTTGGACAAGGGCGATGCTAAAGTGAACGAAAAAATCGACGAATGGGTAAAAGCCGTTCAGCCGGTATTTGCAAAATAACTTTTGTTGGTAAGATTTATTTCGCATCTTTCGGAATAGAGATGTCTATTACAAGCTTCCGGAATCAACACCCCCCAACACAAGCGTCGGGGGGTGTTGTTCTCATAAGGTGGTTGCACTCGGCTTTAATACCCTTTGTTACGACGCAAGCGTCGAGGTATTAAACCCTCCGCACGAATAATATACATTGAGGTTTCTCAGATATTTCCGGAAGCTTTTTTATTCCTCAACAGCAAACGTTGTTCTGCAAATAGTGTGAAAGGGGCAGCCCATACAATCTTGCCATTGTACGGCTGCCGGTTTTCTAAAGTCTTCCATACCGACCTGCTGCGCGTACGCTTGAGCAATTTGTAAAAAGGCCTGAATCGACGGTTCAAATTCTTCCCTTGTTTTAGAAGAACGGGAACTGTCCTGAGGTATCACCTCTTTATCGTTGACGATGTACTTTCTCTCTTCTTTTGTAATACCGAGAAAAAAAGCATGGAGTACTTCCTGTTTCAGTCTATTTTCTGCAAGGAAGATGTACATCGGCATTTGGAAATCTCGCATAGCTCCCGAGGTATAGTCTGTCGCGGACGGAACCTTGCCGGTTTTATAATCAATGATAACGGCGCGGCCTTCGGCTTCCTGATAGGCGATGCGGTCTACGAGTCCGTGATAGAGGATGTCTCCGCTTCGATGCTGCAGCTCGTCTTCCATTAAATACGGCGTATAACCGTCCAGTTTTTCCACATCGAACGTAAGCACAAAGTCAACGCTTTTTAAACTGCGCTTTTTAATCGATTCGATAAAAGGCGCGGCGAGCGGCCCTCGGAAATCGGTTTGGCTGTGAACGGTCTCATTAAATATCGATTCAGCCCACGTCCTATAATCGGCGAGATGCGCAGAGATAAACACCCTATCGTTTTCCCGTATACGCTGATAGAGCCGCTCCAAAATACGGTGGCAAATGATACCGATATAGCGCGGATTGAAAAGTTCCGCATCGGTGTCTTCTTCGTCGATGGAGAGTGCCGACGACAAAAACCATTGAGCCGGACAGCCGGAAAAAAGATGTAAGCCGCTTTGACTGATGCGGAACGCCCCGTCCGTATAATGTCCGTCTTTGAGCTTTTCCGAAAGTACCGGTAGGCTGCCGTTAAAAGGTTCGGTTAAAAAGGAAAAGCCTCGCTCTTGTTTAATACCGGCGAATTGTTCAAATCCCGCTTTTTGTACGGAATACAGCGCTTCCGGCGCAGGTTCTTCCCGTTTAAAGAAGCGATATTCCTGCAAAAGAGAGTCGCTGTCATTCAAGTCGGGACGGGGGGCAAAGGCGGTAAAAATGCCATTGCTGACGGTAAAGCCCGAAAAAGTCTGTTCGGAAACGGAAAAGCGCACCGTGCCATATATTGCATACACCGCAAAAAAGGCCTGCGTTGCATCTTTTTCGACAACGCCGAGTTCTTCCCGTTTGTCTTTCCGTAAGAAGGGAAGTTTTTGATAAATCACCCTGCTTGCTTTTTGATTGCAGTTGAGGACAAAGTGATGAGCAAAGGGCGTTGCAGCCGCAACTCTAAACGGAAAGATACTGACTGCTCTTCCGGTATTTTGCGGTACATAGATTTCGCGGGAAAGTTGAGCGGTAAAAAAGCGATAGGGTTGTGCAGGCAGACAGTCGGCAAAATCCTGTTCAAGCTGTACCAATTCCTGCATCAGTGTGATACAGCGGCCGATGACGGCATTGTCTTCGGCTGAGAAGCCGTCGGGATTCAGATACTGCGCTCTAAAGAGAATGTACTGCCGCCTCATTTCGGTAAAAGTTTGAGCCTGCACGAACCGCTCCGCAGCCTTCATAAAGGGGATGAGCCACTCTTTTGCCTGCTCTTTTTCGGCTTGCTCTTCCTCAGCACTGCTATGAGGATTATACGGAATAGGGAGTTTAAACGCCTCCTTCCAGACGTTTTTATAGTGACCTTCATCCTTCCACGAAACAAGACAGTTGTTTTTTATGCCGAAATTGATGAGTGCTTGTATCTGCGCGGGATGCTTCCACGGAATATGAGGATTGAGCAGCAGCGGTTTAAGGCTTTCAAATGAATAATGTTCCTGCACGCACTGTTCAAGCAATGGAAAGAGCTGCCCCGCCTGCTGTTCACCGAGTTTAAATCCGAGCCGAAATTCCGCAGGGATATTCAGCAATGCAAACTCCCGCTTGAGATACGGTACGGTATCTTCAATACCGGCAATGCTGAGCGCAATGTCATCGGCGGGAACTCCGGTTGCCAAGAGCCGCTCAACTGCAAGCGCCGTAGCGCGAATCTCTTCCCGCATGGTGCCGAATTGGATAAGCGGCGTTGTTTCCGCTTTAAAGGCAGGGGCGGGGAGCATCGACAGTTCCGGCCGTTCTTCTAACAGGCCTCGGTACTCGTCAAAATCTTCCATTAATTCGGGATAGAGTAAAATGTACTGTTGTGCATGCGGGATAAATTCCGCCCCTGCCCACGAAGGTTCAAAGAGCCGGTGCGCATCCAAAAATTCCGTATACGCTTTTTTCAAAATCCGTAAATCGGAGAACTCGGCGTCTTTACCGGCTTTATGCTGCGTCGCGCGTTTTTCCCAGTGATCCAACTGCGGCAAAATACCGGCAATCCATTGCGCAAATATAGCGCCGTCGGCTGCGTAGTCCGCCGGGATGATGGTCTGTAGAAAGGGTTTTGCCGCCGCAGCATTGTCGGCTGCAATATGATGCGCAAAGAGCAAGCGGATAATCTGAGATGCCGGGTTTTTATTTTCCGCTTGAGCGATACAGCACTCCGCCTTAAAGGTATCCCATGCGATAAACAGTTCGGCAGGAACCGCTGCAAGGCCGGTCAACGCAAGCGCACGGTGCATCCAAAGCCGAGCCGCAATCCGTGACGGAAACACAAAACAGGTGCGGGCGTCCGTACCGTAGCGGCGGATACAGTCTTCTATAGTGGAACAGCCGGATATGATGCGCATAACAACCTCTTAAATATGTGAAGCTTCTAAAAATCTAACCGACTTTTTAGAGATGCCTATGATCTGGTTTCTATCAGCGATGAAAGCTCAATAATGTATTATACACAAAAAAATCGGATTGAGCATCTCTTAAACGCAATTAGCGGTTTGCTTTACTTTTGCCCGGTAGGATAGTATAATAAGCGCATCGGCTCGCCTAGTCGGGGCATTTAAATTAAGGGATACATGAGAACGGAGGGATGAATAAATGCACAAATTTTATTTTGTATTACTTCTTTGTTTTTTCTCTGCGATTCCCTGCTTTTCACAAGAAACGGCACTGCAGTCCAATGATACAGCGGAAGCCGAACACCGAGAACATGATACGAGCAGCGGGCAGCCGAACAATACTGCGCCATTGCAGAAGAAACACGCCGGATTTGACGAATATCTTTTTGCGCCGGCTGCCGGCATGGGTATCGGTTTTGAGCTTTCTACATCAAAAAATACATTGGAACTTCCGTTCGTCTTAGGCCCTTCAATTAAATTCGATATGCAATTTTCCCTTAGATCCGGTTTTTCGTTTTTACTCTTAAATGAAGTATTTTTTCCGCTTGCCTACACCGCAACAAACAAGGATTCTGCACAAGCGGGTTATACTCCGGTGTGGCATGGCGGGGTATTGTTCGGATATACTCACGGAGTAAAAACCGATTTGGAAATTACGGCAGCAGGCGGCTTGGGCGTGATGTTTATCTTACCTGAACTCGTAACTCAATTGAGTATTTCAAAATTTTTTACCGAAAAATACGGACTGTATTTCACATTAAATAATAAATTTGTTTTTTTACCTGCGGCTTTAGCGGACGATGGAAAAATGCGAGCGATGAGCACGGTAGATGCCGCCTTGGGAGCTTCCTTCCGTATCTATCCGAAAGAAAAATCGGTTACAGCTCAGCCTACGGTAAAATCTAAAAAACAGCGGAAGCGGGTTTTTGAACAGTATGTATTTGCACCGTCATTTGCCTTGTCAACGGTATTTTTAGGGATACGGCCTGATTTGTATATCATTATGGGACCATCACTTAATCTTGATATGATTTTTACAAAAGAAAAATCCGGTTTCAGTTTTTTTATCCATAATAATACGGCGGTGTGGTTTACAACCTATCCCAAAGACCCTGATGAACCGACACCGAAATTGGTATCTTTGCCGCTTACTCTATTTCATTTTATGTTCGGGTATACTCACGGTAGAGGCAGCAATTTCGAAATCTCTGCGGGTATCGGGCTGGGGTTTGCGCTTTCTCCTGCTCATTTTTTCAGGCCGGTCACACTCATGCCTACTGTCAGCACGGAAATTGCATTCACAACATATTTTTCAAAAAAATACGGGTTATATGTTTCGGCGCTTAACTCGTTTATATTTATTCCTTTCGGTTCATACAGGGGGGCTGACGGAAAAAGAAAAACAAGCTATTTATTTATCGATATGCTCAATATCAGCATTGGGCCTTCGTTCCGCTTATAAGGAACGGTTCATTTCCCACTACTATCGGGAAACATCAAGAAACGGAGGTTTGAGATATGAAACATCTACGATATTATTTATATTTTTGCATATTGTGCATCAGTGTGATGTCATGCGCAAGTACCCCGGCTACCGGAGCGCTTTACTTTCCTATTACCGTATTGGCAGGTGTTGCCGATTTAACGGTTTCAACGGCTGGAGAAATACAAGTAGATGCTAGTGATAAAACCGAAGCCTTTGCAAGAAATGCAAGAATGCTGAATAAGGATTTGACTTTTGATGAAACAGAGAAGCATACTCAAAGAGAATCTCCGTCCGAATACGATTATCTTTCAAACATTCAGTTACAACCGCGGAGGGACAGTGCGGAAACGGTGAATCAGCAAAAAAATGATATGGAGCCTGTTTCTTCGATTAGATTGCAAAAAGGTGAATCATTTTCTACGCCGATACCGGTGCATAAGAAACTAACGGTCGTTGTTGAAAATAAGGATAGTAATGAACTAAGGTTTATGTGTACCGGCAAACAGTTCGTCTTGCAGCAGGGAGAAATGGTGATGCTGCATTTTCGGTAAACGATAACAGCCGCTGGTCATCACAGTAGCTGCAAACACTACCAAGCTCGCAGCGTTTAATGAAATGGTAAAGTGTGCTATACTGCTATGGGATGGGGAGATAAGGAGCGTTCTATGAACGATATAATGATGCGGCAATACAATATGCTTTCAAAGGAGCTGCAGCAGGAAGTGCAGCATTATATTGAATATTTATTTGTAAAAATGAAAAAAACGAATAGACAACATATTGTAACAATACCTCAGCAAGAAAAAAATAGAGCTTATGATGCCCTGATACAGTATGCAGGTTGCCTACCGCCGGATATTGATTATAAACAAGAAGCTATAGAATTTGCGGTTACGAAATAAGAAAATGAGTATACCGATAGCAAAAATCGCTGAGGGTACAGTCCCCCTTTAAAACCTGCTCATCTATGCTATAATACAACAAGAGAGGAAACAGCTATGATCACGGCAAACAGAAAATATAAAGATTCGGTTTTTGTCGATCTTTTTGCAGAAGACGAAAAAGCTAAAGAAAACTTTTTATCGCTATATAACGCTTTGCACGGAACAAACCTGCAAATGTCTTGTCCTGTAGAAAACATAAGGCTCGATAATGTTATGTATATGAACATAATCAACGATGTTTCCTGCCTTGTCGACAATAAGATTATCGTTCTTGCAGAACATCAATCCACCATAAACGAAAACATGCCTTTGCGTTTTTTAGAATACATAGCAAGGCTCTATGAAAAACTTCAAGCTCCGACCGATAGATATTTAAGAAAGCTGTCTAAAATACCTACGCCGGAATTCTACGTTTTCTATAACGGCAAGGAAGATTACCCTGAAACTACAGTTCTAAAGTTATCTGATGCGTTTATAACAAAACCAGAAAAAGTGCCGCTGGAGCTTGAGGTAAAGGTATATAACATAAATAAGGACAAAGGAGCAGAAGTATTGAGCCGCTGTAAACCGCTTGAAGAATACAGTCTCTTTGTTGAAGAGGTAAGAAAACAAACGCAACTTGATCCTGAAAATGGCTTTACCAATGCGGTAAAGATATGTATAGAAAAAGGAATCTTAAAAGAATACTTACAGAGAAAATCACGGGAGGTAATAAATATGTTAGTAGCCGAATATGATTACGATACAGACATCTCAGTACAGAGAGAAGAAAGTCTAAGAATTGGAATACAACAAGGAATACAACAGGGTATTGAACAGGGTATTAAGCGAGGCTTTTCCGATGGAGTAATAAAAACAGCTTTAGCTTTTAAGAAAATGGGTATACCGATAGCAAAAATTGCTGAGGGTACAGGGCTTACTCAAGCGGAAATAGAAAAATTATAAATATGTTACTAGCCGAATATGATTATGAAACCGATATAGCCGTACAACGAGCAGAAGAACGGGAAATAGCCTTTGCCACAGGCATTGAACAAGGTATATCTCAGGGAGCCTATCAAACCAAACTTGAAACGGCTAAGGCTTTTAAGCAGTTTGGTTTTGATATTGATAAAATAGCTGAAGGAACAGGCCTTTCCGTTGAAGAAATAAAGGCTCTATAAAAATCAACTTTTTGCAAATAGGCGGAGCAGATGCAAGGAGTTAGGCAAAAAAGTACCGCAGGCCTGTTGAACAGCGTACGTCCGTGTACGCTGTTCAACGACAAGTTTTTCTGACGAAAAAACTTGCTGTAGCTTGGAACCACTGCCATCCATGGCAGTTCTGATACGTCGAGGATTTTCAGAAGCGGCATGGATGCCGCCGGTTACATCAAAAGCGATGTTTCGGCAGTGCCGAAACTTGCTGCCAAAAGTGTACAAGGATGTACGCTTTTGGCAATGTAACGCAGTAATTGCCCGCATATTTTCAAAAAATCGCACAAATCAACTAACCGCGGGACCTGCCTTGATTTTGTAATAAAGCAAGGAATGTATTGGTAGGTTTTTGTATGGAACCTGTTGTATTATCTTCAATAAATATAGTAGGTGTTCCATACTCACTTTCTTTTTTATATGGAAATTTTTCCCATATATATCTTGGACCAATGAATTCTTTAGGACCATCTTTTTTCATCTTAAATTGTTCTATGTCTTCTTTAGTCCATTGATCAAATAATTTATTTTTTAGATTGTATATTTTTAATGAGTTTTCTATTTTTGGTAGTGCTTTGATTGTTTTTCCTAATGATAGGTTTAAATCTGGAAATTTTGAATTTTTTAATGTAAGATCAAAAATCACAGAACCTTCCATTGTTTTTGGTAAAATTGTGTTTTCAAATTTAAGATATCCACCACCTGTCATACAAGAAAAGAAACTTATGTTTGATAAATCACCACCTGTAAAGTTAACTCTAGTTAGCATATCACCAACAAAATCTCCAGTGTAATTTGTTGAATCTAAATTTTCAATGGTTGTATCCATTATTCTCATTGCATTATGTTTAGCACGATTATAATATTCTTGAAGGTGGCTTGCTGGCAGTTTCCCATTTTTATATCCCGTTTTATAACATTTTGTATTATAATAATTTACAATTTTTATATCTCCATAATTCTTTTCTATTTGAGGTTTCCCATTTATTTTTAATAAATATGGAAGTAATTCATTTAGTGTTCCTGCAACATAGACAGAACCAACGGTAACAATTTTATTATTATTAAATTTTTTTATTAATGATACTAATTCTTCAGCATTAGGATAATTTGTATAATCTTCATTATTTGTATCTATATTAAGTTCTCTTTCTCCTCTTAAGAAAATGTTTCCTTTAACTTTATCGGCAGGAATGTTCTTTATATTTTTCAATTTTCCGTTTTCTATTTCATTATAGAATTCGGTTATATCAAAATAATCATTTTGTTTTTGTTCTTCTGTTTCTCCTTGATGACTTGCAAAACTTACATCAACACTTATACCGCCATCTTTAAAATTCAAAAGAGCTTTATTAAGAGCATTAAGTTTAGTTTCTTTTAAAAATTTTGGAGTAATAGGAGTTGATGTATATTCCCATTCAATATTTTCGGAATTTTCTTTCGGCTTTTTATTAAAAGTATTTATTTTTAAGTTTGCTGAATCAAAATCAGGCTCTGTTTTTTCTTTTAAATTATAAGCAATATATTTTGCTATTTCTGTTGTTTCTTCATTACTACATTCCATAATATCTTTTAATGAAATATCGCCGCTGATAGTTTTTATGTTTGCATTTTCATCAAGTGTAATGTTTTGTTTGGTGCTGTCTGCATTCTCGATATTTAAAACACTTAATGCCTTTGCAGCTTTTTTTAATGCAGTTTTACTTATCGTGTAAGCGGTGAAGTTATTATTTTCCTTTTTAAACGATTTTATGGTAAGATTTTTTGTATCAATAACATTACCATTTACGGCTTTTTCCGCCAGATTTGAAATTTGATCCAGCGATATAGTACCTGTAGCAGTAATAGTTCCATTACTATCAGTTGTAATTTGTACACCCGGAATAGGTTCACTGCTTGCTTCCGCTTCAACAATAGCTGAAACTGCCGTTTCTTTT
Organism: Treponema medium; assembly: GCF_017161265.1. Taxonomy (NCBI): domain Bacteria; kingdom Pseudomonadati; phylum Spirochaetota; class Spirochaetia; order Treponematales; family Treponemataceae; genus Treponema; species Treponema medium. Next base: position 101,612 of record NZ_CP031393.1, on the reverse strand, counting down.
TCAATCTTTACTTTTTTTGTAATGGTATTATCTGTAACATCCGAATATGTTGCATCGCCTATCGTAAGCGCTTTGACCTTATAGCCTGCATTTGCGGAAAGCCTAAAGGTGAGCTCGCTGCCTTTATCAACCTTTCCGTCGGCAGGAAGAGCGGGGCTTACTTCAATGTTGCCGTTTGCGGGCTGTGTTACGGTAACCTTGTATTTTGTTACCGGTGTAGGATTTGACGGATTAGGATTAGGGGAATTTGGGTTTCCCTGTCCCGGATTTTCAGATGGAGGATTAGTTAAATCGGGGGGGGGGGGGGTAGCAGGAGTTTTATGTAATTGCTTACAAGAAATAAGCATCACAAGCGGGCTTAACAGCAGCGCCGATCCTAAAAATACAACAAAAACTTTCGCATGTTTGTTTTTCATAATTGCCTCCATGTTTATCTATATGCATAGGGTATCTCTAAAAACTCGGTTAGATTTTTAGAGATGCCCGACGAGTATTTTTTATAAATTTTTATACTGTAATAATTTATAAAAAATACGTCGCAAATAAGTCTAAGGAAAACCTCTAAAAACGGAAGTTTTTAGAGGTTCCCTATAGCTTATATAGTTTTATGATACCGTATTTTTCAGGTGAGTGCAAGGAACAGGGATTAACAGGGAGCTTGCATTACAGTGTAACAGCTACAGCGCTATTTGTAACCGTTGCTTTAATGCATTTTGCAACTCTTGTGAAAAATTAACTCCGGCTTCTTCCGCTTTATAATTCAGCCATGCCGGAATCGTAACTGTTTTTTTTACAGGCTTTTCAGAAAACTGTTTACGCCAAGCATCAGTGTCGGCTATTACATAATTCACAAATCCGTTTTTTATTTTTATTTTTGATATATCACTCGGCTTTGGTATCACTTGGTGATGGTCTTCATAATGAGCGAGCATCATAGCCATAGCATCCTCTGCCATCTCTATTGCTTCAGCGATTGTGTCTCCAAATGTAAAACAGCCGGGAATATCAGGAACTTTTACACTTATTTTTCCGTCATCGTATTCAAACATAACAGGATATGTATATTTCATATTAAGCTCTCCCATAAAAAGTCAAGAAGAAAGTGTCAACTTTCGATTGACTTTTTACGCACGTTCGCAACGAAGTGAGAACGTGCAGATGATATACTAGTTTGCACTTGAGCAACTAGGGTAAATAAAAGCCGTGCTATTTATACGGCTTTTATTTTACGCTCCTTTAGCTATTTTAAGCCCGCTGCTTTTAGAATGTTATGGGCAGTTCCTACCGGAATATCGCCTTTATGACGAGGTATTGCTATCATTTTACCTGTTTCTTTATGAATTGCCTTATCGTGTTTTGCTCCGGCAATAATTTCATAACCTGCTTTTTTTAATAGTTTTATAATCTCGTTTGCCGTCATAAGTAGCACCTTATACTATTATTATAACACGTGTTAATACGTATAACAAGTGCTATAGGGAGTGTTAGTTTTTTCGGCATACTATTTTTCCCTACGGATTAAACATAATAATAAACCTGTTCAACAACGAAGTTATCGAACAGGTCGAATATACGTGATAAGTATCAAGAAATTGATAGGGGCGTTGCCACCTCCTCCGATTATTACTAAAAAAAGCCTGTTCTTCCACAGAGGAAAAACAGGCTTTTTGCATCACAGCTTAAAAATTACAGGCTGCCTTTTGCCGCTTTAACCGCTTCGGTCAGCATCGGAAGTACCTTGAACAGGTCTCCTGCAATACCGTAGTCGGCTACACCGAAGATCGGTGCATCGGGATTCTTGTTGACCGCGATGATGTACTCGGAATCCTGCATACCGGCAAGGTGCTGAATTGCTCCTGAAATACCGACTGCCACATAGATATGCGGATGTACGGTTTTACCGGTCTGTCCAACCTGATGGTTTGCATCCATCCAGCCGGAGTCAACAACGGCACGGGAAGCCCCGACAACGCCGCCGAGCGCCTGAGCCAAATCTTCAGCCAGTTTGATACCCGCTTTGTGATCCTTACCGATACCTCGTCCGACGGAAACAACCACATTTGCTCCGATCAAGTCTACGATATTCTTTGCGGTTTTCTTGATTTCGAGGATATCGACAGTGATATCGGCCTTGGAAAGTTCAACTTTCGGCTTTTCAATTACGGTCTTTGCCGCTTTTGCAGAATCAAAATCCTGCTTCTTCATAACGCCGGGACGCACGGTTGCAATCTGCGGGCGGAAGCGGGGACACACAATCGTTGCCATCAAGTGACCGCCGAACGCCGGACGGGTCATCTTCAAGTTGGTGTTTACCTTAAAGGGTGTCTTTTCGACATCCATTGTCGAGCTGGTGCGGAGGAATTCCTTATATTTTTCAGTATCGACGTCGAGGTGCGTGGTGTCGGCGGTCAATCCGGTATGGAGCCGTGCGGCACAGCGGGGGCCTAAGTCACGTCCGATGGTTGTTGCACCGATTAAGAAAACTTCCGGTTTTTTATCCTGTACCAATGCGGTAATCACTTTTGTATACGCATCGGTTGTATAATCGGCAAGAAGATCGTGCTCGCAGTAGTACACCTTGTCGGCGCCGTAACCGCCGAGATTCTTTAACGCATCTTCTTTAATACCTTTTCCAAGTACAACGCCGCAGAGTTCGCCCTTTAATTCGTCGGCGAGCTTCCGGCCTTCGCTCAATAATTCAAACGAGGTGTTGAGGATTTCTCCGTTGCGCTGTTCACAAAATACCCACACGCCTTTGAAGGCTTCAGTGTCTTTGCTATCGTAAGCCATTTGTACATTCTCCTCCTTCATTAAATGATATGTTTTTCTGCCAGCATACCGACGAGCTTTTCACAAGCGGCTTTGTCGGCGCCTTCCATCATCGTACCGGCGCCCTTCTGCGGCGGGGTAAAGGACTTGTATACGTTTGTCGGAGAACCTTCCAAACCGATCGTGTCTTTATCGATGAGCGGATCGTCCTTCAAGGTTTCGTAATTGTATACCTCATACGGCTTTGAGTAGCATTCCATAATACCGCTGACGCTCATATAACGCGGTTCGTTCAGCTCTTTGATACAGGTGATAAGACAGGGTGTCTTTACCTTGAGCATCATGTAGCCGTCTTCGAGCATACGCTTTACCGTCAGTGTGTTGCCTTCTTTTTTAATATCAGCTGCGTAGGTGATCTGCGGGAGATTCAGTTTTTCAGCGATCTGCGGGCCTACCTGTGCGGTATCGCCGTCGATTGCCTGCCGTCCGCAGAATACAACATCTTCCGGTCCTACACCGACGCGGCGTACAGCTGCTGCCAAAATCTGACTGGTAGCATACGTGTCACTTCCGCCGAACTCACGGCTGGAAACCAGTACCGCCTTGTCAACGCCGCGCGCCAACAGCTCACGGAGCATGCTTTCTGCAGGGGGCGGCCCCATCGAAATAGCGACAACTTCACAGCCGGTTTGATCTTTTAGCTGCAGCGCCGCTTCAATCGCGTTTAAGTCATCGGGGTTGGTGATGGTCATCATCGAAGCGCGGTCAAGCTGCCCGTTTTCTTTGACGGCAACTTTTCCGGATGTATCGGGAACTTGTTTTACACAAACAATAGCTTTCATCTGTTCTTGTCCTCCTTAATTGACGCCGAGGTTTGCGGCAATAACCATGCGCTGAACTTCGCTCGTGCCCTCGTAAATTTCCGTAATCTTTGCGTCGCGCATCATCCGCTCGATCGGGTAGTCGCGGGTATAGCCGTATCCGCCGAAGAGCTGTAAACAGCGGCGCGTTACGTCGCTTGCGACCTCAGCTGCAACGAGCTTCGCCATTGCCGCTTCCGCAGAATACCGGATATTGGGATTTTCGTTGGCTGCCTGTTTCTTGCATGCCGCCGCATAGACAAGATACTGAGCGCCTTGTGTACGGGCTGCCATATCCGCAAGCTGGAACTGGGTGTTCTGCTGCTGGCTGATGCGTTTTCCGAACTGGACACGCTCTTTTGTATATTTGATGGTTTCTTCGATAGCGCCTTCTGCAAGGCCGAGCGCCTGTGCTGCAATACCGATGCGTCCGCCGTCGAGGGTTGCCATAGCGATAATAAAGCCGCGTCCCTGTACGCCGAGGAGGTTTTCTTTCGGTACAATGCAATCTTCAAAGACCAATTCGCAGGTTGAAGAACCGCGGATACCCATCTTCTTTTCATGCTTACCGACAGAGAAGCCGGGGAAGCCGCGCTCTACGATGAATGCGCTGATTTCTTTTACGGAGCGGCCTTTTTTATCCTTTACGATACCGGTTACTGCGATAACGATAAAGACATCGGCATAGCCCGCATTGGTGATAAAGATCTTGCTGCCGTTTAACACCCAGTGGTCGCCGTCGAGTACTGCAGTGGTCTGCTGTCCTTGAGCATCGGTACCGGCGCCCGGTTCGGTTAAACCGAATGCACCGATTTTTTTACCGGAGGCTAAATCGGGAACATACTTCATCTTTTGTGCTTCCGTTCCGAAGTGCATAATCGGATCGATACAAAGTGACGTATGGGCGGAAATGATAACACCGGTCGTTCCGCATACCTTGCTCATTTCTTCTACGCACATAGCATAGGTTAAAACGTCAGCGCCTTGTCCGCCGTACTGTTTCGGAACGGGAATACCGAAGAATCCCAGCTTTGCCATCTTTTTGACATTCTCTTCAGGAAATTTTTCCTCTTCGTCGACTTCGGCAGCGATCGGTTTTACTTCGTTTTGCGCAAAGTCACGAAACAATTGCTGCGCCATGAGCTGTTCTCTGCTCAACGTAAAATCCATGTTGAATCTCCTTCGTTATATTGATTTTTATTAAAAATCTCTACTTTATATAGAGGCTTTTCTATAGTATAATAATTATCTACGCTATTGTATCCAAGCAAATAATAGTAGTATTTTTATAGATAGATTATATCAGCAAACCGCCGAAATGGATAGAGGAAGAATCGTATTTTATCATACTTTTTTTCTCTTGAGCCTTTGCGTCGGGGGAGAATGATTATATGACAAGAATAGCCATAGCCGCGCTGGTGCGGAATACTTCGACCTTTTTTGCATCAAATGCGACAAAATCATATCAATTCCGTGCCGAACAGCTTCGTAAGCTGGGAGCCGCCGTTCACGCATATCAGCAGCGGATAAGCGATGCGCTCTATAAGGATTTACACAAGGCGCCGATGGAGACCTACCTTACGGAAATCGGTATGGTGCAGGAGGAAGTTCGCTTCTTATCGAAACACTTGAAAAAATTGATGAAGCCGAAACGGGTACGCACGCCGCTCAGTCATTTTTTAGCATCGAGTACGATTTATTACGAACCGTACGGCACCGTGCTGATTATGTCGCCGTGGAACTATCCCGTCAATTTAACGCTGACGCCGCTTGCCGGTGCGATTGCCGCAGGAAACTGCGCAGTGATAAAGCCTTCGAATTACACTCCCGAAACCTCAAAAGTAATCGCCGATTTGATTGCGGAAACCTTTGAGCCGGGTTTTGTTACGGTTGTAACCGGCGGACGAGAAGAGAACGCCGGACTTTTGGAACAAAAGTTTGATTACATCTTCTTTACCGGCGGTACGGTAGTCGGTAAGCTTGTTATGGAGGCTGCCGCACGGAACCTAACGCCGGTAACGCTGGAACTCGGCGGCAAATCCCCCTGTATTATCGATAAAACCGCCGATATGAAAGCGGCAGCGCGGCGCATTCTTTTCGGTAAGATACTGAACGGCGGGCAAACCTGCGTCGCTCCCGACTATGTGCTGATTGACGCAGCGGTAAAAGAAGCGTTTATCGAACAGTGCAAGGCTGTCCTTCATGAATTTTTACCGACGGATGCGTATGCCTCATGCAACATGACGCGGATTGTCAACGACAAACATTTTGAACGGCTCTCACATTTAATGGAAGGAGAAACGGCTGTTATCGGCGGGGAAAAGGATGCGCACGGGCGTTTTATACCGCTGACGGTGTTGGATAATATCAGCTTTGAATCACCGGTTATGCAGGAAGAAATTTTCGGCCCCATCTTGCCGCTCATCCCGTTTACCGATTTGCAGTGGGCTGTCGATCAAATCCGTGCCCGTCCGAAGCCGCTTGCCCTCTATCTCTTTACCAAGGATGCGGCTGTAGAGCGGAAAATTCTGTCGGAAGTATCGTTCGGCGGCGGGTGCATCAACGACACAATCGTGCATCTTGCGACACCGTACATGCCCTTCGGCGGCGTCGGAACAAGCGGCATGGGGAATTACCACGGGAAACAAAGCTTTTACACATTCAGCCACGAAAAGAGCGTAATGAAAAAATCCTTGCTGGTAGACTTACCGATGCGCTATCATCCCTACAGCGAGAAAAATTTCAACCTCGTTAAAAAGTTTATGTAGGGGCATACCGAACGGTGTATCCGGCTGTGCCCTGCAAGCTGTCTTGCGTGATTTTGCCTAAACCGGTATATTTCCAGATATTCCGGTTGCTGATATTTTACGAGGTTTATATGGATGCACTCTTACATAATTTTTTAATGAATTCATCGGTTGTGATATCGTTGATTGTGCTTGTCGCAAGCTTGTTTACGCTGAGTAAGGGTGCGGATTGGCTGGTAGACAGCGCGGTTGCCCTTTCGCTTAAATGGGGAATGCCCAAGATGGTGATCGGTGCGACGATTGTCAGTCTCGGCACGACCCTGCCCGAAGCGTCGGTGTCTACATTGGCGGCAATTAAAGGAAATGCGGAACTCGCGCTTGGGAATGCTATCGGCTCGATTATTGCGGATACGGCTCTCATTATCGGGCTTGCCGCCATGCTTGGTACGGTGCCGGTCGATAAACGGCTTATTCACCGGCAGGGTACCGTGCAATTTGCAGCGGCGATGCTGCTGACACTTGTTTCGCTTCCCTTTTTCTCTCCGGGCAGGGAGGGGAAAATCTATCAGTGGATGGGTTGGATATTTGTCGTGCTGCTCGCGTGTTATATGTACATATCGTTCCGCTGGGCAAAAGAATCTATGGAAGAGAGCGAACAGGATACGGCAGAAGAAAATCAAAAGCCGTTGTGGCTGCTACTTGTGTGGCTGGCTGTAGGAATCACGGTGGTCGTGCTCTCGTCTAAGATACTGATCCCTGCGGTAGAAGTTTCCGCCATAAAGATCGGTATTCCGCAGAGTATTATCGCGGCGACTTTGGTCGCGTTCGGCACGAGTGTACCTGAATTGGTAACTGCCATAACCGCCGTTCGGAAAGGACACGGAGAACTCGCGGCAGGCAACATCATCGGGGCGGATATCTTGAACGTCCTCTTTGTGTTGGGTGTAGCGGCTGCGGTAACTCCCGCCGGTATCCGTGTACCGGTAGATTTTTACTATCTGCAATTCCCGACCATGCTGCTGGTGCTCGGCATTTTCCGCTTTTGTTCAACACGTCAGCGCAGCGTCATAACACGGCTGCAAGGCGCGGTTCTTTTTATCTTTTATACCGCATACATTGTTCTCAATTTTACATTAAGACATATCACAGGTTAAGGGCGGCAAGGCTGCCATGAATATTATTTTATTACGACAGGAAGAACTTTCAGACGGGAATTTTTCTTTTGCCAAAACTGATGAACGCTTTTTACATATCAAAAAAGTGCTGAAGTTCGGCGTGGGGGCGGTATTCAAGGCGGGTATCATTGACGGGGAAAAAGGAACGGCGGAAATTACTTCTTTTTCCGATGAGCTGTTGACTGCACGGTTTACCGTAGCGGACAAAGCGGGCGGAGGAGACGATGTTTCCGTGCTGCCGCCCATCAGACTGATACTCGGGTTTCCGCGTCCCATTCAGCTGCGCCGTATTTTGCGTGATGTCGCAGGGCTTGGGATTGAGGCATTGTATCTGATCGGCACCGAGTTGGGGGAAAAATCTTACCTCAAGGCCGATATCGCTGCGGAAACGGAGATAGAGCGGCTGCTGATTGACGGGTGCAGTCAGGCAGGAGATACTCATATTCCGAAAGTGTATCGAGCCTATAGTGTACGGCATTTTTTCGATCGGTATGGAGATGATATCCGCCCGGATCATCTGCGGGCGACGCTCGATGTTCCTTTTCACATTGAGCAAGGTTCTCAAAGTTCTATTGAACAAAATCGCATGAAACAAGGTCATATTGGGCAAGATTGTATTGAACAAGACGGTGCGCTGTGCATTCCTGCGATGTATCCGCTGCCACAGCTGCAGTGGGACGGGAAGCAAACGCTTTGGCTTGCTGTCGGAAATGAGCGGGGCTGGAGCTTGAACGAACGGCTGTTGTTTGCAAAAAAGCAGTTCACTGCCTATACTATGGGACGGAGAATTTTGCGTACGGAAACCGCCGTTACTTCCGCTATTGCGGTGTGCCTTGCATTATCCGGCGCATGGGAGATGAGAGGAGCACAATGAATCAGGATCAGGTAAAAGAGATATTATTGCAGATTGAAGAGTCGGAACTTGAATTTTCGGTAACATTTACCGGCAAGGCGAGCAAGAAAGTCAACGGGCTGTATAAAAGCGATACGCATGAGATTCTGCTGCACAATAAAAACTTTTCCGTCGATAACGAACTACTGTACACCGCTATTCACGAATATACGCATCATCGGCTCTGCGAGTTGGACGGCACCCGTTCCGGCCGTGTACATACGCAGCGGTTTTGGAGTTATTTTCATCGGCTGCTGCAAAAGGCGGAGGAGAAGGGGCTGTATAAAATCGCTATGGAAGAATCGCCTGAACTGCTTGAACTGACGGATACAATCAGGACGACCATTATGGCGGAGGACGGCAAGCTGATGAAGGAACTCGGCAGGCTTTTGAGCAAGGCGCGGGTGCTCTGTAAGCAAGCCGGTGTCCGCTACGAAGATTATATCGACCGTGTGCTGTGCCTGCCGCGCGCCTCCGCTGCGACGATTGAGAAAATACATGCGTTCGATGTAAAGCCGGAACTCGGCTATGAAGCGATGAAGGTGGTTGCGAATATTGCAAACCCTGATAAACGCGCCGCAGCAGAGGATCTTTTTTTACAAAAGCACAGTCCTGCGTTTGTGCGCGACAGTGTAAAAAATAAACCGCAGGATGAAGACCCTCGGCGTAAGTTGGAAAATGAAAAGCGCCGAATTGAGCGCACGATTGTCAGCCTGCAAGCGCGGCTCAGCGAGTTGGAAGACACGCTTGCAAAGATGCCCGTAACGCCGTTTATCTTCTGTTTTTTCTTTTTGCTGCGGCTGCTTTCTCCCCTCGCTGCGGATAATACCGGAGTCGGCGGCGGGCAAATGCAAATACCGGCGATACCGGACATCCCTGAAGTTACTATCGGCGGAGGGATCACTCGGCCGCCGGCGCCTCCCGTTATTCAGCCTCCGACGTTTTTGCAACAAAAACGCACTCCATCGTCCGCAGCAGGGGCGAAGGGGAAACAGACAAGTAACGCCGCTGCCGCTTCCGGTAATTCCGGTAAAAGCGATGTAAAAAAATCAACGGCGCTGAACGGACTCAACGCTAAAACGCTGGCAGCATTAAGCCAAAACAGCGGTAACCTGACGCTGCTCAATAATTTGCTCGGCAGCGATGCGGGATTAGGCGGCAATGGAGGCTTGGGCAATGTAACCGGTTTGCAAACCGATACGGGCGGCGCCGTTTTAACAAAGATTTTAAGCGAATTGGAAAAACTGCAAGCGCAAACCGCTCAAGCTGCTCAAAAAGAGAATAGGCAAACCGGCCAAGCTGTACAGAAAGCAACTGCATCAACCGGAAATAGTGTTGTGGGAACCAATGGAAACAATGCTGTCGGCACAAGCGGCGGTACGATTACCGATACCGTCAATGATGCCGGTACTGCCGGAAATACCGGCGCGGGCAATGCGGCAGATGCTCACGCTGCGCTTGCACAAGGGGCTGCGGCGGAGCTTATTCGGTTGCGGATAAACGGTAAGGAAATTAAAGACGATTTGGTTTATACATTTTGTTCCGCTCCCGCCGCAAACGGTTCGTTCTTGTACGGAGCAGACCGCCGCTTTACGGCTAACGGCGCCGAGTTGAATGAGACTGCTTATTTTCTGTGCCGAAAGACGGAAGCGCAGCAGTACGAGATTACGATGGATTTACGCCAAGAACCGCTGAATGCAAATTCTTTTTTGTATAAACTCTATCAACTCAGCCCCGTATCGGTGGAGCAAACTTCGGATATCATTTTTTGGCATTATAAGGCTTCCGATCTTGAAGTGGAGTTGATATTCAGAATTGTGCATCTCTAAAAGCTCGGTTAGCTTTTAGAGATGCACGACGAGTTTTACTTTAAGTCTTTATATTATAATGACTTAAAGTAAAACATCGCAAATAAACTTAAGGGAAACCTCTAAAAACTGCGGTTTTTAGAGGTTCTTAATTAAGGACGCGAAGGCGTAACAAGCCGTGCTGCATATAAGCAGGCAATGCCGAGTACCGCCGCTGCGGGGAGTATGAAGCCGCCGCCCAGCGAAATAAAAAAGTTATAAAGCCCGTGGAGAACAACCGCTGCGAGAAAGACGAACGCAGCTTTCCGCTTTGTTTTTGTGTATGCCATTGATGCATAAAAACAGCCGAGCGCCCCGTGTAATACGGCGGCGGTAACAAGCCGGAGAAACTGCACGTTGGAATACCGCAAACTATATGAGATATTTTCAAAACTGCTAAAGACAAAGCCGAAGAATACGCCAAGCAGCATACTCTGTGTAATCCCGAATCTTTTTTTTAAAACCATAGCAGCCGTTAAACCGAATACCGCTGCTTTAACACCTTCTTCTATCAAGGCTGCCGTAATAAAGCTGTTAAACAAGAGCCTCACCGCTTCCGATTGTTTTGCAATACCGGCATCTAAAAAAGTATGCACACTATGCTGGAGCGCAAGCACCGGAAGCAGTGACGCTGCCGCTGCAAAGAATACGGCGGCAAGCGCATAAACGGGAATGTGTTTTTTTATTGCAATATAGACCGCTGCGGCAGCCGGTAAAAACGCGGTAATTAACAGTCCGATAATACTCATACTGAATGTACCGCTAGCAGATCTTCCCGCCGAAGAGATCAAATACGGTAACTAAAATTTTCATATATCCTTCTATTCATCTTTTCTTAGAACGAGTGTCATAAAAAGAACGGAGTTTTGAGAGATATCTGATAGCCGTAACTTTTTCTGATATATTCTATCAAACTTATAGTCTGTTGTCTATTTGCACGGTAGGCCGATCGTATTGGATAAACAGATAGGAATCGCAGAATAACAGAGACTGCTACGCAGAACCAATACTTTTCAAAAGAAAGGGTTGAATATTATTCTGTGGACGAGTTTTACAAAGTAGTTGATGCGTTTCTCATAAAGTCGGATACGTATTGTCATCTCTGCCAAACTTAGATATAGTAACTATATTATTGTAGAAAAGGGAGCCTCTAAAAACTAACCGACTTGTTAGAGGATTCCAGTATGTGGAGGTATTTCTCTTTATGCGGGAAAAGAAAAATTTTTCTATTCGTAAGAAACTGCTTATCATTTTTGGAACATTGATTACGGTAGCCGGTGTTATACAAGGTTCGTTGGCGCGGTATACTGCGCAACAAGCCCTTACTGCGCGGGTTAATGCGCATCTTATCGACAAAGTAAATGATATTGCCTTGTTTATCAGTAGTGATATTGCCAGTGACTTCAATTTTTTACGCGGATTTATGCGTAATCCGGCGATGAAGGATCCTTCGGTATCTTTTACGGAAAAAACACGAATCGTGCGCAGTGATTTCGGCTATGCCGACACTCTCAATTTTTTTAATATATGTGACACTAAGGGAAACAGCTATTATGCCGACGGTACGGTTACCTTTGTCGGGGATACGGACTGGTATAAGAGCGCAGTCAATGGGGATTCATTTATTACCGCACCTCATATTTCAACGGCAACTAAAAAACTGGAAGTTATTTTGGCTGTTCCGCTATTAGATAGCGATCGTGAGGTTATCGCTGTTTTGGGAGCCGGCCTTGAGGGAACCTCTATTTGCGATATCATATCCGAAATCAAAATCGGTAAAACGGGGAATTGTCATATTTTAGGGACAGACGGAACAACCATTGCTCACAAGAATATGTCAATCGTGGAAGCGCAACAAAATACAATGGAATTGGCAAAGACCGACCGCTCCTTTGCATCTATCGCAGAGTTTCAGCGGCAAGCGGTTTCAGATTCTTCCGACGGTATCGGTTATTATACTTATGATGGTAAAAAGCATATTGCAGCCTATACGAAAATGCCGGATACGGAATGGACAATTATTATTGCCGCCCCAGCGGAAGAGTTTCTCGGTGCAATTACAGATTTTCGTAAACTTATCATTATTATCAGTATTATTATCCTTGCGGTAACACTGACAATTATATTTTTTATTGCGGCAAAGATGGTCGCTCCCGTTCAGACAGCTGTTAATGCGTTGAAAGATATTTCGCAAGGAGAGGGCGATTTGACCGTGCAGCTTCCTCTTATCGGTAATGATGAAGTAACGCGGCTATCGGAATATTTTAATGAAACGATTAAAAAGATTAGAACTGCCATACAATCTATCGACAGCAATGCTGAAATGATGCGGTCAATCGGCGATGAACTTGCTCAGAATATGACCGAGACTGCACAAGCTGTCCATAAGATAAATGAAAATATTGACGGCGTAAAACAGCAAGCACTGACACAAACTGCAAGCGTCGGAGAAACGGCTGCAACGGTTGAAGAAATTATCAAGACGATACGGCAATTAAATACCCGCATAGAAAGCCAGTCGGCAAGCGTATCTATTTCCTCTTCTGCGATAGAAGAGATGGTCGCCAATATCGCATCGATTACCGATACGCTTGAAAAGACGGACGGGGTTATTAAAACACTTGCGGAAGCGACCGCCGACGGACGAGAAATCATCGTAAATACCGGCAGTGTTACTCAAAAAATTGCCGAAGAGTCGGGAAGTTTGATGGAAGCCTCAAGTGTCATTCAGCATATTGCATCGCAAACAAACTTACTCGCAATGAATGCCGCTATTGAAGCAGCTCATGCCGGTGAAGCCGGTAAGGGGTTTGCCGTTGTCGCTGACGAAATCCGCAAACTTGCAGAAGATTCTGCTGCGCAGGGTAAAACAATTACCGCAACGCTTAAGAGTTTAAGTGCGGAAATCGAAGGGCTTTCTACGTCTTCAAAAGTTGCCGGCGAAAAATTTGCTACTATTTTTACGCTTTCCGATCAGGTAAAAAATATGAGTACCCGTTTAACCGAGTCGATGAGAGAGCAGGAAAACGGGAGCCGCGAAGTATTGGATGCTATTAAAAATATCAGCGAGGTAACTGTTGAAATAGAAGACGGTTCAGGTGATATGCTGAAAGGCGGAGAAGGGGTCGCGCACGAAATGCAAAAACTCGACGGGCTTACCAACACAATCGCAGCAAGTATGAAAGAAATGGCGGCGGCGGCAGTGCAAATCAATAATGCAATCCAAGGCGTAAAAGAAATCACCAATAAAAACAAACGAAGTATCGAAAATTTGGCACAGGAAGTATCTAAGTTTAAAATATAAGAGGTGAGCTGTAAAAATTATTACATAAGCCGTACCATTGATTTCGGTCAAAGACTTGCCGGTATTCTTGATTACGGGTGATAAGGGGAGCAATTTTTACGCCTCATTATAAAAAAACGGCTAATCCGATGGGGATTAGCCGTTTTGCGGGACTGTTATTTTTTAGCTTGTATCTTATCTTTTTCTTTTCGTACTTTTTGATCCAAAATATCCATCAATTTATTGACCCCTGCGTTAAAGTCATAATCTTCGGTGGAAACGTGTGCGGTTCCACCCTTAAAATTGACGGTACATTCGTAGGTGAACTTTTTGTCGAATTTTATCGTGCAGAGGACATCGACAATTAAATCTTCCGCATACTTAATCCGTTCAAATTTCTTGTGTACGAAGGTTTTTTGATCTTCGTCCAGTGTAAATTTTACCGCCTGTAAATTGATGTTCATACGAGACCTCCTATACGGTATCAGGTGTGTGAAGGCGCCGCAAAAGTAGCTGCCTTTTGAAGCCTCCTTCTTTCGGGTCATTCTAAAAAGGTTGAACACATTTTTAGAAACCTTCTTTATTAAGTATACGTAATAAAATGCAAAAAGTCGAGGAGAATCCGCACACTTTATTTTAAAAGAAGGGTAATCGCACCAGACAAATAAATCATAATCGCAGAAAAAGGAAGACTATGAGACCATTTGAACCATCTTCAACTGTTGTACATCCATGTACATCAGTTGAAGGCGAGTTTTGTGCACGCACAAAACATCGCTACTATATGGAACCACTGCCATCCTTGGCAGTTCTGGTCGAATAGCCTCTCTTTTCTGCGGGAATATGAAAAGAAGTTGATGTGGTTACTCTACAAAACGATTCGGTCATTCTCCTGCCGCTTTACCTTGCCGTTTTTTTCCAGAACATTGAGCAGGGGGATAACATATTTGCGCGAAAGATTGGTCGCGGTACGGGCGTCTGCAATGGTGATGATGTCGCCTGCTTTTTTCCCTTTTAAGATAGCGGCAATCGCTTTATCGTATATCTCACGGTGGTAGTGCAAAAAATTTTCCAATACGACGAGCTTACCGAGCTTTACCAAATCGCGGGCGTCTTTCCGCACCTGCGGCAGCTGGATTTTATCTATTTCGATACCGTCGAACCCTGCTTTAAGCGCCAACTGTAACAGCTGCTGTGCCGTTTTCGACAAGGTATCCCCGCTGCCTGCCAGCTTATACACACTGCCTTCATTGGCGAGTTTGTTTTCCGCACACAGTTTTTTCAGGATTTCCTGCCGCACCTTTACCGGCACAGCCGTATCGATTTCCTCTGCAGTAAAACCTGCCTGACTTTTCTTTGCGGTCTCTAAAATCTTTGCTTCCCATTCGGCAAGCTTTTTGGTAAAGATGAGCTGTTTGCCGCAGGCCGTAACGTCTTTTGCGTCAACCGAAAGCTCCTTAGGTTCCGCGCGGTCTTTCTCTATAAAGCCGGTGATAAAAAAGCCGCAGCTTTTCCACGACGGTAATTCCCGTCCGGCATACACCGAAAAGAACTGTTTAAAGACGGATGCGCGGTAGGAGTCAAAGGCCGCAAGTATTCTGCATGAGGCAAGAATTGAGCTTCCGCCATGCCTGATAAGGACGGCTGGTTGGTTCCATCGTCCGGCGATAGGTTCCTGCAAGGACACCCGCGCCAGCGTAGGATCGGTTTTGTTAAAGTGAATTGCGCCGATGGCATTGGTACTGCCGGTTGCAAGTTCCAGTTCGATATGATTTTTGATGCCGGCGCCGGTTTCCTGTTTGTTAAAATATTCATCGACACGGACGAGCAGCTCGGATCCTTGCAGTACGGGACTTTCGCCAAGGCCTGCAAGCAGCATACCGCGCGCTACCTTTTCTTTTTCGGATATTTTCAGGTTGAGCGCCGTCCGCATTCCCGATTCGGAAGAAGATACGTCGGCGTGGTGATTTTGGATGTTTTTAATCTTGCACTCGGTTCCGTCGGGATAGAGTGCAAGCTGATCGCCGACGGCAATGCTTTTACCGCGGAGCGTACCGGTTACCGTGATGCCGATTCCTTTCAGCGTAAAGGCGCGGTCGATATACAGGAACGGCTTATCCAACGGAGCGGTACGGACGGCACTCAATAATTCCGTAATTTTTTTCTTGAGTTCGTCGATACCGGCGCCGGTATGTGCGGAAACTGCCACCGAGGGTAATTCCCGTCCGAGGATTTCGCGGCAATGACGATTTGCATCTTCCCGTATCAGCTCGATCATATCGGGATCGGCCAAGTCGGATTTGGTTATGACCAACAGGATGGAGTTGATATGCATCGCTTTAAGTACCCGCAGGTGATCCGACGACATCTGCATCCACCCGTCGTCCGCTGCGACAATCAGCATTGCCGCGTCAAGTCCCCACGTGCCTGCCACCATGTTACGGATAAACCGTTCGTGTCCGGGAACATCGACGATGCCGATCGTTCCGTGTACGGGATCTTCCAAGGCGGCAAAACCCAGCTCAATTGTCATACCCCGCTTCTTTTCTTCGGGGATGTGGCTGGTTTCCACTCCGGTTAAGCATTTTACCAATGCGGTTTTGCCGTGATCGACGTGTCCGGCGGTTCCCAAAATATATGCCATAGCCAACGCACCTCTGTGATTTTTTAACGAACCTCTAAAAGCCGGGCGAGTTTTTAGAGATTTCCTGTAATTCTTTGATAATATAGATATCATCGGCAGGATTTACGGCGGCAAGGTGTAAGAGCAGCCTGTCCTCCGAAATAATAGCGATAATCGGAATGCTGCAAAACCGCAGCGCTGTCTTTACCGCTTCCGGTTTATGCGTGTGCAGCATAATTGCCCATGACGGGAAGGCTTCGTCGGGGGTGCTGCCGCCGCCGAGCGAGAAAGGGTAGGGGACAACACATGCGGTTCCGGACGGCAGTTTTCTTACAAGTTTTTCACTGCGTTTTTTTATCACGGCAGGGTCAAGCAGCAACGCTTCGGCCGCGGCGCTCTTTCCGTTATTCAGATAGTGCACGAGGGTCTCTTCCATTAGAGCGGCAACGGCGCGGCCTACCCGATAGGTGCGCATCAGCGGATGGCGGGCAATGAGGGCGATTAAATCTTTTTTGCCGGTAATCCATCCGCACTGCGGGCCGCCGAATACTTTATCCCCCGAGAAACAAACGAGGTCGGCGCCTTCTTTTAATAAGGCCGGTACGGTCGGCTCATCTTGTAGGCTAAGCGAAATAACGCCTGACCCTTGATCCACCGCAAGAATAACCTCAGGCGGCAAGGCCTTGCGGATGGCGGTAAGGGAAGGTTGCTCCGTAAAGCCGCGGATTTTATAGTTTGAGGTATGCACCCACAGCACCATCGCCGTCTGTTCGGTAACGGCGGCGGTAATGTCTTCAAGGGTGGTGATGTTTGTGGTGCCGACTTCTACAAGCGTACAGCCTGCCTCCCGCAGAATATCGGGAATGCGGAAGCCGCCGCCTATTTGCACCTGCTGGCCGCGCGCAACGATAACCTCTTTTCCGCTTGCAAGCGCTTTAAGTAACAGAAACACGGCGGCGGCGTTGTTGTTCAGCATCAGCGCCGCTTCCGCACGGACAAGCGTACTCATCGCTTCGACAGCAAAGGGGAACCGCGGTCCCCGTTTGCCGTCCTCCAAATCCATCTCGATAGCCGAGTATGATTGGGCGGCTTCCTTTGCCGCATCCCAAATACCGTGCGGAAGCGGGCTTCGTCCGAGGTTGGTGTGCAAGATAATGCCCGTCGCGTTGATAATCTTCGAAATCCGCTTCCGTATATGCTGTGTGCACCGCTGCCGGATGTCCGCTATACACGTATCAAAAGACGGAACGGCGGCTCCTTTTAAAGCCTCGGCCCGTATCTGCTTGATATACTCCGATACGATAGAGGCTACAATCGGTCTGCCGAGTTTTTCGATGCAGCCGGAAAGCTCGTGATGTGAGAGCAATTTTTCGACTTGCGGTATCTGTGCCAGTGAACCGTGCATGGCGGTTACTCCTTTGTTTCAGTGGTGATGGTGAGTGCCGACACCCATTTTGTCCGCAAAATGAGGACAGTTGCGATGAGCGCAGTTGTCATATTTGAAAAGAGATTTCCCCAAAAAATAGCGTAGTATTGCAAGACGTGTTCCGTTGCCAATACAAAGATGTAACGCAGCAGCCATATACGGAGTACACCGAGCACAAGCGGCATCTTCGTTTTGCCGAGCCCGATAAACGCACCTTGAATAGTCATACAAATACCGAAGCCGATAATCGAATAGGTGTAGATGTTGAGCGCATTGTTTGCAATACCGATAATTTCCGGCTCCCGTCTGAATAAGACGGTCAGATAAGGCGAAAGCGGAATCATAATCGAAATCATTATAACGGCGATAATGATGCTGGTGATGCAGCCGAGAAGACAATCCCGTTTTGCCTTTTGCGGATATCCTGCGCCGA
Source organism: Treponema medium (assembly GCF_017161265.1). Taxonomy (NCBI): domain Bacteria; kingdom Pseudomonadati; phylum Spirochaetota; class Spirochaetia; order Treponematales; family Treponemataceae; genus Treponema; species Treponema medium. Next base: position 83,557 of record NZ_CP031393.1, on the reverse strand, counting down.
TGTGCATACTGACCATCGTAGTAATTGCCGCGCTAAAAGCCGCAGGCAGGTTGAAGCACAGTGCATTGATATTGCTCGCGATTCCCTGCGCCGCAACGACGATCGCACCGTATCTTTCAATTTCTTTATTGATAAGGAAAAAACCTAAGTACAAAAAAGAATAGTTGAACATTGCCGGAAAACCGACTTTCAGAACCTCTCTGATGATCTTTGAATCGAACTTGAAGTTTTTGACATCGAGCTTGTCCGGACTTTTGTGGATGAACAATTCGTATACCATCCAGACTGTGATCGTTGCATTTGCCAAAAGAGATGCGAGTACGCACCCGAGAATTTCGAGCCGCAATACATAGAGAAAGAGAAAATTCCCGACAACTTTCATAATAAAGAGGATGGTCATTCGGGTAAAAGCCGCTTCGGGTTTCCCATTCGCGTTTTTGATACCGTTGTATACGGACTCCAAAAAGCTGAACGGTAAGACGATACTGTACCACGCGATGTACTGACGGACATACGGCGCTATATCGCTCTGCAAGCTCCGTGAAACCGCCACACTGATGATAAGGAGTAGTGGCGCGCTAATGATACCGAGCATAACCGCGAATAAGAATATCTGTGCTGCGACCCGTTTCCCTTCTTCGATTGCGCCTCTGCCGTTCAGCTGCCCGATAATTGCCATCGCAGCAACGCTTAATCCTTGCGATAAACCCAATACCATCGAAATAATCGGCTGAGAAAAAGTTACCGCCCCCGTTACTGCATAACCGGTGAGGTTATTGATAAAAAGCCCATCGGTGAATGGCATCATCGCTTGCACGGTATTCATCAGAAGCGAGGGAAGAGAGAGAATAAGCAATGTTTTAATAGGGTTGGCGGTCAGGATGAGTTCGCGCCGCGCTTCCGTCGATTGCTTCAGGAATGTCTTCATAGGCGAAGAGACACTATGGCTGTTATTTAACGGAAATAACCGAAGCTGTTCTCCCGTCGGCCATGTAGACGTGTTCGCGGTTTGTCGTATCGGGAATTTGCTTTCCGTCTTTAAAGTATGCATAATACCAAACGCCATTCGGCAGCGGAAGGTATAATTCGTATCTACCCGGCATCACCTCTTCCAAGGTATACATAAAGGGATCCCAGTTATTGAATGTGCCTGCTAGGTATATCCGTTTGCCCGATTCTCCTTGATAGACAAAACGAGTTCTGCCGTTATTTTCAACAGCGGTTCTATATTCTTTTTGATACGGAATCTTTAAAACCGAAAGAGACATTCCGGCGGAGTAGTCGAAGATTTCATCGGGATTGAGCGGGTCTGTAGACCAGAGACCGTTGATAACCAGCCGATAGCGCAGCTCTCTCATTTCTTCCGGTATTTGCATGATGTAGAAGAGAATTGATTTTTTGGTTTCGGTGCTATCATCGCTTCGATACAAGCGCTGGAAAGAATGAATTGATTGAAAGTTTTCATGTTCAAAGGCGATACCGACATGGCGTGCGGATCCGGCTGCCGTAAAAATGATATATTTTCCGGTGATAAGCGGCGCATCCGTCCGTGCAATTGTTTCAACAAGTTCGCCGTAGGTGTATGTGTCGATGGTAGTTTGCTCCGCCGCTTGCACAGCGATCAGTATACACAAGAAAAAAAAGACCGCCACGGCTTTTTGCCGTATTGCATTGCGCATGATGTCCTCCCCGAATATTTTAACCGTATATAAGGAAATGCCAATTACAATTACTGGTAGTTAATCGGCTGTTATCTTTTAATAATAACATACTTCCATTTAATAAGCATCGGAAAATAATCCGAAAACTTTATATTTCGATCAGTTTATCACTTGGCGACTGCTCAAAGTAGGTATGCAGCACGCGCTCCATTTCTTCTCGGTTCTGTGCCCGCAGCAGTTGTGTTCTGCAATAGTGCGCAAACGAAAAGTTGTCGCAATAAAACTGAAAGAACCGCTGCGCCCGCGTAAGGAAGAATTCCGGCGGCTGTTCGGCTTCGAGGTAGTGCAAAAACGATAACGCCGTTTGTTCAAGGTCGATACGGTACGGTGCGGAAGTCGAATCGTCAGCGTGGTTGCGGCGTATTGCTTCAAAAATCCACGGCATTTGTACCGCTGCGCGTCCGATCATCCACCCCGCGCAAGGATAGTGCTGCGCGGCGGTTTGCAGTTTCTCTGCCGAATTGATGTCTCCATTGCCGTATACCGGAATAGGCAAATCCTTCGCGAGCGCTGCCGTGTATTCGTGGAGAGCCGGCCGCGCATAGCTTTGCCGCTGCAGGCGTGGGTGGATCGTGATAAGTTGCACGCCTTCATCAATCAGCATCGTACAAAAGCGTAAAAGATACGCATAGTCGGCGATCGCACCGATCCTCAGCTTTACGCTCAATCTAAAAGACCTGCCTTGCGCCGCAGCATATCCTTCGAGCGCTTGTTTAGCCGACCGTACCGCTTCGGCTGTCGTGTTAAGCGGCTTCAGCATCCATGCAATACCTGCTCCCGTTCGTACAATCGGCGGAGCGGAACAGCCCATGTTTAAGTCAACCCCGATGCCGCCGTGCTGCAGTACGATAGGTATCACCTGTGCGAATGCCTCCGCCTTAGGCGAGGTCAGCTGCCATACCAGTTTTTCCGGCACGGGATTTGCCCGCAGGTACCACTGTTCAAACCGCCCGCCCGCAAGCAACGACGGCGCATGAATCATCTCGGTAAAGTATTCGTCGGGATCGCCGAAAGTATGGATAAGCATCCTCAATCCCGAATGACTGATATTCGCAAGCGGCGCCAGTATGAGCTTCATCGCCGCTCACTGTAACAAAAAGGGCGAGGTTTTGCAATGTGTGGAATTCCGCACATTTTTTTCTAGCAACAGGGCAAATATATCAGAAGAATAGATCAAATACCGCAGAATAAAGAGGCTGTGAGACCATTTGAACCGCGGAGTGGTTCAACTCTGGTTGAATAGCCTCTTTATTCTGCGGGGATATTACATAACTCTGATGTGTTTGCCATGATTAAGGCCTTGACTTTATTTGTAATCTTAGATATAGTACATCACTGTTACAAATGCGGCGGTGGTGGAATTGGTAGACACGTCAGCTTGAGGTGCTGATGCCGCGAGGTGTGCTGGTTCAAGTCCAGTTCGCCGCATGAAGGCTTCTTTTGAAATTCAAAAGAAGCCTTTTTTTATGCACGAGGAATATCAGTTTCCTGTATTCTGCTTGGAAGCTGTCGTTTTTGTGTCTTTTTTTGTAAAGCTGATCGAAGCTTTTGCTGCGCCTCCCGAAAAGATGATGCGGCGTTTTGCTTTCGCGTTGCCGTATTCTCCCGGGCTTTTGGTAAGCTCATTACCGGCAATGGTGAGCGTCCCTCCGTTTTGGACGTAATCGATATGATATTCAGCCTCTTCCGAAGGGAAGATTATGGCAGCGGTTGCATCGATTATGGTGAATGCGCAAGATTTTACAATTTGCGTTTTATCAAAGGACAGCGCACCTCGCGCACTATTGATTACGGCATTTTTAAATACGCATTCGGTCGTTGTTACCGATCCCATATTCAACATCGCAAGGATATGTACCGCCTGCACTCCTTCGAGTCGGATATCCGCACGGTTTACCCGTATGCTGCAATTTTCCAGTAACATCGTTTTCGGTATAAAGACATACAGCGTGCCCTGTGAAGGAGTCATTTGGCGTATCCGCAGTGTTTTTTGCGTTTCTATGCAGGAAAGTTTTTTGCCTTCCGCAAGTTCAAATCGATACGCGATGCGCTCTTCATCGAATGTTTCCGCAATCAAATGTACTTGAGAAAGCTCAATGTCAAGGCCGTTGGTTTTCGGCCGTGCGTAGGTAAGTTCCTCGCCGAAAGCGGCTAATGCGGATAACAAGAATACAACTGCAAGCAAACTCTTTTTTTTCATCATCTCTTTATCATCATTATGAAGGGGTTTGTTCATTCCAGTAGTAGGTATCCGGATAATGACGTTCGCCGAATATCGCCGTACCGATACGTAGCATCGTTGAACCTTCTTCAATGGCGATTTCCAAATCGCCTGACATCCCCATCGAAAGAATATCCGTAGAAACATTGGGTAGTGCCATTGCGGTAACGCGCTTTTGTACCTGTTTAAGGCAGCGGAAGCACGAGCGCACCTTGTCTTCTTCTCCGGAAAACAACCCGATGGTCATAAACCCGCGGATAGTGACGTGGGGTAGGGTAGCGATGGCTTTTACTAATCTTTCCGCTTCTTCCGGCGCGCAGCCGAACTTGCTTTCTTCCGCTGAGGTGTTTACCTGCACTAAGATGTCGAGTTTACGATCTTCTTGTGCAAGCCGTTGTTCCAGTTTTTGCGCCGTATCAATGTTATCGATTGATTGGATACATTGAGCATATTGAATCACCTCTTTAATCTTATTCGATTGCAGATGTCCGATAAAATGCGTCGTATGCGGAACTGCGGAAAGCGCTTCGTATTTATCGCGCAACTCCTGTACCTTGTTTTCGCCGATTAACGTGCAGCCGCAGGAAAACGCTTGTAGAATCCGCTCCGGCTCGACGGTTTTAGTTGCAAGCAGCAGCTGAACTTCTTTTGGATCGCGCCCTGCCTTTTTGCACGCCGCTTTAATCCTTTCCATAATATGCAGGATGTTTTCTTGAATAAGTTCCATAAAAATGTACCGTATGCTCCTGATACCCTAAAGTAAACCTGTTCGGAAACTTCCGTTTCGGAACGGGTCTAGTATATAATCCCTTTGGTATTTATGCAATGGAAAAACAGACGATGTAACACAGCATCAGGTATGCAGGAAAGGGTAATTCTCAATTCTTAATCAATAATTCCCCACCACTCATTCAACATAGCTCGTGCCTCTTCTTGTAATGCAGGCGTAACGCAGGCTTCCAACTGTGCGAGGTTATCGGTGCGGTATGAACGCCCGATGGCTTTGGCCGCTTTGCGTATTTCGCTACCGATAGCGGGGTGCTCATCCAAATACGAAAGAATAATGGTAAACACCGAAGCGGCAGAGCACACTTTTTCCCATTCGGCAAGCTCGGTGATTTCTTTGCGGGAAGTAACACCGGTGTTGATGCGGTAGTTGTATACGGTTTCGGGTATGCCTATGTAGGTACCGGCATGTAAGGCAATAAAAAAGAAGGTAAGAACGTCTTCTGCCATGGTGCAATAGGTAAAGGGAATTTCTGCGAAAGCTTTTTGGACAAGACTGGTTTTAAAGAGTTTGCCCCATAAAAAGTCCGAATAGAGGTGTTCTATCAGAAATCCGTGCATAATTGCATCGCCGGTAAGAGTACCGAAATACACATGTGCTGCTTTTTGTGCAAAGGTTTCGATGCGAGCTTCCGGCTCCCCTTCCGTACCGAATACCGCGGCCTTTCCATGCACAATATCCGCGCCGGAGGCACAACTAGCATCGTATAGGATGCGGAGAGCCGCGGGAGGCAATTCATCGTCGGAGTCGGCAAAGGCGAGATATCCCCCCGATGCAGCGTTCACTGCTGTCCGGCGCGCTTCCACCAGCCCAAGGTTTTTTCCGTGTTCCAAAAATACAAACGGCAGCCCCTGCGCTTTAAACCGCTTTGCGTACACTTTAATAATCCGCTCAAGTTCTTTTGTGCCGGGGCTGCCGTCATTGACAACGATAGTTTCAAACAGCGGCGCTTCCGCCTGCTGTAACACGCTGTCTAAAAACCGCCCGACAAGCCCCTCCGTCCCGTACACCGGCACACAGAGGCTGACCGGCGGCTTTTGCTGCGCAGTACGCCGGAAGCGCGCCGCGCAGCGTTGGAGAAAAGTCATCTTACGGGTTATTCCCAGTTAAAGCCGGAACCGTCGACACTCAATTTCTGAGAAAATGTGCCGCCGGCATTCTTTTCTTCCGGTTCCTGTAAATTCCCGTCTAAATCGTATGTCATTACTTTATTGTCACTCGCTCGATCAGGCTGCGTACTAGAAGAAGCAAGAGCGTTTCCGCCTATAGCGTAAGCACCGCCCGAAGCAATGACGAGCTTTTTCGGCTTAACGGCGATAAAGCGGTAAAATCCATAGCCGACTCCCTGTCTCGAAGTACCTTGAGGAAGTACGGGATACTTTGCATGCAACACCATTGCGTTACCGGAGAACGATGCTGCTTCTGCTATTTTGTACAGTCGTCCGCTACTCTTAAACTCATCGGTTCCATAATCTCCAGTCCTATATGCCATTCTCTTTTCTAGCTTTGATGTAATAGCATACAACATACCATCAACTATTCGCAGATCATTAATGGTGCTTTCAATTTTCGTATAAGGCGGATAGGGACCACTAGGTTCCGTAGGAGTCAATTGAAGTTCTCCGACAGTAATCGTTCCTTTATCAACTCCGTCCTGCTTGGCGTATTTATTTACCGATAATGTATAACCGGCAGGAGATACGTTTATTGCCCTTACACCGACAAACACCCCGTCCTTGTTTGCAGCAAGAGCCGTAACGTCTTTGTCTGATGGGAGTGTAACGTTATAGGATGTAAAAGCAGCCGATGTAAAGTTAGAAGCCCATGTCCGCTGTTGTATTGTGTATCCAGCGGACACTTTAGCAGCACAATACAGGAACTTTTGTCCATCAGAAACATCTGCCGCAATGGCGACAACCTTATTTGTAATACCCAAATTCAGTTGCGCACCCTGTGTAAAATCATAGGTACCGTTTTTCAGCTCAAATCGTGTAACACAATACACCGTTGATTCCTTCCACAGTATATACAAATTACCCTCTTGGTCATAGCAGAAAATATCGGTAATTTTATTGGTTGGAACAGTAGTTTGAAAGATTTTTGTAGCTTCAGCCGGTGCAGAGCTTGTTCCATCAGTGCTTACCCAATAGCGGAAGTTACCACTAGTATCTTTCTCCCACAGCAGCACCGGTGTTTCGGGATATTTGTAGCCGGGTTTTTCTGCATACCATGTCGCATCCGAGTCGCTGAATGTTATTTCCTTTGTTTTCCGGTTAAAGGCAGCGATGCGGTTTTTATTTCCGTTAATCCGCCAATTTTCGTTGAGGTACTTTATGTTGATTCCGTCATCCGCAATGTAGATATAGTCTTCGTCACTACCGATAAAACCGACGGGATTTGCGAAAGAAGCTGATTCAAAAGGAAGGTATGCATCTGCAGTACCGGCTTTCGGGTGTTTTTTTAAATAGGTAACGGTATTATCGTCACGAGAATAGCAGGCAAGCGCACCCACCATATAATAGAGCATTCCACCATCAAGCCTTTGCTCCCGCAGCAAACAGTACACACCGCTTGCGTCCGCAAAGAGCCCGGTACACTGAGTGGGGACATTCATTACCGCGCTGGTACGGAGTTCATCAAGCTCAGCTGCATTTTTTTCGGTAAGTGTAAGAGTCGTTCCAGACAGCGCCGCGGTACAGGCAAACAGTTTATTAGGTTTAGCGAGAGAGGGTGAGCGGTTGCGTTGTACCGTTAAGAAAAGTTCACCGTTATATGCAGCCACTGCAGTAAGAATGTCGGCAGTCACTATGTCTGGCAGTGTAGCAAGGTCAACACTGTCTGAGCGTGTAAAAGTATTATGCCCGGTTTCCGTTACAGCATGGACATGCTTGTCTCCATCGACTACAAAGATCCTATTGGTTTTAGGATCAACCGTCATAGCTTTTATTTCGATAGTACTCGGTAGTACACCCATAATAGCGCTTTCAAATCCGAAATCAATTTTTCCTTCGGTATCAAAGCGGGTAAAGTGTCTGCCGCTCTTATCATACAGCATGTATATCCGTCCGATACCGTCCCGTGCAGTTACCGGAATTATATAATTACCGTTGATCTGCACGTGGTCAATTGGTGTTTCTCCATTTGCTAATTTGAGCGTTACCGTTGCATCCCCGAAAGCACCCTGTTCTACATCGTCAACAAGGATATTCTTCATACTCTTCGGCGTTTTGGAAAGCTTTACGGCAACGGTATTGGTTCCTGCCGTAACGGTGTGCTCTTTTGTACCGCGCCACTCGCCTGCCTCGGTTGTTACAACAACCTTTATGCTTATTTTCTTTCCGATATCAAGCGTCAGCGTAACCGATGTTGTTCCTTCCGCCAGTTGATTACCATCCTCGCCGGTAACGGTAATCTTAGTATTGGATTCATCAAATTGAGGCATTCCCTCGGCATTAACGGCACGGGTTGCCCCATTGTCGATGACAATCCTCACCTCGCCGGTACCTTTTCCGGCTGTCAAACCTTGGTTACAGGCCGTAAAGATAATGCATAGCGCTGCAAACAAAATACTTACGGAAATTAAACGCAGTTTTTTCATAGTCTTCCTCCTCCCACAAAAAATAGCCGATTCGCATTTATTATATAGAACAAAACTTCCAGCTTATTCGTTATCTTTTTCGGTATTCACACTTTACCGTTTTTTTATAATGTAGTATATCCCATTCCGTAGAAAAAACATAGATCTGCGAGAATTATTTGCAAGGCTTCTTGATGCATCAAAGTCTTTTTGCAAAAGCCGGATGGGGTTTCCAAAGGGTGCTCCCTTTGGTCGTCATTTTTCTTTAGATGGGGTTACAGGGCAACCGCATTAAAAATATTTTGAGCGGTTGCCTACCTTCTGTGCGAAATTTCATAGGTATAAAGTGAGCGTCTACAATGACGCCGCTCACTTTAACCGTCAAGTTTTCTTTCGAAAACTTGCGTATTGATGTGTGTGCTTTTCGCGCACGAATACAACAGTTTCCAAAATTTATATTTTGTTCAACTGTTGTATTTTAAGGAAATAAAATTTCGCACATTTTTTTCAGTAAATGGGTAAACATATCAGGTAAAGTAGATAAAAATCGCGGAAAAATTGAGACTGTGAGACCATTTGAACCATCTTCAACTGTTGTACATCCGTGTACAACAGTTGAAGGCGAGTTTTGTGCGTACACAAAACATCGCTGCTGTATGGAACTACTGCCATCCTTGGCAGTTCTGGTCGAATAGACTCTCTTATTTTGCGGGGAACATTCATAAAACGTCTGATGCGTTTGCCCCTGATTGTTCACGATGTATTGACTATTTTCAGGTTCACGTATAATATGGAATATCTTTTTGTGATTTAATTATGAATAGGGAGGTTACCTTATGGCAGTGCCAAGAGCTAAAACGTCAAAAGCACGCACACGCCGCCGTCGAGGAATCAATATGCGGTTAAACGCGCCTCATCTTGTGGAGTGTGCAAATTGCGGCAATTTAATTTTATCTCATCATGTATGTTCAAAATGCGGGTTTTACCGCGGACATCAGGTCGTTGATCCGGATACATTAAATTAAGAGAGGATTTTCTTTATGGACGAATTATTTGTTCAAATTCAAAAGCTGATTGCAGACAAATTGGAAATTGATGCGGATAAAATTACGCTCGATTCTTCATTCCGCCAAGATCTCGGCGCTGATAGCCTTGATACGTATGAACTGGTGTATGCAATCGAAGAAGAGATGGGGATAAAAATTCCCGATGGAAAAGTAAGTGAATTCGAAACTGTTAGAGATGCTTACGATTTCATTAAATCTCAGTCAAAGTAATATTGCAAAAGATGTCGTTCTTGTTTCCTTTTACGCATGTTTTAGAAAAACACCGGAAGCAAGAACTGCTTACTTTTCAAAAAAAAGCAGGATGTAAATTTAAAAATATTAGCTTATTGGATATAGCCTTTCGTCATCGTTCGTTTTCTAATGAACACAGCGATTCTCCGATCAATAATGAGCGGCTTGAATTTTTGGGCGATTCGGTACTTGGTATGATTGTTGCGGCGGAGCTGTATCTTGCTCATCCCGATAAACCTGAAGGTGATCTTGCAAAAATTAAAGCAGCTGTCGTTTCCGAAGACTCTCTTTTTCCCATTGCACTGAATCTCAATATTGATAAATATTTGATGCTGGGACATGGTGAAGAAGTGTCGGGAGGGAGAAAGAAAAAGGCTCTGCTTGCCGATGCGGTGGAAGCACTGATCGGTGCCTTCTATTTAGATTCAGGGTTTAAGGCCGCTCAACAGTTCGTATTAAAAATTATTGAACCGCAGATGCAGTTGGTTGAACAAAATAAACATCGATATCGAGATTATAAATCCTTGCTGCAAGAATATGTGCAAAAAAAATACCGTATTATCCCGAAATATGTGCTGGTAGAGACATCGGGGCCGGATCATGACAGAGTTTTTCAAGTAAAAGTTGTCATCAAAGAGAAGGAATATGAACCTGCTCTAGGAAAAAGCAAAAAAGAAGCGGAACAGGCAGCTGCAGAGGCCGCATTGAAAGCATTATCACCGCAGATTTGCTGATTTTATAGTTCGGCAAGCGGAATATGGTATACGCTGGAGCAATTCCTACAGACAATCTCAAGCGGATCGTCTGCCGTTTCTTTTAAGTTTTTCAGTTCCGCTTGCGGTAATTTCCTCAACGCTTCCAGATAATACTCCTTTGAGCATGGACAATCAAAAGTGATGTTCCGTGTTGCAACCGCTTGAGGGTTAAACTCTCGTAACAGACCGAAGATAATGTCTTCGCAGTTGCCGCCTTCACCGAACCAATCGCCGAGCGGAGGACAGGCGGTAAATGCCCGTTCCATACTGGTAATGGCATCTTCAATTTCTTCTTCCGTCTTTAATTGTCTGCCACGGCGTGTTCCTCCCTCTGTCGGCATCCGTTGAATAAAAAAACCGCCGGCTCCGACTACTCTGCCGATGCTGTCAAATCGGATACTTGTATTAAAAGCGGTGTAGAGCTGTTCCGATTGCTGAAAATACCATGTAAGGTCTTTTGCGATATTCCGGTATTTAATTTCGACAATACCGCGCTGCGGATCTCGCCCCTCCGTTTGATATGCTTCGGGGAACCGTGTAACGCTGAGAGTACCGTTTCCGAAGAAAGGGGCAAGATCCCAGCTTTCAAGTGGAGCAGTAATCGGAATGGGATTTTGCAAAAGGTAGCCGCGTACAGAGCCCCGCGAGTCTGCTTCTACGGAAAAACCGGTTGCAGGGCCATCCGTTTCGTAGCGCAGCTGGAGTGTTTCGCGCCCTTTCATTGTTTGAATCATCAATGCGGCACAGAGGCCTGCCTGACCGAGGACAAGGGTTTCCAGAATACCCAGCCGGTGCTGTGCGCGTATTTGGTTTACGAACCGCGTGCCATGGAAAAGCCCTCCACGGAACAGTCCGTCGTCGGCAGTAAAAATATGGAGTTCATCTTTTTCAAGTTTATCAAGGTGCTGTTGCAGCGCCGTATCTTCAATAGGTGCGTATATCATACCTGTATGTTAATAAAATGAACTATTAAAAACAAGGGTTCACGTATGTGCGCACGGAACTCAGTTTTTAAAAAGGCTACTCACTCGAACCGCTGCATGATGAAATTCGTTGACTTTACTCTGTTCTGAACTGATTGCCGAGCTTGAAAAAAGCAAGAGAAGCAGGCAGCAGAAAAAACGCTCTGTTACGGTGCCTTTGGACGAAAAAACAACCCATTCCATCAAAGTATGACAGTTCCCGTCACATTGTCAGTGCATACGCGAGCGAACTTGGCGTTACCCGAGGAATTTGATGCGTTTGCCATGAATCCACATCTTGACCTTGGTAGCGTTTTTATGCTATATTTTGAAATCAACCGTTTAGTTTTGATGGTATGCACCCGTTCATATATCATCATACAAAAATCTATAAAACAAGCGGAACTATTTATCCTATTTGGTGATAGATACTTTCGCAGAAACGTAAACAGAGGTTTTTATGTACGCACTTTTTGAATATAAAGGCAAGCAGTATAAGGCTGAACAAGGTTCCAAGATTCTGGTGGACAAAATCAACGAACCGCAGGGAACGGCTATCGATATCGATACCGTTTTACTGGTTAATAATGACGGTAAAGTGTCTGTTGGAGCTCCCTACGTTGCGGGCGCGAAAATTTCGGCAACGGTTGAAGAGAGTATGCGTGATAAGAAGGTGATTGTATACAAGTACAAGAGCAAGAAAGACTATCACCGCACAATCGGGCATCGCCAGCACTACACCTATTTAACGGTTAATTCGATTACCGGGGTGTAAGCGCGGAATGATACAAGTCCTTTTGGAGCTTGATGAAAAGGAGCATCTCCTTTCCGTTGAAGCTTCCGGCCATGCGAATAGCGGCATTAAAGGACATGATATTGTGTGTGCAGCCGTAACGATCCTTTTAAGGACGACTGTACAGGCGCTCGGTTCCGTGCAAGCTGATGTCAGTGCGGAACAGCGCGGTTCGCTTTCTTTTCGGGTACTCAGCTATGACGAAACGCAAAGCGAAAAATTACGGTATGCAGCGGAGTTTTTATGGCTTGGGATAACTTCTTTACAGGAAGAATATCCGCAAGCGGTTCAATGCAAAAAGATACAGCGGTAAGCACACAGATGCTTATCTGATACGAGGAGGCTACTATGGCACGGAAACGAGGCGGAAGCGGTGCAAAAAACGGACGAGATTCAAACCCTAAATATTTGGGCGTTAAGGTATACGGCGGACAGACGGTAAAAGCCGGTTCCATTTTAGTCCGTCAGCGCGGAACTCCCATCCATCCGGGCGACAATGTCGGCCGCGGCAAGGATGATACCTTATTTGCAACTGTAGACGGTACGGTTGTGTATCATCACCGCAATGGCAGACATTTAGCATCTGTAACGCAAGCGTAGGGATGGACGAGCGGTTAATTCCGCAATAATAATAGAAGCCGGCTCTAATGCCGGCTTTTTTTTTCGAGAAGGAAACGAGGCGATGATTCAATTTGCGGATGAAGCTTTAATCGAAGTTTCATCGGGAAAAGGCGGGAACGGCTGTATTGCGTTCCGGCGGGAAAAATATGTGCCTAAGGGCGGCCCTGCAGGCGGCGACGGCGGGCGTGGCGGCGATGTGCTGTTTGAGATTAAACGGAATATGCGCACGCTTGTGCATTTACGCCATAAGCGGGTATTCCGGGCAAAAAACGGCTTGGATGGGCAAGGTTCAAAACGATTCGGTGCGAAGGGCGCCGATTGTGTTATTCCGCTTCCGCCGGGTTGCATTATTAAAGATGCCGATACCGATGAGCTTGTCTACGATTTCGGCGACCGGACTGAGGGGCTTATTCCTTTCTTGACCGGCGGTAACGGCGGCTGGGGGAATTGTCATTTTAAAACCTCCACCAATCAAGCGCCGCGCACTGCTTTGCCGGGACAGGAGGGTAAGACCCGCCGGCTTAAAATTGAGCTGAATATCATTGCCGATATCGGACTTGTCGGTTTTCCCAATGCCGGTAAGTCTTCTCTGTTGGATTACTTTACCAATGCCCGCCCTAAGATTGCGCCCTATCCGTTTACCACCAAAATACCGAACCTCGGCGTCCTCCGTATCGATGAGGAACAGGATATTATCATCGCGGATATACCGGGGATTTTGGAGGGCGCTTCGGAGGGCGTCGGCCTCGGTATCCGGTTCTTAAAGCATATTTCGCGGACGGCAGGGCTGGCCTTTTTGATTGACCTTTCCGATGAGAATTATTTAACCGCGTATGATACCCTCTGCGGAGAGCTTGCAGCCTATTCGGAGGAATTGGTGGCAAAAAAACGAGTTATTATCGCAACCAAGCTCGACCTTGAGGGAACAAAAGAGCGGCTCAAAACCTTGCGGGAAAAACTTTCCGATGTGCCCGTACTCGGTATTTCGGTGTTTAACCGCTGGGGATTGGACGAGGTCCGCGATGCGTTTGTTGCACTGGTGGAAGAGCTTGCTGCCGCAGATGCGGATAAGAGCGCTGAAGCTTCGGCGGGGGGCATATCAGGCGAATCCGTACGCGCCGCCGCATCCGGTGATGACTGGACAACCGAAGGTTTATCGGCAGATATGGCTGCGGGCAGTATGTTCGATTTCGATAGTGCTGCCGGAAGCAACCATTTTAACGCCGCCGGAGGTGTACAAAAGACTATCGTGCCGGCTGCGGCAGACAATAACTTTATGCATGCAGAGCTGGAAGACCCCGTTTACGTGCAACAGGAAGGCTTCGGCGCAACGGTGAGTCTAAGCCGCAAGCGGAAGGGTAAAAAATGAGGCTCGCCGTATTGGGCGGATCTTACAATCCTATTCATATCGGCCATTTGATGCTTGCCGATGCGGTTGCTCTCCGTTACGGGTACGACACCATAGCCTTTGTCCCCGCATTCTTATCACCCTTTAAAGACGGACACTCCGGCTGCACCGCCGAGGACAGGCTTGCAATGGTAAAACTCGCAATCGCCGATAATCCGGCTTTCTACTGCGAACCCTGCGAGATACAGCGGCAAGGCGTTTCGTATACCATCGATACGTTAAAATTCCTAAAGAAAAAATTTCCTCAATGTGAAGGAAAAATCGGGTTGATTATCGGCGATGATTTACTGGAAGGCTTTAGCGGCTGGCGTGAAGCGGAGTGCATACCCGATTATGCCGATATAATAGTAGGAAACCGCATTATAGACCGGTATTCTACGGAACAAGCCGCTTCTGCGGGTAAGCTTCCTCATTTAAGGGTAGATAATGCTCTGCTGCCGGTGTCTTCAAGCGGAATACGGGCAGCCATACAAGAAAAAAAGAGCTGGCGCTATCTTGTACCTTCAGCCGTATACTCGTATATTAAAGAACATAAACTCTATGAATGATATCCGTATTGAAAAACTCATCACAGCGCTGGATAGGTATGCACGAGCCAATCTTTCCGATTACCGCTATGAACATTCATGCAGGGTTGCCTCTTATGCGGAAGAACTTGCCCACCGCTACGGCTACGGACACAGGCTGCAGCGGCTTTGTTATCTCGCCGGTATTTCCCACGATATGTGCAAAGAAAAACCCATTGGCTTTCTACTCCGCACGGTACGGACGGACGGTCATCCCGTTACTCCTGACGAAGCGGCAAATTCCGAGTTACTGCACGGGCGGGCTGCAGCGGTTTTATTGCAGGAGCATTATGGGATCCATAAAAAATCGCTTTTAAATGCGGTGCGTTTTCATACATCCGCTTCTACGAAGTTTGATGCGTTAGGGCGGATTATCTATATTGCAGATAAAATCGAACCCGGCCGGAAAAATTGCGGTTACTTACGGGAAAAGGTTGACCACCTGACGCTCGATGAGCTTTTTCTTGAAGTGCTGAAAGAGGTTATCGGCTTTGTGGAGTCAAAAGGGAAAAAAGTGCAGGCGTGTACCTATAAAACATATCGGTTTTTAAAAGAGAAGGGTTCCGTACAGGATAGGCAGACACGGAGGGCACCGGATAGGCAGGCGATGCCGAATAGTCGAGCACAGACGGTGCCGGATATGCAGACGAAAACGATCCGTCGGGAGGCAAGGAATTGAAAGAGGGAAAAAACATCATCTTTTTACTACTCATCTTAGCTATGCTCATTCCTTCTGGGGTGATTGTCGCACGGAATCTCAATGTTGACCCTATCAGTACCTCTCTTTCTGAGGATAATGTACTCAAGGTGCTGTTTATCATCGAAAACGACAATGTTCCTATTTCTACGAATGTTGTTGCTCACTATTCGCAAACACGGCGCGCGGCAATGTTCGATATTCCTGCGAATATCGGCTTGATTTTACCTCAGCTTGGGCGTACCGGCGGTATCGGCTCGCTCTATACGGAAAAAGGTGCTGCTGTTTATAAAGAAGAAATTGAAAAACTGGCCGGTGTTGACATTCCGTTTTATATTGTGTGTTCGTTGACCGACTTTATGCATTTAACCGATTTGCTCGGCGGTATTTCGGTTTTTATTCCTTCTTCGATAGATATCGATTCCGAACAATATGGGAAGATTTTGCTCCCTTCCGGTTCGGTGCTGTTAGACGGCGATAAGGTTCGCGACTATCTGTTGTATGAAGATGAGGCGGATGCCGAAGGTGAAGCGGTAACCCGCAAGCAAAAAGCGGTATTGGCCTTTCTTCGTAGTTTATATGAGCATCCTGAAATGCTCGAAAAAGAACAGTTTAAGGTGTTCAGTCCGCTGCTGCATAGCAATGTTACCGGTGGAAATTTAAAACAGCTTTTGGAATACCTTTGTAAAATCGATTCGGAGCGATTGGTCCCCCAGCGTTTAACCGGCGCCGTTCGTATCGTCGATTCAAAGGAATTACTCTTTCCGTTTCGTGACGGTCAGCAGATAAAGGAAATTATCGGGCAGACCCTTGCCGCGCTGGCTTCAAAAGAAGGTACAACCTTGGAGCGGGTATACGCATTGGAGGTTTTAAACGGAACCGATGTGAACGGGCTTGCGCGGACTGCCTCCGAGTTATATCAGAGTTTCGGGTATGACGTTATCCGTGTCGGGAATGCGGCGCAAACGGGTGTTGAGCATACAGTCTTAATCGATAGAATCGGTAATGAGGCGGTGGCAAAGATCGTCGGGCAGGTTGTCCGCTGCGAAAATATCGAATCTGCTCAAATCGGCGATGATCATTCCGGCATCGAAACAAATGTCGACTTTACGTTGATACTCGGCAAGGATTTTAACGGATATTCGGTACGGCAAAAAAAATAGAGAAGAGGATAAGAAAATATTATGGAAGTTAATTTTGAACAGGCGGCTTTAACATTCGGAACGATTTTGCGTGATCTTAAAGCGGAATCGGTGGTAGTGCTCGATTTACGGCAGGCGCATATTTGGACGGATTTTTTTGTGATTGCAACCATATCGAGCGGTAAACAGGCCGGCGGTCTTGAAGGCAAAATTATGGAAGCGGCGAAAGAGATGCAGATTGAGGAATATCGGACCATTAGAAAAAGTCCGGATGGCGACGAATGGAAACTGCTCGATTTCGGCTCCATCGTTGTGCATTTAATGAGCCCTACCGCTCGGAAATTCTACGACCTTGAACGCTTGTGGTATGACAGCCCTAATCTATTAGCATAAGAGGAATTTCATAATTCTAATGAAGCATTATGAATTTACTCATTGGGCAAGCTTCGGTATAAAGTATCAACGGTTCTTAAAAGTAAAATCTTGGAATTCCGATAATGATTGCAGGAGTATTGTGATGAAAAGACTTGTTTTTATGATATTGACCGCGCTGTCGGTACTAATTGTACCGATGTATGCAGCTGCGGATACTGCTCCATCAAAAACAACGACCGATAAGACCGTACCGCAAGTAAAACAGCAAGCAGAACAGGATGCCCAAAAGAACGGAACAGAAAAACCGGAAGAGAAAAAACAAGAGCTTGATGAGATTGAAAAAGCACAACAAGCATTGCAGTACGGGTTGGAATCGGAAATACTTGAGGTAGTCAATAAGGTTGAAAAGCGTGATTTTGAAACGCTGCAAGGCGATTTTAACCGCCTCTTTATGGAGACAAAAAGTTCTGCCGTGCGCGAAGGCCTTTTCGGTTTATACCAAAAATACGAAAACACTCAACTCACGGAAGCTGCGGTTGCAGTATTGGAAGATTATGAAGCCCAACAGCGGACGTTGGTAAAAGCAGTGCTGTCTTACCTCGCAACGGTAAAGCCGGAGCTTACTCCCGCTTTAAATGAAGCGCTACAAAAAATGCTGACCCAAGATACGGCGGAGTATGGAGCGGAAACGGTTTCCGTATTAGGCGAAATCGGCGGTGATGAAGAAGCGGCCTTTTTAGCAGACTATTTTGATAGTTTGATAATTGACGATGCAAAGCAGGAGCTTATTTTAAAACAGACAATTATGGCTGCGCTTGAAAAACTACATAGCGAAGATACCCGTGCGTTTTTACTTGAGCGGGCACAGGATGAAAACGAGAATATCTACGTTAGATCAAGCGCCGTTGCCGGACTTGCCCAAATGGAGAACCCCGATATTGTGCCTCTGCTGGCGGAGTTTTTTGAACAGCCGGAACCGCAGCTTCGGGAAGCCGCAATACGAGGCGCCGCATCTTTCGATACGGATGAAACCCGAAAGCTCATTTTGCAGGGATTTAAAGACAGCTATTATAAAGTTCGACTTGAAGCCTTAAAAACCGCACAAAAGACAAAAATGGCTGAAGCAGCGCCGTATGTATTATACCGCGCAAAGTATGACCCGACGGATGCGGTTCGGTTTGCAGCGGTAGAAACGTTGGTCGTGCTGAATACGGCAGAAGGCAATACATGGCTTGCCGAAACATTCCGTGATTCTAAAAAGAGCGAAAAATTGCGGATTACAATCCTGAGCGCAGCGTTAAAGCACAATTCTACGGCGCTTGCCGCTGATTTGGATACGGTGGTGCTGGCAACCGTAACGGATAACAAGCAAAAGAAACTGCGGTATGAGTTCGGTAAGGAAATTGCAAAAATCGAAAATACTGCAACGGCAGAAATTTGCAAAGCTTTTTTACAGAGCGATGATGTGCTAACCAAGAGTATCGGGCTTGATATGTTTAAGACGAACGCTCCGGCGGATGCTCGTATGTTAGTAGAAGCTATCGCGCAAGATGAAAAACAAGGTGCGTTGCAACGTCGTGCTCGGCGATTACTGGAATAACAGGCGAGGCGTTATCTTTGCTGCCTTGGCGTATGTATGTCTTGGCAGCGCGGACTTTAGCCGACTGACTTGTTCCCTGTACCAATACAGGTGGAAATCTATGGCTTGCATAATCTTTTTCTTTATGGTACTATCCATAAAGAACTTTATTATCCTTATAAATCTAGGCAGGAGTCGTTCAAACGGCTCTTTTTTTGTTTACGGGAGTTGATGCAATGGAATATGTGCAAAAAGAAACCGTTCCGTATTTTACCGATTATGAACAACTGGTTACCGGTCTCGGATATAAATTGGTTGATTTGCAGATTGTTCACCAAAAAACAATGTGGCTGGTAAAGGCCGTTATCTACAGTAAAAATGGAGTCGGGATAGACGATTGCTCAAAGGTACATCGGGCGTTATTATCACGTGCAGAGGTTTTGCTCAATTCTCAGGATATTCAAATGGAAGTAAGCTCTCCGGGGCTTAACAGAGTAATAAAAAATGCAGCGGAATTTCAGGCCTTTATCGGAGAAAATATAAAGGTATTGGAAGTTTCCTGTCCCGATTGGCTTGAGGGTGAATTGCTGGCTGCGGATTCGACGGGTATCTGTTTAAATATTTCCGGCGGGCAAAGGGATATCCGGTATGCGGATATAAAAAAAGCGAAATTGAATAAGATCTAAGGAGTCGTGATGGCTGGAGTAAAGATTGAAGATGTCCGTAAATTCGCGTTAGAAAAAGAACTGGATGAAGATCTTGCATTTAAAATTGTTGAACAAACATTGAAAGCTGCATACAAAACGGCTTTTAAGACCGATGTTAATGCGGTGGTTATTACCGGTGATGATGCGGTAAGCATATATGCACGTAAAAAGATTGTTGATGATGTTGTGAACCCTGTGCTTGAGGTAGACATAGAAGAGGCAACAAAACTTGCTCCTGACTGCGAACTTGGTGATGAGCTTCTTTTTGAGCTGGATCCTAAAGATTTTAAGCGCGGCTCAATTCAAGCGGGTGTACAGCGCGTGCATCAATCAACGAGAGAGATCCAAAAAGACAGCATTTATTCCGAGTATAAGGCGAAAGAGGGTGAGATTATCATCGGCTATTATCAGCGAAAGAAAAATGATAATATCTATGTCGATCTCGGAAAAGTCGAAGGGCTTTTGCCGCGGAAATTTCAGCTTCCGCAGGAAATATATCATCCAAACGATAGAATAAAAGCTCTTATAAAGGAAGTAAAAAAACACCGGCAATCGAATGTCGTACAGCTCATCCTTTCTCGTACCGATCCCGATTTTGTGCGCCGCTTAATGGAACTTGAGGTTCCTGAAATTTACGATAATATTGTTGAATTGTACAAAATCGTCCGCGAACCCGGCTACAGGACAAAGGTTGCCGTTATCTCTCATAGAGAGGATGTGGATCCCGTCGGCGCCTGTGTCGGTCCAAAAGGTACTCGTATCCAGGCGATTATTACCGAGTTGGAGGGAGAAAAAATCGACGTGCTTGAGTATTCGAGCGATCCGGCTGTATTTATAGCCAATGCCCTCTCTCCGGCTGAAGTATTGGATGTCGTTATCCTTGATACGGAAAAGCGTACGGCGCTTGCCGTTGTCGCGGAAAGTCAGCTTTCAATCGCTATTGGAAAGCAGGGCTTGAATGTCCGGTTGGCGAACCGGTTGGCGGATTGGAGTATCGATGTAAAAACCGAAAAACAGTTCCAAGAGATGGATATTCACGCCGAAACTCGTAAAGCTGCGGAAGATCTGTTCAATGATGAGGCTATTTTACTGGAAGAGGTTGAAGGTATTGACCCTGATGTGTTAGCGCTCTTGCATGAGAATCATATTGAAACGGTTGAGCAATTCTTGGATGTTCCGCATC
Source organism: Treponema medium (assembly GCF_017161265.1). Lineage (NCBI taxonomy): Bacteria > Pseudomonadati > Spirochaetota > Spirochaetia > Treponematales > Treponemataceae > Treponema > Treponema medium. The sequence goes on along the minus strand of NZ_CP031393.1, from coordinate 63,165 downwards.
AAGAACTCTGCGCACTTCCCGGTATGTCAGAAGAAAAAGTTAATGCCCTTGAGGCGTTAATCAACGAATCATTTGAGATTGTTGATGAAAATCAAGTGCCGGAACAGGAAGCACAGCCTGAAAATCAAACAATGCCTGCATCTGCTGAAGATGAAGAAGAAGTATACGAATGTCCCGAATGCGGGGCACCGATTACGATCGATATGACAGTCTGTCCTAACTGTGGTGTCGGTTTAAGTTTTGAATATGAGGACGAAGAATAGGAGTTGTATGGCAGACGGTATCGAAAATACTCAGGAACAAAAAGTTATTCTCAAAAAGGCAAAGCCGGAACCGGCTTCAGCGCCGGCAGCTCAGCCTCAGGTACAGCAAACCGCAGAACAAAGACCGGTGCGGACTATAAAGCGTAAGCTGAAGCCGGTTGCACATCCCGCATCGAATTCCGCTCATTCAAACGCTGCCGGAGATCGTTCTGTCAGCGAACCTAAACGGCGCCCTGTTGTATCTTCAACTCCTGTGGACTCTTCTCCTCAGGCGAAAAAAACATCGGAACGCTCGGCACAGCCTGCAGAACGAAAAAGTCCCGCTCATGTGCAGGGAGAAGAAAACCGGCGCGTGCAAAAGCACAGCGGTGAGCGCACAGAGCGTTATGACAGGAATCGGTCTGATAAACCGATACGGAGAGAGAATGCCGAAACCCAATCTCAGGCTCAACAGACGCAATCTGATAATAAGAATCAAATTCGTTCGCTGGATTTAAGCAGCAAACGACCCGACCGTCGCGCGGGGAATCTTGCGGGCGGTTCTAAACCAATGAGCCGGTTCGGTAACCAAGGTAATCGGCATAAGTCCGGCTTTACCGGTGGACAAGGGCGGACACAGCAGGATGGACGCGGTGAGAACAATCGTGGCGGTCGAGCAGGCGGCTATTCGTCGGATAGACCGCGTACGGGCGGCTTTAATAAACCCGGTTTCCAAGGCGGACAGAATAGAGGTGGTGCCGGCGGTCGGCCGATGTCAAGCCCGATGCCGCTTGAAACCAACAAACAGAATACTAAAAAAGCGTTTAAGGGCAAAAAGACCTATTTGCGTAAAGATCAGGAAAGCGAATTCTTTGAAGAAAAGCTGCTGCAACAGAAGAAGAAAGCTAAAGAAAAGGTAAGCGCCGTTCCCAAGAGCATCGAAATGATGGAATCTATTTCCGTTGCGGAATTGGCTCGAAAGATGAACCTTAAAGCATCGGAACTTATCGGTAAGCTGATGGAAATGGGCATGATGGTAACAATGAATCAGTCCATCGATGCAGATACTGCGACCATCCTTGCTTCGGAATACGAATGCGATGTGAAAATCGTCAGCCTCTATGATGAGACCATTATCGAAACCGTTAGTGATGAAGATGCCGAGTTGCTGACACGTCCGCCGGTTGTTACTATTATGGGACATGTCGACCACGGTAAGACCAAGACACTGGATGCTATTCGCAGTACCAATGTTACTGCCCATGAATTCGGCGGTATTACGCAGCATATCGGCGCCTATATGGTGTCTACTCCCAAGGGAAATATTACCTTCCTTGATACGCCCGGTCACGAAGCCTTTACGATGATGCGTGCGCGCGGAGCCGAGGTTACCGATATCGTCGTATTGGTTGTTGCAGCCGATGACGGCGTTATGCCTCAGACAATTGAAGCGTTGAACCATGCGAAGGATGCAAAGGTTCCGATAATCGTTGCAATCAACAAGATTGATAAACCGGAAGCGAATCCCGATAAGATAAAAACCCGTCTTGGCGAACTCGGCCTTGTTGCCGAAGAATGGGGCGGAGATACGATCTATGTTCCTATTTCAGCGTTGCAGAAAAAGGGAATCGACGACCTGCTCGATGCAATCCTGTTGCAGGCTGAAGTATTGGAGCTGAAAGCGAATTATAGCTGCCGCGCGGAAGGAAAGGTGGTTGAGTCTAAGATCGATCACGGACGCGGCGTTGTCGCAACGATTATCGTACAGCGTGGAACGCTCCATACCGGAGATCCCTATGTTGCAGGCGTTTATTCAGGACGTGTTCGCGCTATCTTTAACGACAAAGGTGAAAAGATAGACGAAGCAACGCCGAGTATGCCGGTAGAGATTTTAGGACTTGAAGGAATGCCGAATGCGGGTGATCCCTTCCAAGTAACCGAATCAGAACGTATGGCTCGTCAGATTTCGTTAAAGCGGCAGGAGCTTAAACGGTTTGAAGATTCACGTAATGTGAAGAAGGTGACGCTCGACAATCTGTATGAAACGATTACTGAGGGCGAAGTCCTTGAACTGAAAGTTATTATCAAGGGCGACGTACAGGGATCGGTAGAAGCCTTGAAGCAATCGCTCGAAAAGCTGTCTACAAAAGAAATACGCTTGAATGTTATCCATGCATCTGCCGGCGCAATCAACGACTCCGATGTTATGCTTGCCGCGGCGGATTCCAATGCGATTATTATCGGCTTTAATGTCCGTCCCACATCGCAGGCAAAGGCGCTTGCCGAACAGGAAAAAGTCGATATTCGCAAGTATAATGTTATCTATAAGGCCGTTGAAGAAATTCAGCAGGCTATGGAAGGAATGCTCAGTCCCGATATTAAAGAGAATGTTATCGGTATGGCTGAAATCCGCAGCGTCATTAAAGTACCTAAGGTCGGCAATATCGCCGGTTCATATATACTTGAAGGTACGGTAAAACGGAGCAGTACGGTTCACCTTATCCGCGACGGTATTGTGGTGTTCTCCGGTAAGCTTGCGTCCTTGCGCCGGTTTAAGGATGACGTCAAAGAAGTGGCTGCCGGCTATGAATGCGGTATTGCGCTTGAGAACTTCAACGACATAAAAGTCGGGGATCAGCTTGAGATTATCGAAACCGTCGAGGTGGCACGCAAGCTGACGGATACGCAGCGTTATGAAGCGCCCGAAGCCCATACCGGTAACGGAGAAACATCCGAATGAGTGAGTTCCGTTTGGATAAACTCGCGGAGCAAATCCGCGAGGAAATTTCTCAGTTGATTTTTTCAGGAAAGATAAAAGATCCGCGTGTTTCTAACTTTCTTTCGATAAACAGAGTAGAAGTGTCCGGCGACCTTGCGTACGCAAAGGTGTACGTTTCCAGCTTTATGGATGCACACAAGACAAAGCAGGGCGTTCGGGGCTTGGAAAACGCGGCGGGATTTATCCGCACAAGCTTGGCAAAAAAGCTGCATATCCATCAGTGTCCTCAGTTTACCTTTATCTATGACGAAAGTATCGAAGAAGGCTTCAATATGGTAAAAAAACTTGAAGCCTTAGAAGCGGCGTCGGATTCCGGGAACAATGCCCAAGAGTGAACCTCAATTTATTATCCCCTTTGCGAAACTTTCCGGTGTAACCAGCTTTACCTCCCTTTGGCAGGTAAAGCATGCGCTCGGTACTAAAAAAGTGGGGCATACCGGTACGCTCGACAGCTTTGCTGACGGTTTACTGGTGTTGCTTTCCGGAAAATTGACTAAACTTGTACCGTATATCACGGATTTTGATAAAACCTATCGCGTGCTGTTCTATTTCGGAAAAGAAACCGATACGCTCGACCCTGAAGGAACTGTTATCTCCGAAAAGCCGCTCCCGGTGTATGCCGACTTTATTGCGGCAAGCAAGCAGCTGACCGGAACCATCGAGCAAGTGCCGCCTGTTTATTCGGCGGTAAAGCAGGCGGGGGAGCGGCTTTCCGATAGAATACGGCGCGGAGAAGCGGTAACCGTTCCACCTCGAACCGTTACCATCTATAGCATCGACATTGAAGAAATTTTTTATGCCCCGAAAGCTGATACGGCGGGTTCCGCCCCCCCCTGCTCGGATACGGGCGCCGAACATTCCGGCGATCATGCGTCTCAAGGAATGCTAGGCGCCGAACACTCTGAAACGGATGCAGCTGCATTGAGTACGGCTCAAAAAGTATTTGGTACCAAACAATCCGAAATAGGCGTAGCTCAAAAAGTGCTTGGCGCTGTGCTATGCGTGCGTTGCTCCAAGGGGACGTATATCCGTTCATTGGTGCGGGATATTGCGCACCGCTGCGGTTCTGCCGCGTATGTCTATGCGCTTAGGCGTACGGCTGTCGGGCCGTTTACCCTTGAACAGGCGGCAGGTTTTTCAGCGTTGCCTCCTTTCGGAAGCACTGCGGCGGATTCAAAGCCTGTATCGTATTCGGTTATTGAAGAAGAGATAAAGCAGGCAGCTTTGCCTTTGAATGAAGAAATTGCTCGCGCTATGCATTTTCAAACAGCGGTGCTTCAAGAGAAATATTATTCTGCGTTTATGAACGGGAAGCCCATCAGCGGGCACTGGTTTACAGGTACGCGACCGCTTTCTGACGGCGGAACTATCGCAGTCTTTTACGGTGGATGCTGTGCAGGACTGATTACAAAAAACGGTAACCGGTTTCATTATGAGACTGTATTCAATCAAGGCAGGGTAAACGCGTCAGATGTGTAAATTGATTCGTGCGGTGTATATTACAAAGAATCTGAGGTGTTTGCCCTGATAGGCTGGAGTGATGAAGATTATCTATTGGGATGATTTAATAAAAGAAGAAAACATATATCCACAGGGTTCCGCTATTTCGATCGGCGGTTTTGACGGGCCGCACCGCGGGCACGAGCGTATCTTATCGGCGGTACTGGCAGCTGCACAGCATAAGGGCATCCCCGCAGGAATCATCACCTTTTTCCGTTCCCCTCGGTCGGTTAAGATTGGAAATGCATATACAGGCGATGTTTCTACACTGGAAATGAGGCTGCAAAAATTTGCCGCGCAAGGATTTAGCTTTACGGTGCTGATTGACTTTTCCACCGATTTCGCTAAAATGAAAGGTGCTGTTTTTTTTGACATACTAATAAAAACTATCTGCATAAAATATCTTGCCGTTGGCAGTGATTTTTCCTGCGGGTATCGCCACGATACGGGAGTAGGGGATTTACAGCGCCTTGCTCGTGAAAGGGGCTTTTGTTTTGATTCCATCGAACAGCTTTATTCGGCACAGCAAGAGCGTATCAGCTCAAGTGCAATACGCCATGCCGTTGAACAAGCTGATTTCGCCCTTGCAAAAGACCTCCTCGGGTATCCTTTTTTCTTAGATGTCGCAAAAATAGTCCAGCGGAGAGAGGGTTCTGTATGGTCGATCGAAAAGTCGGCTATAACACAGATTCTCCCACAGAACGGACGGTATTCAGCCTCTGCATATTTGCAAACGGGAGAGATTATTCCTGTACAGGTGGAGGTTACGGATACGTTGCTTGAAGTTTCCGAAGAGATCGCAGCGCCGGTTCCGTTCGCCGCAGGAACATTGATACACAAATTGGAATTTATACGGAAGGAGTAAGAAATGGCACTTACAAAAGAACACACTGCATCGGTTGTTATGAAATTCGGTGCAAACGAAAAAGATACGGGCAATACCAAAGTTCAGATTGCGTTGTTGACCGATAGGATCCGCCAGCTCACTGAGCACTGCAAAATCAATAAAAAAGATAAGAGCAGCCAGCGGGGACTTTTGGTATTGGTAGGACAGCGCCGGCGCTTGCTGAAATACTACAAGCGTACCAACCTCGAAGGCTACCGTGCCCTTATTAAAGAGTTAGGCTTGCGCAAGTAAGATAGATGCTGCTTAATGTGCAGGGGACAGGGCATATTCGAAAACCTCGGTTTTTGGACGGCTTCCTTGATTTTCCTTAAATCGATTTAAGCGGCATAAAACGGTTACCTATCGGAAACAGGTAGGTAGCCGTTTTTTATAAGTAATTTGAGGAATTGTAATTAATAGAAGGAAAGATTATGAGACAGAGAGTAACGTATAAGATCGGAAATGAAGAGTTAATTTTAGAAACAGGCCATCTGGCAAAACAGGCAAACGGCGCTATTTATGCGCAGTACGGCGGAACCGCAGTGTTGGCGACGGTGTGTGCGTCGTCTACGGCAGTTGAGGGGCTCGATTATGTACCGGTAACCGTCGATTATAATGAAAAATACTATGCAGCAGGAAAGATACCGGGCGGTTTTATCAAACGTGAAGGTCGTCCTAAGGATAAAGAGATTTTAGTTTCGCGGCTCATCGATCGTCCGATGCGACCGTTGTTTGAAAAAGCGTTCGGGCGGGAAATTCAGATTGTACCGACCTGTATTTCCTCGGATATGATCAATCCGCCGGATATTTTGGCGGTTATTGCAAGTTCGGCTGCGGTTGTTATTTCCGACATTCCGTTTAACGGGCCGGTTGCGGGGGCTCGCGTGGCATACCTCGACGGCGAGTTTGTGATAAACCCGACATTCAGCCAGATTGAAAAGGCTGATATGGAAATCGTTGTCGCGGGTACTGCCGAAGGCATTACGATGGTAGAAGGCGGCGCTCACGAGGTTTCGGAAGAGGTTATGCTCAAGGCCTTGGAAAAAGCGCATGAATTTATCAAAGCAATCTGTGCGCTGCAAAATGAGCTCCGCGCGGCGTGCGGCAAGGAAAAGCTGCCGCTTGCACCGGTGAATGCAACGCTCGCAAATAAAGATGCCATTTATGCAAAGGCGTATCCCGAACTTTCCAAAGCCTTATACACAAAGGGCAAGGTAGAGCGCCGCGAAGCCTGCGATGTTATCAGAAAGGCGCTGGCCGAAGAGTATGCGAAGCAACTCGCCGATGAAACACAGGCGAAGCTCTTTGCCGCTTTATTCGACGACATGGAATACCATATTTTGCGCGAAAACATACTGGAAAAAGGCTTGCGGGTTGACGGACGCGGCTTGGAAGATATCCGCCCCATCACCTGCGAGATCGGTGTGCTGCCGCGGCCGCACGGTTCTGCGGTGTTTACCCGCGGGGAAACACAGTCGCTTGCCGTTGTTACACTCGGTACTGTGTTTGATGAACAAGTCTATGATGATATCGAAGGCGACCGCCGAGAGAATTTTATCCTGCATTATAACTTCCCGCCCTATTCGGTCGGTGAGGTAGGACGGCTTGGAACCGGACGCCGCGAAATCGGGCACGGGCACCTTGCGCACCGCTCCTTGATGCCGATGATTCCGTCCAGAGAAGCGTTCCCGTATACCATCCGTGTCGTTTCCGAAATTCTGGAATCTAACGGTTCTTCGTCAATGGCAACCGTGTGCGGCGGTACGCTTTCACTGCTGCACGCCGGCGTCCCGATGAAAAAACCGGTAGCGGGTATCGCAATGGGGCTTATCACCGATGGAAACCGCTTTGCGGTACTCTCGGATATTCTGGGCGAAGAAGACCATCTCGGTGATATGGACTTTAAAGTTGCCGGTACCGCAGAAGGTATCACCGGTTTCCAGATGGATATTAAAATCGCCGGCGTTTCCGCTGAGATTATGAAAAAAGCGCTCGAGCAGGCAAAAAAAGGCCGGCTCCATATCCTCGGCATTATGAACCAAACTATTTCCAAGCCGTCCGAGCAGGTGTCCAAGTATGCGCCGCGGATTGAAACGCTCAAGATTCCGGTTGATAAGATCGGAGCGCTCATCGGACCGGGCGGAAAAATTATCAAGGCGCTGTCCGAACAATACCATGTAACAATCAATACCGAAAACGACGGTACGGTTACCATCTACGGGCGTGATTCTTCATCCGCGCTCGGCGCCAAGGCTGCGGTTACCGGCATCGTGGAAGATCCTGAGGTCGGCAGAATTTATGAAGGTACCGTTAAGTGCATCAAGGATTTCGGCGCCTTTATCGAAATTCTTCCCGGTAAAGAAGGACTCTGCCATATTTCCAAACTATCGCGCAGCCGCATCGAAAAAGTTACCGACGTGTTGCAGGAAGGACAAAAAGTACCCGTCAAGCTGTTGGAAATCGATAAGCTCGGTCGCTTAAATCTTTCGTATATCGATGCCTGCGAAGAGCAGGAAAAAACCGGCAGCCATTAAGCCGTTCTCTGAGGAAAAACGGTGAGTATTGCTGATGGGGCGGTAAAGGTTTTTTCCGTACTCAAGGAAGGAGCCTTGCTGCCTGAATATCAAACACCCGGTTCCGCCGGCGCGGATTTGCATGCATATCTGGCGGAACCGATAACGCTGAACCCGATGGAGCGTAAGCTCATCCCGACGGGGCTTTTTGTTGAATTACCTGTGGGGTATGAGCTGCAAGTGCGCCCACGTTCGGGACTTGCCTTGAAGTATGGCATTACGGTGCTCAATACCCCCGGTACAGTGGATTCCGATTACCGCGGAGAACTGTGCGTGCTGTTGGTAAACCTCGGCAACGAACCTTTTACCATCCGGAACGGCGACAGAATTGCGCAGGCAGTGGTTGCTCAGGCACTACAGGTGAGCTTTGTACACACTGATGCGCTTTCAAAAACCGGACGGGGTTGCAACGGATATGGCTCTACCGGTATTGCATAAATTGATATAAGGGTGATTAGGGCATGAGGATGTTGAAAAAGTAACCAACTTTTGAGACATCCCTGTTCCTATAACAGTGATTAACGGTATAAAAGATGATAGGCATAAGACAAAAGCAGCTTTTTTTATATATTGTCAAAGAGATGCTGCTGTACTTTTTTGTCTGCTTTTTGTTCTTATTCTTTATATTTTTTGTTAATAATATTCTGTTGTTGGCGGAAGATGTCCTTTCAAAACAAGCTCCTTTTAAAGATGTTGCACTGCTGATGCTGTATTCGCTGCCTGCGGTTATCGCGAATGCCGCTCCCTTTGCCGCCTTGATCGGTACGCTCATGGGCATTGGTCGTTTTGTCAGTGATTTGGAATTTCTTTCCATGAACGCACTGGGTATTTCGCCTCGCTTTTTAATGTTACCGGTGTTACTGGTCGGTTTGGTAGTTTCGATTGTTTCCTTTTTTACCAACGATGTATTGCTGCCTGCCAGTGCTGTTAATTTTAGGCGCGTCTATTGGGATATTGCAACCTCAACCCCTGCGCTAGAGCTTTCTTCTTATTCCGTAAAACGCAATCGTAATGCGGTTGTTGTAACGGGATTAATACAGGATGGAAAAATCCATAATCTTTTGATCATTGATAAGAACGCGGATAAAGCATTCCGTATACTTGGCACACAGACTGCCGAGATTGAAACGTCCGATGATCCGTCAATCGTGATGTCACTCAAAATGGCGTTGCCGCACCTTCTTATCTTAGATCCTTCCGATAAAAAAAAATATGATGCGGTGAACGGTGAAGCGGTAACCTATAACGTGCTTGCAAAAACTATTAAATCCTCTTATTTTAATACGATTGGACCTTCTGAAATGTCCTCAGTTGATCTCTATAAAGATATAAAGGAAAAACAAACGCAAAACGAAGATAATCGGACACTCAATCTGTATTGGATGGAATTTCATAAGAAATTTTCTATTCCTTTCGGCGCCTTCTTTTTTGTATTACTTGCCTTTGCCATCAGTAGTGCCGGTAAGGTACATAATCAAGGTGTTGGTTTTGTATTAGGTCTTTTAATAGCCGTTGCATATTGGGCGCTGTTTATGGGTGGGCAAACGCTCTGTTTACGGCTTGATTGGAACGGTACTGTTGCTATGTGGGTACCCAATATTATGGTCTTTGCCGCATCCATTGTGCTGCTGGGGAAAAAATTATTCAGATGAAAATTCTTCAAAGATATTTGCTGCAGCTCTTTTTCCCTGTCTTTGTGATAACGATTTTATTTTTTATTTTGCTCCTACAGCTCGGTGATCTTTTTCTCAATCTACCGCAGTATTTGCAAAATCAAGCACGCTTTGTTACATTGCTTCGGGTGATGTATTTGTATTTGCCCAAGTGTATATCGTTTGCAATGCCGCTTTCTGTTTTGTTTGCAAGTTCGTATACAATGGGAAATATGTACGCAAAAAATGAACTTACTTCGATCTTTGCCTCCGGTATGCCGCTTGCTGTGTTGGTGGCTCCGCTTGTCCTGTGCGGATTTTTGTTATCGATAGGGATGTTTTATTTTGAGGATCGTATCTTAATTCACTTTCAACGGCAGAAAATTGCACTGGTAAATTCTATCTTGGAACCTCAACAGAATTTGAATAGCAGTGATTTGGTTATTTTATCCGAGTCGGGGAAGGTTGTGTATTTTGCCGATTATTACGATGATAATCAAAAGGAATTGAGCAATGTGCTGATTGTGATACGTACCGAATCGGGCGATATTTCTACCGTTATAAAAGGTAATTCGGCATACTGGCAGACCGATCATTGGGAGGTAACGGATAAATCAATCTATACCTTTACCGCCGACAATGATGTTCTCTACCAAGATTCAATCGATGAGAAACTTTTTTCCGAACCTCCCGAAACCTTTCAACGGAATATTACATCTATTGATGAGATGACTATTGCACAGGCAAAACTCTTTATCAATAATTTAAAAAAAATGGGGTTACCCTACCATGAATACCTTTCGCAATATTACCGCCGCTTTTCATTCCCGTTTACAACGTTCATTGTTTTGTTTTTTTCTGTTTCCATCGGCGGTCGCTTTAAAAAAAATATCCTGCTGATGAGTTTGCTCTTTAGTTTAGCCCTTGCAGTTCTCTATTATGTTACTGAGATGATGACCATGCTTTTTGCAAAATGGGAGTATATTTCCCCACTTGCAGGCGCGTTTCTCCCTCTTTTAATTTTTACGTTCTTGAGCATCGCCATGCTGAGAATAGCGCGCACGTAACCCCCCCCTAGTCGTCATTTTTCTTTAGATGGGGTTATAGAGGAAGCCCTTTCTTTTTATCGGAAAAAACTATTTCTAATGCTTTTGAAAATAGCGGAGCAGATGCTAGGAGCGAAGCGGAGACTCGGTAAAACATGTACGTCCATGTACATGTTTTACCTTGCGAGGGGCTGCCCAAAAACTTCAGTTTTTTGACAGTTCCCTTAGATTTAGATGCGATTCTGCATCGAATCCCGTCCGTCCATGGACGGACGGGAATGTGTTTCTCGTAAAAACCTTACGGTGAAACTTTTATTTCAGAACTAAACCCTAGAATCACGGCGGGTTTTTAGGGTAGAACCCTAAGCGGCTATTTTGAAAATAGGATGGGTTCTAGGGAAGGGAAGAAATCTTTTATCCGAAAAAAGTGTCTTCCCCTCCCTAATTGATTTTGAATTTAGCAACTTCTGCGACTAAACTCTCAATACTCCGCTTATTCTGCTGCGTAATACCGTTAACTTCCTGTACTGCATTGTTGATTTGTACGGCGCCGGAAGCCATTTCGTTCATACTGTCGGTAATAACGCGTGTAAGGTTATCCAATTTCCGCATTTCTTCCGCAACGCCTTCGCTACCTTTTAGCATTTCAGCGGAACCTGCTTGAACCTCCAATGTTACCATATTGATGTTTTTGATAGCGGTAAGTATTTCTCTGCTGCCGTGTTCCTGTTCGCTCATTGCCGCAGTTAGGTGGTTACTCATCTCTTTGACCTGTTCAGCTAGGGTAAAGATTGTATTGAATTTTCCTTCAACGATTTTGGAAGAATCGGAAAGCGTTTCAATTTCAGCCGATAGCGTTTTAAGCGTTGTTGTTATTGTTTTTCCTTGGGCAGCTGAATCTTCGGCAAGTTTGCGGATTTCATCTGCGACGACGGCGAAGCCCTTTCCTGCTTCTCCTGCGTGCGCGGCTTCTATTGCAGCGTTCATTGCCAACAGGTTCGTTTGCGATGCAATATGTTGGATAACGCTTGATGCTTCTATCAGAGACCCCGATTCTTCGGCAATCTTTTTGGTAACCGCATTGGATGTTATCAATGTGTGTTTTCCGTCTCCCGTAGCGCCGGTAAGACTTCTGATAGCCTCGTCGGTTTTACCGAGTGTTTGCCCGATTGATGTAATATTGGCAACCATTTGTTCTATCGATGAAGAAGATTGGGCAACACTCGCTGCCTGTGTTTCGATACTGCCGTTAAGCTGTCGAATAGTGCGTACAATTTCTTCGATAGTAGCTGCTGTTTCGGTAACACTTGCTGCTTGAGTAAACGTTTGTTGTTTAACGCTTTCGATATTTGCATTTATTTGATGTACGGCGCTTGCCGTTTCGGTCATGTTGCTTGCAAGCTCTTCGCCGACACTTTGCATAACCTCTGAGCTATCTTCGACCGTTTTAACCGATGTACGGATCTTCTCTATTGTTTGATTAAAGTAATTAGAAAGATCCGTGATTTCATCATGCCCTACAACCGGTAAGCGTACCGTTAAATCACCTTCTCCTTGCGCTATATCTTTTAACGCCTCAACTGCTGCCTTTATCGGCTTTACTATTTTATATGCAGTGATATACACGACAATAATTGCGAATATTAAGATTATAGCCGTAATGGTATATAGCAGTTTTTGCATAACCGTTATACTGCCTAAAAATTCATATATAGGAGCGGCAACGATAATCCGCCATCCGGTACTTGCAATTATTCCAAAAGCAGCTATTTGTTTTTCGCCGTCCCAATCATAGAACCCTACATCCGGTTCTGTAGATTGCAATGCTTTTTTTTCGAATGCTGCTATTTCGACAAAGGAAGGATCGCTTTTCGCTTTTTCCATGCTGTTTTCTTGGGATTTTACCGCTTCAATGTCAGGGTCTCCGATAGTATTACCGGAAAGTCCTATAACATAGCAGTCACCGGTTTCTCCAATTACAATATCAGATATCATTTTAGAAAGACCGGCTGCGTCAACACGTGCATATAAAACGCCGATTATATTCTTTTCGTCATCATAAATCGGAACCGAGAAAAATGTAAAAAGGTCATTGCTTGCCCGAGAAAACATCGGTTCCGTTACATAAGCTTTTCCATTGAGTGCAGATTGATAATATTCTCGATCGGCAACATTCGATTGTTTCCCATCGGTAAGCCATACATTTCCTTCCTTGTCGCAAATTCCGAATGCATTTATTTCAGAATTGTTGAATGCGAGTTCATTTGCAAGGATAGCAATCTTTTGTTCATACGAGATGTCTTTTCTCAGAGATTCTTGTCGTGCGATAGCGGTGAGGGTGGCAAAAAAAGTATTAATACGTTCATCTATCAGAGCAGCAGTGTCTTTCGCCTTTTCAGTAAGTTGGATGCGGACTTTTTCCAACAGCGCTTTTTTTGAAATAGTTGTTGCGGTAATTCCTAAAACAGAAATCGCAAGCAGCATGAGTAATCCAAATACACAGATAAGCTTACGTCGAATTGAAAAATATTTTCGGGGGGGGGGGGGGGGATAATAATGGTTTCTTTCATTTGTGTCAAGCCTCTCTCAGATAAAGTTTTCCTAAATATCGATTTTTTCGGCTATATACAACCTGCAGCGATACTTAATAGGGGGTAATTGTATCTATAAATATATTCTTGTGCAAGAGAGTTGCTATTTTCTATATTTAACCATAAATATTGCGAGATGCCCTAAAGAGAGGCTGTTCGTAAAGGATGGGGCATTTACGCTTCTTTTTTCTTTATCGCGACCTGATCGATTCGCTGTCCATGCATACTGAGTACCGTACAGATATAAGAGCCGGTGTCGATGCTGTCGCCCGACCGAGGAATAGCATCAAGATGGGCAAGCAGGTAACCTGCAAGAGTGTAATATTCTTCGGTAGGAGGGCGTTCAATATCATTTAAAAGTCCGAGCGCCTGTATTTCGTCAAGGCTCATCTGGGCACTGACAATACTACTTCCGTCAGCTTGTATAACGGATTGCTGCCCTGTATGGCTTGCTATCCGGACGCTTCTATTAAACAAACTATCCAACAAACCCTCTTTGGTTACAAATCCTTCGATGCCGCCGTATTCGTCAATAACGCAGGCAGTATGTGCGTTATGCTCGTTCAGTAATTCAAGCGTATGTTTGATGGTTTGTGATTCGGGAATGAACAATGGTTTTGTTAAAATTTTTTGCAAATTCGGCGGCGACGGTTCAAGCCTACTTTGCAAATAATCCCGTGCGCTGACGATGCCGATAACTGCATCGATTTTGCCTGCACATACCGGAAAATAGTCAAAATTTTTGTGTGTCTTTATCAACGTAAGAATATCCTGACTTTTATCCGTAATATCGATCCACACAATATCGGAGCGATAAGTCATACAGCTGCCGATTTTTCGCGTATAGGTAGACGTTTTTTTTTCCTTCGTCTGATATTGCGGCGGTAACGGAAAGTTCATACGGTATGTACAGCGTAAAAAATACAGAGCATAAGGTTCGAATATTATCGGCTATAAACTGAGATCGACGAGAGCCGCAGTACGTGCCGTACCGGCATAGATACTTTCTTTATGTGCATAAGGCCGTTTCAGTGATGCAATTTGCTGCCGTAAACCGGTAATATGTGTTTGCAGAAGTTCACGATTCTTTTTATTTTGAGCTAAAACTCTTTTTTGTAAGTCATCCAAATCCGTTTTAAGATGAGGAATATCTGAATGTTGTGCATTCTTGCAGATATTGGTGTACATGTATTCCAGCGGATCGATTACTTTTTGAATAGTAAATATTTCAGCAATAATCGACTCTTCCAATTCTGTGTGCTGTAAGACAGCATCGGTATTTTCGTCGGAGATACTTTTTTCTTGTTTTTCCAATACCATCAGGTATTCGTGGAATTTAAGCCGCTGCTGCTCTAACAGCGATCTGAACCGTTTGAGGACTGCAACCCGTTCGGCAATTTCGGAATCGTTAAGCGTAGCTGTATGCATGGCCTTATCCTGCTATATTGACGCCGGAAGCAGCCGGTTTTATTTCTGTTGCAGCGGCGGCAGTTGAATTGACAACATGATGCCATGCTTCGCGCAGTTCTTCCATCATGCTGCGTACCGTTATAAGCGGCTGTGGATTCTTTTGCATATTAGCCTGAAAAAGCTGTTGGTTAAAGAAAGAGTAAAGCGATAAAAGATTTTCCGCAATTTCTCCTCCTTCATCCATATTTAAGGATGCCATCAGCTCGGTAATAACATCCTGCGCTTTTAAGATGTACTGATGAATGCGTTCGATATTCTCCGCTTCGATTTTTCCGTCAGGCATGCCTTCAATGGCAAGGGTAATATTTTTAATACCCTCATCATACAGCATAATGATTAGAGACCCCTGACTTGCCGTCTTTACACGTGTCTCTTTATATGCCGTTAAGGCTTGACTGTTATAACTCATTTTTAATCCCCCATGCGATCGCGTGTTCCTTCTATCTTATCGGCAAAAGAAGCGGTCTGTTGAGCCTCTACGTAAAAAATCTTTCGTATTCGTTTATAGGAAGCTCCAGACAGAGGTTAGACATCTCTAAAAACTCGGTTAGCTTTTAGAGATGCCTAATAGTTTTTAGAGATACCCCCTATATCTTAAATTTTCTAACCTCTGCAGCAAGATTTTCGATGCTTACTGTGTTTTCTTGCGTAATACCGTTAACTGCTTGTACCGCATCACCGATCCGTTCCGAAGCGGTAACCATGCCGCGCATGTGTTCGCTGATGCTCAGTGTTATTTGATTTAACCGTTGCATTTCTTGTGCGACCTGCTCTCCTCCGCGCAGCATCTCTGCGGAAGCATCTCGGACACCGCCGGTAACTTCGTTAATATTCCGGATTGCCGACAATACTTCGCGACTTGTATTCTCCTGTTCAGCCATTGCGGTGACAATCTGCTCTTCTTGTTGAGAAATTTGATTTACCGATTCATATACTTCAACAAAGCTTTTTTCCGCTCCGGCTCCGGCGGTGGTTAAGTTGCTGATTATTTGTATTGCATCCTTTATAACGGCACCGATCTGTTTTCCTTGAGTATTTGATTCTTCAGCAAGTTTGCGGATTTCATCGGCAACAACTGCGAAGCCCTTACCTGTTTCTCCGGCATGAGCCGCTTCTATCGCTGCATTCATTGCCAATAAGTTTGTTTGGCTGGCAATATTCTGGATAACCTGACTTGCTTCCAAAAGCGCTTCGGTTTTTTCGGCGATTTGTCCGACAACCTCATTAGCATATCTTACTCTGTGTTTACCATTCTTGGTTTGATCATAAACCGTTTTGATAACCGTATTATTCTTTCCGAGGCGGTCGGAAACAGCACCGATATTTGCGACCATTTCTTCTATGGCGGCTGATGATTGTGCAACGCTTTCCGCTTGTCTTTCAATACTTTGATCCAGCTGCTTGAGTCTTTTAATGACCTCTTCGATTGTTGCAGCCGTTTCGGTTACGCTGGCGCTTTGGTCTACCGTTTGATTCTGCACCAATGCAACGCTTTTTTCTATTTCTTGTGCCGCCATTTCAGTTTCTGTCATATTTCCGGCAAGTTTTTTTCCGACCGTTTGCATAGTGCCGGTGTTTTGCGAAACTGCTTCTATAACCGATCCGATTCTTTCAATGGTTTGTTCAAAGTATTGGGACAGTTCGGCTATCTCGTCGTTCCCTTCAACCGAAAGGTGGGCGGTTAAATCTCCTTCCGCTATGGACATGAGCGCATGGATAACTTTTTTGACCGGCTTTATAATAAATTTTCGGGTAAACCCGGTAATTGTTACTACAAAAAGGCAAAGGATTACAATGAGAATAATCGCTGTTTTAAAGAAGAAATCCGTTCTTCTTTTTAGAGTATTTTCGATTGAAAAACAAAATTTTGCATATCCTATTCTTTGTCCTGAAAAGTCTGTTAGCGGATAATAGGCAAAGGCATTGGTTTTTTCGGTACGAATCATCCCGTCATCGGGTAATGTTTCCGTAAGTTGCGCAGCATCCGAATCAACCTTGCTTTCAAAATTGGAACCGATGAGCTGATAGGTATTATCCAAAGTACGTGCGATAACTGTTACTTTTAAACCGTCTTTTAATACTGCCGGTGTTGTAGTCAAAACGAATTGGTCGATAAATGCCGTATTTACCGCACCGCCGTATTCTACGGTTCCGAGCATTTTCCCTGCTGTATTGAAAAGTGGCCGTACTACTCTAAAGCCCAGATTGTTTACCCCAACTTCAAGCCCGTAAATTTCTTTTTTTTGCGTTTGGGCAGCTACGATGGTCGCTCTAAAGGAAGAAAGGTCGTCGCCGAATTTTGTAGGATTCTGAACACGTAAAAAAGAGATTGCCGACGGCGTATGAAAATGGAATTGCTGCGCTCGATATTTTTGCTTTATATCGGTAAAAATAGGCTGTGTTAATTCCAGTAGTTTTGCTCTGTCCCGTAAAGCAAAGGCTTGAACAATATCTTGATCCCGGGCGATATTATCTAAAAGGATGCGACCGACAAGCGAATAACTGTTTAATTCGTTATAAAACGCAGAATATTTAAGGTCTGCGGTTGTTTTAATTTGATTTTCCGAAAACCATGTGATACTCCGCCAGTCCTTATAGGCAATAATTCCATACTGAAGCAGCAGTAGCATGATGGTAACAATGATCAACTTTGTACCGATGGAGCGGACGTATTTTTTGCTGAAATGCGGTGGTTGTGAATGTACGCCGTTTTGAATCATACTTTTTTTAATCTCCTTTGCAGAGCTATTATGCAGACTTTATACGAATACTGTCAATGGGCGGTAAACTTGGTATACAGGGAAATCAATTTTTACATCTGAATATTAAAAAAGAGAAAATAATTGAGAGATCTATGGAAATGTAAGTTGACGAAAATTACTGTTGTGTGCTACAGCGGATGAAGGGAGTCGAACCCTCGTCTCCAGCTTGGAAGGCTGGGGTAATAGCCGTTATACGACATCCGCAAAAATATGCAACTACTATATCGGAAAATGCAGGGAATGTCAATCGGAATCTTTATTTACGGCATCGGAATCTTTATTTTTTTTATACGGCAGATTCCGGTATTTACCGAAACCTACCGTGTAGCAGGCATCTTAAAAAACTTTTTACGATGCCTGCGTACTTATTGTTTATTCATAGTCGATTTTCAGAACATTTCCGTTGCCAAAGTCTTTTACTAATGTTATGGCTAAAAACGACATCAGCGCAGAATGCATGTTATAGCCGTTTATCTTCCACTGTACTGTAGAACTGGTTACTGTGCGAAAAATGAGCCTATCACCTTCATCACGCTGACCGGGCATAATCGGCGTCTGATCAAACAGTTTTGTACACCGTATCTTTGAAGTGTCAAACTGCAACTCTACCTTCTTCGCAGCTTTTTCCGTGTAGTCGAAGCGGAGCTCGGAAGGCGACTCTTTAACCATATACCGATAGAAATTTCCCTGCTCATCCCCTTGAGAGTTGCCATTTATCGTCCAAGAATCAACCCTTTTCCCCGCAGAAGGCAAGGCGATCAATATGAGTACATCATTCTCGTAAACCGTACCACCGTCAGCTACTGATGTACCGGTTAAGCCGGAATCATCCACATTCCTCCAGCATGTTATTTTGGAAGCATCAAACTGGATGGTAATTTTCCACTTTGCAAACAAGGTAATATCTGCGGTAACGGTGTCGGTTGCAAAGTTCCACGGCGTTGTACAAGTGCTTTCTTTATACCAGCCGCCAAAACCAAAAGAACCCTTTGCCGGATCAGCCGGTTTCGTAACTGTTTTACCGTGTTCTACCTTAATCGGCGTTACCGTAGAGCCTCCCTGTGCGTCAAAGGTTACCGTATATTTTTTTAAGGCAAACATTACCGTTACCGAACTGTCTCCCGTTACGGTGAGCTTTGCACTTTTGTTATCCGATTCTGGCGTTGCACCCGTCCAACTGGAAATATCATAGCCGGTATTCGGTACGGCAGTAAATACAAGAACAGTTCCTTTTTCTATCTTTTTTCCTGAGGTAACGGGCGTACCGTCTGTAGATTTTGCGCTTACGGCGCCTCCTACAGTAGGTTCTGCCTTATAAGTAACGGTGAAAAATTCCGTTGCAGGGGCTCCTTGCGCCTTAAATTTAACCGTTACGCTTAAATCTTTATCTGCCTTTACGGTAATACTCGTACCGGATTGTTTCTCTTCATTAATCAACATATAATCAACTTCATAACCGGCTTCCGGATCGGCTGTAAAGGTAATCTCTGTCCCTTTTTTTACCGATGCGCCCGATGACAGCTCCGTATCTCCTGCTTTTGCTTTAAGCGTACCGTGCCCGCCTTTTGCCGCAAACGTTACGGTAACGGTTGCAGGTGCAACAGGAGTCCATTTTGCAAACAATGTAATGTCCGCGGTAACGGTGTCGGTTGCAAAGTTCCACGGCGTTGTACAAGTGCTTTCTTTATACCAGCCGCCAAAACCAAAAGAACCCTTTGCCGGATCAGCCGGTTTCGTAACTGTTTTACCGTGTTCTACCTTAATCGGCGTCACCGTAGAACCTCCCTGTGCGTCAAAGGTTACCGTATGGAGCGTTGGGGATTGATTCGAAATAGGGTCTTTACCACGGAAATCAATTTTTGTCTAAAAGCGGTAATAAGTCGTGAGGATTCATAAGCGCGCGGAACATAATACCGTTCAAAGCCAGTTTTGATTGAGTTTCCCGCTTGTATATGCGCACGATATTAAGCGCTACTTTATGGAGCATATTCAGATTCTGCTGTATATTCTTACTCTGAATCCTGCATTTATCTTCGTCAAAATGAACATCAAGCAACCAGTGCATCGATTCTACCGACCATTCAGTTCTCGCATGATGTAAAAGCTCCTCGGCACTCAACACTTTACTTGAAATATAATAGTGCCATTGCTCCGTTACCCCTTTGTCTGTCTCAAATCGTGTATGCACCACTCCAATGCATTTAACAGCCGGCCATACCCTGCCTCCCGGCTGCCATTCAACATCATCAGTAGTATACGCACTTCTCGTTTCTATCCGTCCGTGTCCTTTTTCCGTTTGGGTAACGCTATCCATCGTTGAACGTAGTTTTTCATCTTGGACATACGCTGCTATATCGTTCATCAACTCTTTCTGATTACCTTTCGCACTTAATAAATAGTCGGCTTTTGCATCGATAATTGCCTGTGCAGTCTGTATTTGACAGTTTAAAGCATCGGCAACTACCATGCATCCTTCTATCTCAAGTGTCTTTATCAGCTCTTGTACCGCCGGTATCTCGTTACTCTTTGATTGCACTGTTTCCTGCGCAAGAGTGAGCCCTAGTTCGCCTATCTGCGCGCTGACAATGTGTAACGGACTGTCATACTTCTTCATTTTCCCTGTCGAGCGGATTTCTTTCCCGTCTATTGCAATCGTCAAGCTTTTTTTCTTCTTCTTATTTTGCTCTTCTTCTTCCGCTTCAAGCTTTTCCGCAAGATGCGGTACCAATGAGCTTACCCAGTTTTTCATACACCGATTAAGTGATTCAGGGCTTACCATTGCCAAAAGACTTAACAGCCACCAGTAACACGGTATTCTTTTTATACCGAATTCTTTTTCAAGAAACACTTTTACATGCTCACTCGTTGCCCACGCATGTATTTTCTTTACGCTTTTCAGATCGCAGAGGCTTCCCAAAATAACGATGATAACCGCATCTTTTATGCTGCAAAAATATCCGTCGTACTCCCGCTCGCTTTGAAGCACTTCAAGTGCATCTTCTAATTCTTCCCACCTCATGCTCTCACTTTAGCATTTTTTCTTCTGTTTTAATACCTTCACTCAAAAATTGATTTCCGTGGGTCTTTACAGCTAAGAAAAACGCTTAATCCCGACACCAAAATAAGTAGGAGGAAAATGCCTCGTAACATGTTTCGACTCTTCATTATGATACTCCTTAGAATCAAGTTTTCTTCTATAATATCCCCCCCCCCCCCCCCTTAAAAGTCAAGTCTATGATTCCCTTTTATCGCTCAATTTTGTATACTTATGATTATGATTAAGGCTTGTATTTTTGATTTGGATGGAACATTGACCGATACCGTTCGGACGCTCGCGTATTTTGTCAACGCCGAAACGGCAAAGCACGGATTGCCGCCTGCGCCGGTTGAACAGTTTAAGTATTTTGCAGGAAACGGGGCGCGAACGCTTATTCACAGGGTATTGGCATATCACGGCGTTACGGATGCAGCCTTGGAAGATAACATTTTACAGGATTACAATGCAGCTTATGATGCCGATTTTTTATACCTGTGTACCTTGTATGATGGCGTTGCCGATATGATTACAGCGCTGCGTAGCCGGAGGATTCAATTAGCGGTTCTTTCGAATAAGCCGCAGCCGACTACGCAAAAAATCATCAAAGCTTTTTTTGATGCGGGAACTTTTTCCGCCGTTTTCGGTCAACGGGAAGGCGTTCCGCTCAAGCCGGATCCTGCCGCCGTATTTGAGATTTTAGACCTTTTACACCGTCAAAAACAGGAGTGCCTCTACATCGGAGACACTGCCGTAGACATACAGACCGGAAAAAGCGCGGGGTTGACTACCGTCGGCGTTCTCTGGGGGTTCCGCGACCGTGCCGAATTGGAAGGTGCCGGTGCAATGCATATTATCGCAAAGCCGTCGGAGCTGTTGCCGCTTGTAACGGCAATCCGGTAATTAGTCTTTTCTCAAAAATAGAATAAGTGCAATTGTGCAGATAATGATATATCCGGCAATGCTGTAACGGTCGGGTATTTCGTGGAACAGTAAAAAACCGAATGCCGCGGCAAAGAGAATTTGCGTATAGTCGAAAACGGCGATGTTTTTTGCCGGTGCATAGGAGTATGCAGCGGTAACGGTAAATTGTCCTCCTGCCCCCGCAGCTCCGGCGGCAAGCAGCCAGAAAAACTGCTGTAAGCTCATCGGCGTAAAACTATAGAGGAAAAAAGGCAATAATATCAGCATGGAAGTAGCCGAAAAGAAGAACACTACAAACGTACCGGATTCTTTATGTGTTAACAAATAGCGCACGCAGGTGTACGCGCCGCCTGCACAGAGACCTCCGAAACATGCCACTGAGGCTGCAAAGATATGGCCTGATCCTGCAAAAGCTGGTTTGATAATTAAAAGGCTTGCTGCAAATGCGCAGACGGCTGCGAGGAGCCGTGACAATCGTATGTGTTCTTTTAAAAACAGAAATGAGAAAAAAATGGTAAAAAACGGCGCGAGCTTTGCCAAAATAGAAGCGTCGGCAAGCGCTAAGTGACTGACCGCATAAAAATTGGAAACCAATCCAGCAGTACCCAATACCGCCCGCAATATAAGGAAGGGAATATTCTTTTTTTGCGGTAGCACAAATTGACGGTTCTTTATTAAAACAAAGAGTGATGTACAACAGGCAATGCTGTTCCTAAAAAACGCTTTTTGGATAGACGGTAAATCGCCGGAAAGCTTTGCACATAAATTCATCACAGTAAAAAAGAAAGCTGAACAAATAATACACAAGATCCCTTTTTGTGCGGAAGTTAATCGAATATTCATAATGCCGTCAAAGTATAGCAGAAATGAACACGTGAGGTAAACGCATTAGATGCTTTTTAATACGCCTGCAGAATGAAAGACTCTGTTAGTAAAACAGTGTTTCTGCATAAAAATACTGTTTTTTTTAGTATTTTCTCTATTTTTCTGCATATTTATGCATATTTATGCTTGACATTTTTTATATAAGGACTTAGTATCAAATCAACGGTTGTTTTTTAATATACATTTTAAAAGCTGCCGAATGTAGGCGGTATCGCTCTATGATATCCTTACACTCGACCTGTTCAATAACTGCATTGTCGAACAGGTCGACGAGTTCTAAATCGTACAAATAGTACGATTTAGAACATCGCATTTCAAAGTAGCCTGTTCCGAAACGGAAGTTTCCGAACAGGTTTACTATCAAAAGGGGTTGAATATGAAAAAAAACATGCAAGCCGTATTTGTTTTATTGGCCGCAGCACTCTTTATCGTATTCGTGGCAGGGTGTAGTAAAAAGGCTGAAACAAAACCTGAACAAACAGAGTCGGCGTCTAACGGTAAAACCGCCTCGTACCATATCGGTATTGCAACGGGAACCGTTTCTCAATCGGAAGATGATCTTCGCGGTGCAGAAAAATTGATTGAAATGTACGGTTCCGCTAAAACCGGTGGTATGATTCAGCATATCACCTATCCTGATGATTTTATGTCTCAGCAAGAAACAACCATCACGCAGATTGCCGCTCTTGCAGACGATCCCTTAATGAAGGCAATTATTGTAAATCAGGGAATTCCGGGTACGGCGGAGGCGTTTAAGCGCGTTCGGGAAAAGCGCCCCGACATATTATTGTTTGCAGGTGAACCGCATGAAGACCCGCTTGTTATTCAAGCTGCGGCTGATATGGCAATAAGCAATGACTTCGT
The DNA here is from genome assembly GCF_017161265.1 of Treponema medium. NCBI lineage: Bacteria > Pseudomonadati > Spirochaetota > Spirochaetia > Treponematales > Treponemataceae > Treponema > Treponema medium. The sequence goes on along the minus strand of NZ_CP031393.1, from coordinate 39,957 downwards.
GTCCCGTGGCTATACGATTATTTGGGCTGCAAAAGAACTCGGTGCAAAGACATTTGTGCATATTTCTTTTCCGCGGCATATGTCTTATGAAACACTCGGTCTCCGCCGCCAGATTATGGAAGCTACATGTAATGATGTTGGGGTAAAGTTTGTATTTGAAACCGCCCCCGATCCGACAAGCGATGTCGGTGTTGCCGGTGCACAGCAGTTTATCCTTGAAAAAGTTCCTCAGTGGATTGAAAAATACGGCAAAGAAACCGCATTTTTCTGTACAAACGATGCGCATACGGAACCGCTTTTAAAACAACTGTTACAGTATGGGGGCATCTTTGTTGAAGCAGACCTTCCTTCACCGTTAATGGGATATCCGGGCGCACTCGGTATCGACCTTACCGAACAGGCGGGTGACTTTGCAGCTATCTTAAAGAAAGTTGAGCAGTCTGTTATTGACAAGGGCGGTGCAGGTCGGTTCGGTACGTGGGCGTACTCTTATGGCTTTACGGTCAGCGCCGGTTTGGGTGAATATGCTCGCCGCATTATCGATGGCGAAGCGGAGAAAGGCAGCCTTACCGATCTATCGAAAGCGCTGGGTGTCTTTACTCCCAATGCACGGTGGAAGAGCGCGTACTATACAGACGCAAATACCGGTGTTCGCGCCAAGAACCAAGCATTAGTATTTATGGATACCTATATTCTCGGGAAAGGCTTCCTATCGACAACCGAGCAAGAGGTACCACAGAAGTACTTAAATATGAAATTTAATAAATAATACAGACAATTAAAAAAAGCCTCCTCAGTAGAACGGGTACATAGAAAGTTTTGAAGTAAACCTGTTCCTAAACAGAAGTTTTGGAACAGGTTACCTTGAAATGCGATGTTCAGGCATCGTGCTGTCTGTACGATTTTGAACTCGACGACCTATTCGATACCTTCGGTATCGAATAGGTCGGGTGTACCCGTTTTTTTTGCTGAATTTTTGCTTAATGTTTAATGGTGAAGGATTGTAGGAATTTATGAATAATGATGAAGTTATCTTATCCCTCGATCATATTACGAAGGAATTTTCAGGAACGCCCGTTTTGCAGGGGGTGAGTTTTGATGTCCATGCGGGAGAAGTGATCGGGCTGGTAGGAGAAAACGGAGCCGGAAAAACGACATTGATGAGCATTTTGTTCGGTATGCCGGTGATTGCCGAAACGGGCGGCTACGGCGGAACGATTCGGCTACAGGGGAAAGAAGTTGTTTTCAAAACGCCGTTCGATGCCCTCGGTGCGGGCGTCGGAATGGTGCATCAAGAGTTTTCGCTGATTCCGGGCTTTTCTTCCGGTGAAAATATTATGCTGAACCGCGAACTTGAACAGGAAAGCATTATTTCCGACCTCTTCGGACGGCGGCTTACGACATTAAACCGCAAAGCGATGCGCGAGCGTGCTCAGAGTACGCTTAATCAACTCGGTGTTTCTATCAGCGCACAAACGCTTATTTCCGAGATGCCGGTTGGGCACAAGCAGTTTACCGAAATTGCCCGCGAAATAGACCGTGATAATGTGCGACTGTTGGTGTTGGATGAACCGACCGCCGTCCTCACCGAATCGGAGGCGGAAGTACTACTGAAATCCATCAAGGCGTTGGCGGAGAAGGGCATCGCTATTATCTTTATTTCCCATCGCTTGCACGAAGTTATGGAAATTTGCGACCGTGTTGTCGTATTGCGCGACGGCGTTTCAATCCAAGACACGGAAACAGCAAAAACGGATATTCAGGCTATTGCGGCAGCGATGGTCGGAAGAAAGGTCGAAGGGCAGACAGCCGAAAGGACGGCGCGGCAGTTCAACGAAACCATCCTCGAAGTAAAACACCTGTGGGTAGATATGCCGGGAGAGCTGGTCGATGACGCAAGTTTCTCCGTTAAAAAGGGAGAGATATTCGGCATCGGCGGTTTGGCCGGACAGGGAAAAATTGGTATTCCCAACGGTATTATGGGGCTGTTCCGTGCAGGGGGTGAGGTTATCTTTAAGGGGCAACCGCTCGATATTACCAAAACCGCCAAAGTGCTTTCGGAAGGACTTGCTTTTGTTTCCGAAGACCGGCGCGGTGTTGGGCTTTTGCTGGACGAAAGCCTTGACTGGAATATCGCCTTTACCGCTATGCAGGCAAAACATAAATACTTAAAAAAATATCTGGGCGGGTTAATCACTATCCGCGATGAAAAGGCGATGAAAGCGCTTGCCGACGAGTATATCAAGATGCTGCAAATTAAATGTACCGGTTCCCAACAAAAGGCGCGGGAGCTTTCCGGCGGCAATCAGCAAAAAATATGCTTGGCAAAAGCTTTCTGTCTGGAACCCGATTTGCTCTTTGTCGCGGAGCCAACGCGGGGTATTGATGTAGGCGCCAAGGCACTGGTGTTGGACGCAATTCGCACATTAAATAAAGAAAAAGGCGTTACCGTTGTGATGATCTCGAGCGAACTTGAAGAGCTGCGCTCTGTGTGCGACCGTATCGCTGTCGTATTTCATGGCAAGGTTGCTCATGTACTTCAGCCCTCCGAAGATCCGGCGGAGTTTGCGCTTTATATGGCAGGAGTAAAATAGATGGAACAGTTAAAAAAACAACTTGCGGTGTTCGGCTGGCCGCGTATTATTATTTTCTTATTCCTATTATCGCTTTTTATTGCGGCTCCTTTTGTCAATGTCAGTATCGGCGCTTCCCTGTCGGATACGATAAATCGCTTTGGGATGAATGCCCTCTTGGTGCTTGCGATGGTGCCGATGGTGCAGGCAGGGTGCGGTCTTAACTTTGGGCTATCGCTCGGTGTTATCGGCGGACTGCTCGGCGCGACAATCGCGATGGAACTGAACTTAGTCGGATGGGCAGGCTTTTTTTCAGCCGTGTTTTTTACGATATTGATCTGTGCGGTGATCGGCTATGCTTATGGTAAACTCTTGAATCTGATTAAAGGCGAAGAGATGACCATCGCTTTGTATGTCGGCTTTGCAACGGTTATGTTCATGTCGATTTTATGGCTGCTGTTGCCGTACACCAATCCGACGATGGTGTGGGGTTATGCGGGAAAAGGTTTGCGTACGACCATCACGCTCGAAGGATACTGGCTGAAAATACTGAACAATTTATGGGCGTTTAAAATCGGCGCTTTCGTGTTTCCGACCGGACTTATTCTCTTTGTCTTTATCTGCTTTTTTATTATGAAGGTATTTATGAAGACACGGACGGGAACGGCATTGACTGCGGTCGGTTCAAATCCCGAATTTGCACGGGCAAGCGGCGTGAATATCGACCGAGCGCGGATTATCAGTACGGTGCTGTCCACCGTTATCGGCGGCGTCGGGATTTTGCTGTATCAGCAAAGTTTCGGCTTTATTCAGCTGTATCAGGCGCCGCTTTTTATGGCGTTCCCTGCGGTAGCGGCTATTCTGATCGGAGGCGCATCGGTCAATAAAGCCTCGATTTTAAATGTGATGCTGGGAACATTTCTGTTTCAAGGTATTTTGACAATGACTCCCTCCGTTATTAACAGTGTACTGCAAACCGATATGTCGGAGGTTATCCGTATTGTGTTGTCAAACGGTATGATCTTATATGCACTGACACGGAAAACGCAGGCGGCGAGGTAGATTATGGTATCGTCTAATATGCTTAAAAAGAAGTGGGAAAATTTTTCCGCGGTTGATTTTATTCTGGATAATTTGGTATCCATCATATTTTTGGTTATTTCGTTCCTTGCCATTCCCGTGTCGGGCTTATCGGCGCACCATATTATCGCCGAAATTTTAACGCGGATCGGCAGAAACTCCTTTTTGGTGTTCGCGTTAATCTTGCCGATTATGGCAGGGATGGGTATTAACTTCGGGATGGTGCTCGGTGCGATGGCAGGGCAGATCGGCCTTATTTTTGCAATGGACTGGAGTATCGGCGGTATCTATGGATTGGTGTTCGCAGCCTGTATCGGAATGCCGATATCCATCTTGCTTGGGATTGTCGCCGGTTCGGTACTGAATCGTGCCCGCGGGCGGGAAATGGTTACCAGCTACATCCTCGGGTTTTTCTTTAACGGGATTTATCAGTTCTTTGTGCTGTACATCCTCGGGTCGGTTATTCCGATGCACAATAAGGCGATTATGCTTTCCCGCGGCTACGGAGTGCGCAATACGCTTGAGTTGGCGCCCGTACGGCAGATGCTCGATACGGCAATTCCGCTCACGATTGCAGGGTTTAAAATTCCGATCCTTTCGTATCTGATTATTATTGCATTGTGTTTCTTTATCGTGTGGTTTAGAAAGACAAAGCTCGGACAAGATATGCGGGCAATCGGGCAGAATCAAACAGTTGCACTCGCCTCCGGTATCGCGGTTGAGCGGACGCGGATTATTTCGATTGTTATTTCTACAGTGCTTGCCTGTATCGGGCAGATTATCTTCTTGCAGAATATGGGAAACATGAGCACCTATAACGCGCATGATCAAACCGGATTTTTTGCCGCCGCAGCAATCCTTGTCGGAGGCGCTTCGGTAAATAAGGCAAGTATTAAAAATGTCTTTATCGGTATTATTTTGCTGCACTTTTTGTATATCGTTACGCCGATGGCAGGACAGCACCTCTTTGATTCTGCGATGATCGGTGAATACTTTAGACAGTTTTCCGGCTATGCGGCGATTGCGTTATCGTTGGTAATGCACGCGGCGCGTAATCAAAAGAATGCGGAAAAACAGCGGGCTGCGCTGCGAGCCGAAAGCGGGAGGGCATAATGATTCGGGTACGTTCAAAAAAAGGTCAGCGGCTGGTTAAAATAGGCTTAGTCGTTTTTTACTTTCTTATTATGGCGCTTATGTTTTTATTCGGCCGCTCTCATACCGTACTGATAGATAACAATAGCGATCCGAACGGTGCATATAAAGCGATTGACGGTTGTACCATTTCGTTTAACGGAGAAAAGCCGATCGAGATGTTTAAAGGCGACCGTGATAAAATTATGCTGCGGGGGCAAACCCATCATGTAAAGGTCAGCTTCTTTAATGGACAAGAAGATGTTACCGGTACTATCACCATTCCGCTTTTTGAAGATGCGGTGATGGTGTCAATTCCGGCCTTTACGAGAGGCGAAAATGCCGTTACTCACTTTGAATTGTATGCTTCGTCGGATGAGCAGTAACCTTGGTTCTTTTTATAGATAATTCTTGACCGAGTAAACAATAAATTATATTATGGCGCAAATTATTCTGTATATAAACTAGAGGAGATTGGCTTATGACTACTGTAGTTTCAAAACCGCCGAAAGCTATTTTTGTATTGAATTTTTTAATATACACCGGTGTTTTTATTTTTATTTTTTTAGATGCATGGTATACAAGGATTCTTCCGACAGATGCGCTCTTTGAAATTTTAATAGCACCTTCTACATTGTTGACCGCCTGTATTACAATTGTTTTTCCTATTGTTCTTTATAAAAGGTCTATGAATATTGTCCTCAACTGGCAGACGGAAAAAGATGGTATAAATAAGGCGAATAGAGCGTTGAATGTATATTCAAAACTCAGTATCGGGGTTCCGATTATATTAGCGACTGTAACTCCGGTTGTATCACTGTTATGGATAGGGGTGAATTCGACAATACTGTTTATTGCAGCAATTTTTACATCGGTAGGTTGCCTGTTTTTTGTTGCTCTCTTTTTTTATGTAATCTGGATTCAGCAGCTTGAACAATATGTAAATTTTTTACCACTTGAAAGAAAACATATTTCTATGTCGTATACAACTCGCGGTATGCTTGTCGGTTTTTTCCTTTTTGCAGGTATCATTTTTCTCTGCATATCCCCATTTTTAGCGAGTCTCTATAATGGAATGACCATTATAGAGACCGTAACACATTCGATTATTCCGATATCTATCGTGGTATTGCTGGGAGCTCTTTTTATCAACTATACACTTTATAAAGGTATTAATAACGGAATTGAAAATATTGTTTCTTTTACCGATAAACTAGCGCTTGGAGATTTTACTCCGAATTATTTGGAATTACAGCGCCGTGATATTTTCGGACTTTTAGGAACGAGATTAAATCTGTTTCATAAAAATACGGTCTCTTTACTTACCGGTGTAAAAAATAATACGAGAGCGATGAAAGAGGCTATCGGGGTACTATCGGTGAATACTGCGCAAACAGCGGATTCAGCCCATCAAATACATACCAATATCGAAGGTATAACGCAACAGGCTGCCACGCAGGCTGCAAGTGTTACGGAAACATCCGCAGCTGTTGAAGAGATAATCAACACAATAACACAACTGAATGCCAGTATTGAAGTACAGGCGGAAAGTGTCGCTCAGTCTTCATCGTCGATAGAAGAAATGACGGCGAATATTGCTTCTATTACGCAAACACTTGCACAAACCGATGAGGCAATCAAACGGCTTGCTGCTGCAACAGCGGACGGAAAAACAACAATAGTAAATTCCAACGCGGTGACGAAAAAGATAGCTGAGGAATCAGGCGGATTGATAGAAGCCAGCAATGTTATCCAAAATATTGCAAGTCAAACAAATCTTCTCGCAATGAATGCAGCAATCGAAGCTGCTCACGCAGGAGAAGCCGGCAAGGGATTCGCAGTGGTTGCAGACGAAATACGGAAGTTGGCGGAAGAATCTTCCGTACAAGGTAAAACTATTACGATGACATTGAAAATGCTTGGTTCCGAAATTGCGAGTTTATCTATGTCATCAAAAACCGTGGAAGAAAAATTTACCAGTATTTTTGAACTTTCCGAACATGTAAAAACAATGAGCACTAATTTAATGAAAGCAATGGATGAACAAGGAAACGGTAATCGTGAAATCTTGAATGCTATCTCAAAAATAAAAGCTGTAACATGGGACGTTAAAAACGGATCGGAACAGATGCTTAAAGACGGAACACAGGTTACCGGCGAAATACGGAAACTTGACAGTCTGACAAAAACCATCACCGATAATATGAGCGTAATGGCACACGAAGCTGTTCAGATAAATAATGCCGTGCAGGAAGTAAACTCTATTACGCAGCAAAATAAAGAAGCAATTGAAAGCCTGTCTGCAGAAGTCGGTAAGTTTAAGGTATAGTGAACAGTATACGTTATATCTTCTTAAGCGTTGCAACTTCATCGGGTGTAAGCTCACGGCAAGAACCGGCAGGTAATTGCCGGTCGAGCATAACGCCGCCCATCGAAATCCGCTTGAGGTAGACTACTTCATTTCCGAGCGCTTTTATCATTTTTTTTACTTGATGGTATTTTCCTTCGCAAATATGCATCAAAAAAGCCCATTCGGTTTTTATGTTTTGTGCTTCTGTGCGTTCAAAGGTTGCGGGAAGACAGGTGAAGCTCTTTCCGAGTGCTAATCCTTGAGTACAGGCCGTTTGGGCGGCGTTAAACTCGGCTTCGGTGAAAGGTACAGCCGTTTCAAGATAATAGCTTTTTATACAGGCTGATTTTGGAGCCGTAAGCCGGTGAGTGAGTTCTCCGTCATCGGTGATGATGAGCAGCCCTTCGGTGTCAATGTCGAGTCGCCCGATGGGGAAAAGATTCATTGCGGAAAAAGGCGGCGGCAGCAGCTCCATAACGGTGCAGTGCAGCGGATCGGCGGTAGAAGTAACAACCCCTGCCGGTTTGTTGAGCATAAGGTAACACCAGGTACGGAGATACAGTTTTTCCCCGTTCCGTAAAAGCATATCGTGTTCAGGGTCAAGCAGCGTCCCTGCATCAGTTACCCGTATGCCGTTGATTCGGAAATCTTCTTTGCGTAAAAGCCGCCTGATATCTTTCCGCGACCCCAATCCGTTCGCAGCAAGTATTTTATCTATTCTTATAAGCATGTTCTACAAATAAATCTAAGGAAAACCGGTGAGCAAAGCTCACCGGTTTTCCTAATGTTTAATCCACAGTCAGGCGGCGGTACAGTTCCCGTACACCTTCGGATCTGTCTTTCAGCAGCGCTGTAATGCAGGGACGTCCGATCATTACCTGCGCTGCACCGAGCCGTTTCGCAGCGGCGATATCTGCGCGGCTCCGCAATCCACCATCTACCCATACCTCGCCTGCAAACTTACGGAGCGTACTGCCGTACTCGGCTAAAAAATCCGCCGTGCTGCCGCGTCTTGTTTCTATCCTGCCGCCGTGATTGGAAATAACCGCAACATCGGGACGCAGCTCTTGTACCAGCTCGACATTTTCGGGTGAAAAGATTCCTTTGATGGCAAATGGCTTTTGTGCATACCGCTGTATCTCTTTTAGGCTCTGAGCGTCTTTTTGCTCAAGGTGAACAAGGTTTCTCATTGTTACAATATTATAGGAATCGATATCGATCCCTATCAGATCGGCAGAGCCGCGTACCCAATCGATCCGTTCAAAGATACGGGGATTAGGATACGGCTTAATGAACACCGCTCCAGTTTTTCTATACCGCTGTAGGGCAGCAAGGCCGCCCTGTATCTTTGTGTCGGGGTATCCGTCCCCGATGCTGAGCAAGAACCCTGCTTCGGCACAGGCTTCAATTAAATCAAAATAAAACGAGGCTTCATCTTCATAACCGACATTTTCGATACCGCCGGTAATAGGCGCTAATCGAATGGGGGGCAGCTCATAATCATTAGGCACATTGGTATAATACTTCTGCCATGCGGCACAGTTATCGATAAAATTAGCGCTCTGAAATACGCCGCCCATCCCGGGCAGTTCACCGATACAGCCGTGTCCGTCGCATTCGGCACAAAAGTGACATTTATATCCGCTCATAATTTTTCTACAATAAAGGCTAGCGTTTTATGCATTTATAAATTACGCTTTAAGGCTATCTTGGCTTCAAACATAGAAGCAGGGGTTGCGTAGAGGAGCGGGTAAAACGAAAAACGGAAATCAAGATCACAAGGTCCGATACTCAATGTGTAGAACGGCGTAAGGGCGAGTACAAGTAACGACATAGTTGTCGGGCGTGTTATCGGCATAGCAATCAGACTATGAAATCCCCCCTGCATTTTATCTGACTCCATCTTTCCGAAACCGAAGAACATATTTAACCCGCCGTATGGCTCATTATGAATGATAGTAAAAGGCTTTATAAGCGGTGCAACAGGAAAAAGACCGGCGGATTGAGTATCACGAATCTTAGAAATAAAGAATGTAAAATCAAAGTCCATGTGTTCAAGTGCGATACGCGGTTCAAAGAACGCAAAGATATTGCCGATAAGATCCTGTTGTAGCGTTGTGCTTCTGAAATTCGTTTTATGCAAACCAACCTGTGTAAAAATGCCGACATTATCATGAACGGTAAAAAGCGCCGAAACAGATGTTGCGAGAGATACTTTCGTTGCTTTGTCCGTAATATGAAAGGAGAAGTTCGCATTGGTAAGTGCAATATTTGTGAAAACGCCTCCCTGTGTGTATAAGCTGTATTCTTGTTTATCCTTTATCCCGCCATTCCAGCTGAAAGATCCTCCTACATATCCGGTGTTCAAAATAAGCCCTGCAACACTGACACCTAAGCCTTCACGAGGCCGAGGAGGTGTAAAAAGTGCGGCAATATCGTTTTCATACATTTTTACCGACCGCATGCGATGCTTAAGAAAGTCAAAGTTATAGTGTTCGCCCGTAAGGCTTTGATGTTGTCCGGTAAAAATCGATAAAATCAGCGGTTTGCCTGCCAAATTCGGAAAGTTCAGAGAAAAATCAACACAGGTGAATTGTCCCGGTATCCGCGACAGTTGTTCCGGATGAAAAAAACGTAGAACATCAGGAATATAGAGTGCAAGGTTTAGGTCGCTGTAAAAACGTTCTCCGTGTAGTAAACGGAAATTAATGGATGATTGTTGGACTATACTGAATTTTGACGAACCGCTCGGTTGTTTGCCTGCTAATATTCCGAAGTTAAATTCAGGTACGTTAACCTCTAAGGCTACAGCAGTGTATATCATCGAAAAACATACAAAGATATGCGCTATATTTTTTTTCATTTAAAACTCCCTATGGGCATTTCTAAAAGCTCGGTTAGCTTTTAGAAATGCCCGACGAGTTTAAAATTAAGTCTTATCCAAATAATAACTTAATTTTAAACGTCGCAACTAAATTTAAGGAAAACCTCTAAAAACTGATTCGCAATCCGCTTTAGCGGATATGACAAATCATTTCCTTACAGAACAAGCCGATAGGTTTGCAGTTTTTAGAGATTCCTTATACAGTGTCGGTATTTTTTTAATGCTGCTTGATTCCTTTCCGCAGACGCAGAGAGAGCATTTCCAGTAAAATGACGGTACCGAAAATAGTATATGTGATAGCGCCGACTTCCCGTATATCATAATAGAGATTGCCCGCCATAAATAAATAATACCCGATACCGCCCGATCCTGCGGCGGCGCCGATTGCGACGGCATTGATAAAATTGATTTCGAAGCGGAAAAATGTCCATGAAATAATGGAAGTTGCAGCCACCGGAATAACCGCTTGCGTAATAATGCCGGAAAATCCCGCCCCGCATGCCCGCAAAGCATCGATTGTGTCACGGTTAATCTGTTCAAAACTTTCGGAAAACACTTTTACCAAATAGGCAATGCTGTGAAAGCACATGCCGATAACAGCGGCATCGGTACCGATATTAACCGTAACCGAGAAAACCAATACCCAAATAATGGTGGGAATTGATCGGATAACTGCGGTGATAATACGGATTATTTTTACAACGGCTAAAGGGGCAATATTTCGGGCTGCACCGAGCGCTAAGAAAAATGCGATAGCAGCGCCGCCGATCGTTGTTAAAATCGATAGTGCAAAACTGATACCGAGTGAGTACGCAAGTTCACCGATGGGTAAATGATCCGACCGCTTCGGCTGCAAAAAAAGGATGCGTCCGTAGTGGAGCAGATTATGCCATGAATCTTTCCAATTGATTGTTTCCTGCGCAAGCAAAAAACATCCCCAGATACTAATGCCGAAAAGGACAGCAAATACAAGCGAGAGCGTATATTGTTTTTTTCTCGACAATCGGCAGCGGTCAATACGGGTATGGTTTTTCATAGTAATATCCTTCGTACCCTGTTTGAAATGCTGTCGATGCAGAGCACGAGTATCATCAATACACAAATGATAAGCCCTGCTTCGGGATAGCGGAAGCTCTTAAAATACAGATTGAAGAGGAAACCAATTCCCGTACCCGTTAAAATACCGATCAGTGCCGAGTCTCTGACATTGGTTTCTATAGCGTAGAGCAGCCATGAAATAAAGAGCGGGAGAACATTTGGTAATACGCCGTGAATGATAATCGGCATATACGGTACACCGGCCGCTTCCAACGCCGTATAGGATTCTTCTGCATGGGAGTCGATAATTTCGGTAAATGCACGGGTTAAATGTCCGGCGGTGATAAAAAAAAGAGCTAAAAAACCGGTTATGGCATTTTGCTTAAATGACAACAGCAATAGAATAGACCATGCAGGAAGGGGGATGTTTCTAAAAAAAGATGCGGTGCCGGAACAGACAATACGCAGTACGCGGAAGTGTCCGGTTGTTTGAGAACCGGCAACTGCCACTATGCAGGCAACGCAAAAAGCTATAGTTGATGCGGTTATTGCGATAACGGCGGTGTACAGCGAAGTTTTAAAAATAAGCGGGAGCACTGAAAGCGATTGTGCCGATGGGAAGAAGTTTTTTATCAGCCAATACAGTCCGCGCGGGATGCCGGTTACCGCATTCCATGCCGTAAGTCCCGTCATAATTGCCGAAACAACATATAACACGGCTGCAGTGAAAAAAACAGTCAATGTTCTTACTTTTTTTTTCTTGAAGAAAGCTCCCGAAGAAGGTGCTTGCCAGTGTCGATGTGATTCAAATGCAGGGCTTTGCCTGCCTATCGGAATATCAAATTTCATGGCTGTCTTTCTTTTCGGTATGGGATCCGGAAGAAAAAATAGTGTGCAGCGCTTCTTCCGAAAGTTCTTCCGGTTTGCCGTCAAAAACCACGTTCCCGTTGCGTAAACCGATAATTCTGTCGGAATATCGTTTTGCATATTCAACATGGTGTAGATTCATAATGCACGTAAGATTCCGCGTTCTAACTATTTTTTCGATATAATTCAGAATATCCTGTGCACTTTGCGGATCGAGCGAAGATACCGGCTCATCGCATAAAAGTATTTCAGGATTTTGCATTAACGCTCGCGCAATGCCGGTACGCTGCTTTTGACCGCCGCTTAAATCGGCACACCGCTGATAAAGGTAGTCCGAAAGACCAAGCTCTTCGAGTATTGCAAATGCCCGCTCTTTTTCCACCGGAGGATACAGCCCGAATAGGCTGCGATACAGCGGTAATGCGCCGAGGCAGCCATGGAGCGTGTTCTCAAGCACAGTGAGCCGTTCTACCAGATTGTAGTTTTGAAAAATCATTCCGATTTTTCTACGGAGTTGTTTTAATCGGCGGCTGTTCATTTTTTGCAGCGCTTCGCCGCCGATTTCAACCGTACCGGCAGTGCAGTCGATGAGCCGGTTGATACAACGGATAAAGGTTGTCTTGCCCGCTCCCGAAGGTCCGATAACGGAAACCATCGTACCCTGTTCAATCGTAAGATTGATAGAATCCAGTGCAAGTCTATCCCCTGCATAGCGCTTTGAAACATTTTTAAAGGTAATCAACAGTTCAGACCTTGTCAGGCGGCTGCAGAACAGCCGCTGTGTTTATATTGGGCACCTCTATTCCGAAGGATGCGAAGCAAATCTAACCGAGTTTTTAGAGATGTCCTATTCTTTAATCAACATCACGTAAGATGTCAGATGATACTACTTAGTAGAATTTCTCAGCTCATCATACCATGCATCATCGGTAGCAACTAGCCGTGTCTTTTCGGAATACTTAGGATATATGCCTTTTTTACCGGAATCCTTTACATTAAAAATGCCGGGATTATTTGCCGTTTTATCCGATGTCAACGCTTCCCGTATCTTTTGTATATCCGAGGTTGAAACCGTGTTCGTATTAACCGTAATCGGCGCATTTAAGACGGGGATGGAACGGATTACGGTTATTTCACTTCCTGCAAAGGATGTGAAGGGTTCGTCGGCTCCTTCGGTTACGCGGTAGACGGCGCCGGTTTTATAATCTTCGCCTTCAAGTAGTTCGTACACGCCGATTGTCTGCGGTATGGCAAAAGCCGCCGCATCCGCATCACCACGGAAAAGGTTGACCTGCGAGCCTTGGTGAGAACCGGCAAATAATACCTTGGAAAATACTTTGTCGCTCAAGATGAGGTCATCAGTATTATCAATAGAAAAAGCCGCTGCTAAAACACGTGCGGGAATAACAAAGCCCGATGTAGAACTTGCTGCCACAAATGACATTTTTTTGCCTTTTAATAAGCTTAAATCAAAGCTGCCGTCCGCTTTTTTATAGTTATCGGCATCTTTCCGCTGTACGCCGATAAAACTGTAATACTTTGCATCGTCAAGCGTTCCGCTTGGCCCCGAATTTGTTGCCACAGGGATAACGGCACTGTTTCGTTTGTGAGCGGTCAGATATCCTTCGGCACCGACATAAGCCATATCGGCCTTACCGGAAACGAGCGCTTCCAATGCGATGTTATAATCGGTCGTGGTAAGAATTTCAACATCGCGTCCGACGGCTTCTTTTAAAATTTCTTGGAATGCTGCGCGGGCATCTTTCATAGATTCGCTTGACTCATTTGGATAAAAAACCATTGTAAGCGGTTTTTGTTCAGCTTTGCTGCATGAACAAACAAGCACAACTGAAAGGCACATCGTACAAAGAAGCGGTTTAATATACCGCAGCAGCTTTTCTGCTGATGAAGTGGCTGTAGCACATAATAAAGAGGATTTCATCACTTTCTCCACATTTTAGGAAATCGCTAAAAGCAGTCTTTAGCGTTTTTTTGATTATGGGCGCCAGTCTACTATAATTGAAGCCTTTATGCAACCGCCCGCCGCCGGTCTGTAATCCGAACCGCAGAGCTTTATGGTTTACACTTTAACCGGTATGTTTACAGGGAGAAACTCGAATCGGTAAGAGGAATATTCGGATGCATACTAAACAGTCTATAGAAGATATACGGCATTTTATCTATACGGAAAATCTCATCATGCGATCGCGGTTTGTAGTAGTCATTCTATTAGCTGTTACAATCGGCATTACTGTATTGCAGTATTTTTCCATTCGGCGAAAAACTTTGTATTTCGGAATCGGCGATAAAAAAAGAACTGAGAGTTCTTTTTTGAGAACTTTGGTTCTTTGCAGAATTTTCGCTTGACGGCAAAAAAATCATCCTTTACGCTTGAGGTGTAGAAAGGAGTTTAACATGAAACGGAAAGCTTCTATTGGGATGAAGGGTAGCATCAGAATAAGTATTATCTTTGCAGTACTGATAACACTTTTGATGCTATGCACCTCTTGCGATCTTTTGTTTCTGGCTGTAGAAAAGAAATATCCTCGCTACACACCTAGTTATGCATATCAACTCTTGTTAGAAGATGTATGGAACGAAAGTCGGCCATACACTGAAGGGAAATATCTGTATCTTATTGAATATGAAAATAGAGGAGGAGTCCGCCTCATAAAACTCGACATGGAAACAGGCGCCTATCAATGGTATGGAGATAGGATGTATGAAGCCGATGAAGGTCGTCCTTCAAACATCGTAAAAATCGGAGATGTCCTTTACGTTATGCGTTTTGAAAGAGGACTGCTATATTGTTACTCGGATACGAATGGAGCATTGTTGGCGCGGGTACAAATTGGCTCCACAAAAGAAGAAATAATCCATAACCGTAGTGTATCCAATACGATTATGACAGATGGTACGGCACTTTATTGGGCAGCGGACAAAGAGGACATTGTAAAACTTGATGCAACAGCAATAGACTGTACGAAAGGATGGGTAATACAAATTTGTCCTCCAGTTCCGCTGCAGCTTAATGCTCATTGGAACGGAAATAGATTGGCAGATCAACAACTTATCGAAGGTATACTGTATCTACTGGCATATAGTCAAAACGGTTCCGGTATCGTTGTCGCTGTCGATTTACAAACCAAAACCGTAAACTGGCAACGACAGCTGGATAATATCAATATGAACAGATACTACGATAACGAATTATACATCAAAGACGATGTATTATATGTGTTAACCAATTCCTTTATACGGATGGATAAAAGAGACGGCTCAATACTTAATCGGTATGACGGCGAAATAGTACCTCCTTCAACAGATCCGGTTGCCGAATCAACCATTTCGCTATGCCGCGTTCGATGTAGTAATGAGCGGCTGTATTACATCGCCGTGCGGGATTTTCCGCCATATAAGTGGCGGAAAGACGACTATTGGTTGATATGTATTGATGCCGTAACATTACAACGTTTATGGAGTGTACCGTTAGAAAATGCTTCATACAGCACACCGCTCACTGTGGCAAACGGAAAAATATATATCATAAAATACAACGACGGCTTATTGGTGTTTGATGCAAAAACGGGAAAACTGCACGGCGCCGATAAAACGGTTTCAGGTTGGTCTAACGGTATAAACGTCTTGTATAAAAATCACTATATCTTTTTTAATAGGAACTCTAATGACAAATACGCAAGCATTTCTTCTATGCGGGTATAAATTCGATATACGAGGAGAATAAACTATGAAAAAGTATGTATATTGCTGCGCAATATTTTGCATAGCGGTTTGCGCCTATCCGCAAGAACTGCCTCAGGCAGACGGAAATGAAGCAGTTCAAAGTGAGACCGTTATGGAAGGAACAACGTCGGAGAGTGTTAAACAAGAAATAGTACCGGAGGCTGTTATGCAGGAAGCAACACCGGAAATTGCCCCTGCTAAAATAACCGAAGTACAGGCGATAATGGGGAAAATCCGGATTGATGGGCTGATTAAGGATGGGCTTTTTAAAAACAAAACGCTCATCAGTCAACAGGCATTGCTGTTGACCGAAGCACAGCGGCTTAATCTGCAAGAACAACATAAACTGGGGTATGTAAAACCGCTTCTGTTTAACTGTTTATTAGGGTTCGGTATCGGGAACTTTGTCAATAAAGATAGAACCGGCGGGATAACCCATGTAGTAATAGACAGCCTTGCAGTCGGTACTATAGTTATTGCCGGCTCTATTTATGCAGGAGAGGCGCTTGTGTACCTTTTTTTATTACCGGTTTTACTATTAGGGCAAGATGACAAACAAGTATCAGACACATGCTCATCAATTGAGAAGACAATGAAAAGTTGCGAAATAATCGTTCAAGCAAGCTTCGGCGTATTTCTAGCAAATAAACTTGCCTCAATTATCAGCGTGAGTGTGCATACGGCAAAATACAATAAAACGCTTAAAGAAGTGCTGACTCCGGCAGGAGTGCAGGTGTCTGTTCAGGCTGCCCCTATCATCGCTCCCAATCAATTCGGATTAGCGTTGAGTATCAATTATTGAAAGAAGTTCCTGATAGTATTATTCTCTCTTTTGTGTTACTATCGCCGCATGATCGGATTCTTTCTCAAAAAAAATTTTTTTGACGGGTGGGATAATTTTCTTCCGCTCGCTCTTTTCAATATTGCGGTTATACTGATTGTTTTTTTATTTTTCGGCTTGGCATACCTGTTGTCATCAATATCCGTGTTGTCTTTATTGAGCTTGTTTGTTTGTATCATATTACTGGGAGTGCTGCTTTTAGCTACCTCTAATTTGATGTCCCGCATTGCCGATTATAAATCGTTTTCATTTAAGGAAATCGGTGAAGAAATCAAACATACGTGGCTGCACGGTGTTTTATTCGCAATAATCGAAATTTTTTGTTGGATCGTTGCCGGAGTCGCCGTTCCCTATTATTTTTCGTTTCAAAATTTTCTCGGCCTTTTTCTCGGTGTTACTGTCGTATGGATTTTTGCGGTTATACAGCTGTCGCTTTTATGGTTTTTTCCGATACGGAGTAGACTGGAATCGAATTTTCGCAAGTGTCTTAAAAAGTGCTTTATCGTTTTTTTTGATAATACCGGATTTACGTTCTTTATGCTGCTGTACAGCGTCGTCCTCATTATACTGACCCCGTTCTTAGCTTTTTTGG
This sequence comes from Treponema medium, assembly GCF_017161265.1. NCBI lineage: Bacteria > Pseudomonadati > Spirochaetota > Spirochaetia > Treponematales > Treponemataceae > Treponema > Treponema medium. The sequence continues at coordinate 22,857 of NZ_CP031393.1, read as the reverse complement.
TACCGGGTTTGTCTGGGATTCTGCTTGCATGGAATAATGCCTTTAAACTGAGAATGTATAAATATGATTGGATGGAGCAGCATCCTGAAATACCGATTCAGACTGCGCGGAAACAAATACCGTGGGATGAGTTACTGGCGGAAGATCGGGAAACGGTTGGTAGCCGGTCTATTCGAAATCTTATTTTTCCGTGGAAAGACTGATGGCTGCATTCATAATATTTGATAGTATCTATAGGGCATCTGCAAAAACTGAAATTTTTGAGGAAGCTATCCAAAAACTTTAGTTTTCGGGTAGTTCCCATCTCTTTGTTTTTTTGATAGTTTTGATAATAAGGAGGATATGATGAGTATTCATATTGGAGCAAAACAAGGTGAAATTGCCGAACGGATTTTATTGCCGGGCGACCCGCTGCGGGCAAAATTTGTTGCCGAAAATTTTTTGGAAAATGCGCGCTGTTACAATGAAGTCCGCGGTATGTACGGGTTTACCGGCACGTATAAAGGTATAAAGGTTTCCGTGCAGGGAACCGGTATGGGGCAGCCTTCTATTTCCATCTATGTGAACGAGCTTTTCCGTGAATACGGCGTGCAGAAAGCTATCCGTATCGGTACTGCGGGAGCATTACAAAAAGATATTCCGCTTCGTTCATTGATTATCGGGATGAGCGCTGCGACCAATTCAGGTTCAAATACGCTCCGTTTCCGTGGAACTCAGTTCGCGCCTACAGCGGACTGGAAGCTTTTAAAGCATGCCTATGATGCGGCTGTCCGCTTAGGGTATAACCCCTTGGTTGGCCCCATCGCTTCGTCTGATGTATTTTATGACGAGCTTGAAACGTGGAAACTCTGGTCGCGGTACGGTCTTTTGGCGATTGAAATGGAAGCCGCTGAGCTATACACCCTTGCCGCACAGTATAAACGGCAGGCGCTCGCACTGCTTACCATATCCGATAATATGGTTACCAATGAAGAAACCACGGCGGAAGAACGCCAGACATCGTTCACTGCAATGATGCAAACCGCGCTTGAGGCAATTATCGCCGAATAAATATAAATCGAAAGAGAACGGGGATATCTCAGAAGCCGGTTACTTTTTTTGATAACCCGTTTCTTACTTTTTTTGCAAAATTGTAAGCCATTTTGCTGTTGGTGACGCATATATATGGTATGAATATCATCAACAACAAAACGCCTAATGGCGAAATCCCCTATCTTTTTGAACAGGAGACGGCGCTGCCCGATACGGAAAGCTGTCCCGTGATTTTTGAATCGGATAATCCTGAATACAGCTTGGAAAAAACAGCCGATGCAGTTTCTATCTGCGCACAGACCGTATTCGGGATTCCGGCGTTGTACCCGTGGCAGCGGCTCGTGATTGCCAATATCCTCGATGCCATACACGCCGCCGAAGCGGTCGAAGCTGCCGCATCGTCGGCCGGTATTACGGCGTCGCACACCGAACCGCAATATGGACAATATGCCACAGAGCCGGCCGGAATTTCTACAGCGCCGGTCGGAACCGCGCTACCGCAAGCAGAGGATTACTTTCCGTCCGGCACGGGAGAACCTTTAAGCGAACTTTACGACGAGGATGGCGTGTTGCGGGGCAGGCAGATTGTTCTTTTACCGACCGGCGCGGGAAAATCGCTGTGCTTTCAGGTGCCGGCGCTGCTGTTGGATAAGCCGACACTCATTATCTATCCGCTTTTAGCCTTGATGAGCGACCAGATGCGCCGGATGTGCGAAGGTAATCTTGAACCGGTGTTGTTCCGCGGCGGCCAAAGCGGACAGGAACGAGCCGCGCAGTATGCCCGCCTCGAAGGTACGGACGGCAAACCGCCTGCAAAACTCATCATTGCAAATCCCGAAATTCTGATGCAGGAAGAAGTGTTAAACCGTATTGCAAAGCGCGGCATTGCCCACCTTGCTATAGACGAGGCGCACTGCGTTAGTGAATGGGGAGACAGCTTTCGGCCGGCCTATCAAACACTCAAGCAGGTTATCGAAACGTTGAAACCGCCCGCCGTTACCGCTTTTACCGCAACAGCAGGCAACGAGGTGTTGAAACGTATCAGCGAACTCCTCTTTGACGGACGGGCGCATCTGGTGCGCGGAGAGTCGGATCGTACCAATATTGCCTATTATGTACGGCAATGCCGCGTAAAGGCGCCTGCCCTCCTGCAAGAGGTTATGCAGCGGCAGCGGCCGATGGTTATTTTCTGTGCGACGCGGAACGGTACGGAACAAACCGCTGCGTTTTTACGCTATACGCTGCGGGATCGGGCGATTCGGTTTTATCATGCAGGCTTACAGCGGGATGAAAAAGATGATGTGGAGCAATGGTTCCATCAGCACGACAGTGCGATACTGGTAACGACCTGTGCGTGGGGCATGGGCGTCGATAAAAAGAACGTACGCACTGTGATTCATCTGAATGCGTCGCCTACTGCCGAAGCATACATACAAGAAGCGGGCAGGGGAGGGCGGGACGGAAACCCTGCGCAGGCGGTGTTACTGTGGAGCCCCGAAGACAAGGTGCGGATTGCGCTATTACCGGAAAAACAACGGAAACGGGCGGAAATACTCGTGAGTTTTGCCGAAAGCGGCCGCTGCCGGCGCGAGGTACTGCTCGAAGCACTCGGAGAAGTGCGGGCAGTTCCGCTTCATGCAGGGGATGAAAGCATTGCCTGTTCCGGCTGTGATATCTGTAACGGAACTGCGCTGCTGTATCCGCAGGATGAACAGGAGCTGATCAAGTTTGTAGCGGCAAATAAGCGGAAGTTTACCGCCTCGAAGCTTATCCGCGTATTACACGAAAATCTCCCGCTCTGGCGCGCCGGCGATATTAGCAGCCTTGTTTCGCAGCTTATCCAAGAACAGAAAATCTGCCCAGCCAATGCGTTTTTCTGGAAAGGAGCGCTTATATGTTAGGGTAAACGCATCAGGCTCTTTTTGAATTTCCCCGCAGAATATATAGGCCGTTCAACCAGAATTTCGCCGCTGCACGGCTCAAATGGTCGCCCGACCTATATATTCTGCGGAATTTGCCCTATTCCCCTGATGCGTTTACCCATTTGCTGAAAAAAATGAGTGAAATTTTGTGCAAAATTTCGCTCAAAAGGTGGATATCCCAAAAAGTATCTGATGCATTTGCCCTGCTCTTTTGCTCTTGTATGTTTTTAAAAAAAACTGCTATAGTGTCGGTATGACGCTCTATGAATATTATATGATATTTCCCGATGGCGATACGCAGGAAGTTTCCGATGAACTTATGGTCGGATCTCTGTACGACATCAACGGTAGGCGATTAATACCGCCGCTTCCGACAAATAAAATGATTGTGTATCAGGTATGCGGAAAACGTACCCATGAAGAAAGGGGTACTGTTACAATTTATTACATATTAGAACAGTTGGATGCGGTTGAATTACGTGCATACCTCTAATGAATGATCAACACTTATAATGAAACACACCTGCACCGTACCCTAAAAGACTTGTATAGCAGTACCGGTGCCGTGCAGGAAACCTCGTTGCAGGGATTTATCTGTGATATTTACGATGCAGGGCGGATAATAGAAATACAAACCTCTAAACTTTCCGCTCTGCGAGCTAAATTGGAAAAGCTTTTGCCGCTGTATCCTATTCAGATTGTCTATCCCATCATCCAAAATGCATATATACTGATGCTCAATGCAGACGGCTCTAAGCGCAGCTGCCGTAAAAGTCCTAAGCACGGCAATTTCTATCAGATTTTCAGAGAGCTGTTAGGGATTGTTCACTGTCTTGATAATCCAAATCTTACGATACAAATCTTGTATATCGATTGTGAAATTATCAAAATAGATGATAAGAAGGGGCGAAGTAGATATAAAAGACCGCGTATTATTGATAAAAAGCTGTTAAAGATACATCGGGAAGAGGAATTTCACGGTATCGATAGCTTGATCGCGACATTTATGGCAAAGCTGCCTGATGTATTTATTAGCGCCGATGTAAGGAAATTAGGCACCGGTGTATACGCATCATATATCCTATCGTTTTTAAAAAAATGTCAAAAAATAGCTTTTTGTACGAAAGCGGGGCGCTATCATGTGTATAAAAAAACCGGTATCGAATAGATACCGGTTTTCAATCGATTGATACGAGTTAGAACAACGGTTTACCAGCTGTCTTTCATATCGTCATCATCGCGCATATCGACTTCATAAAGGTCGGTAACGGCACGAAGATCATCGAAATAGATGTAGTAATTTCCATAAGCTTCCCACGGATTGCATTCAATGCGGAAACCTACAACCTTTAAGCCCATGCTTGTTCCATAGTGATAATCTTTTTGTACAATTCCCGTTCCTGCTGCATTCTGGGGAGGAACTGCAACGGTCATCAGCTTCCATCCTGCATGGTTCAGCTTTCCTACATAGAGTTCAAAGCGCTGTCCCATATAGTCTTCAAGGATGAGCTTTAAAACGTGCGGATAGCTTCTACCGACAACCCAAACGCTGACAGTTTTCGTAATGCCTTCGACCGGAATCGGTTTGACAGCACGGACTTCAAAGCTATTATAACCGCGGCGATAGAAAGACACCTTTGTACCATAAACTTTGCTATCGGGGAGATTAAGGTTTTCTTCTTCCGGAATCGGCTTTTTCTGTTTTGGAGCACCATCAAACAAACGCCCTTGAATAACGCCTTCGTCTGAAGACATGGAACACGTCCAAGAACCTTCATTTTCAAACTTATCGACCGACACTTCTTTTAAACGCTGTTCTGCAGATTCAACGCCGATACGAGAAGCATCTATTTGATCCAAGTCTAATCCATCGCGAGTATTCTCTTGGGCAAACGCAAACAACGATAATGCTGATAATAATGCTGCTACGGTAAAGTATTTTTTTGTCATTATTTTCCGCCCTCCTTATTCGAATCGGCATCATCAAACTTGGCATTCTCTAACTCAAAACCGTCATAAGAAGCCATACGTGTATTTGTTAATGCTTTGAATTCATCAAAGAAAACATAAAAGTCATCAACATTCTCGGTAGGCTGAGTGCGGATTCTAAATGCGACAAAGCTCATATATTTAAGCTGTGATAAATAGCGTGACCGCTGTTGAATATTTGTAGGAACGGTAACCGCTAAATTTCTCCATCCGTGATAGTTTAATGTCGCAACCGGCAATGTATGTATTCGTCCGTTGCAATCGCGTACCAGAATTTCAAGGTCATACGCATAACCTGCACCCCAGACCCAAAGATCGAATCTTTGAACAATCCCTTTTAAGGGAATTTCATAAGGAGCGGCATCATCGCCAGAGCCTTTCGTCGGATAGACATCGACCCAGTTATCGCCTTGGCGGTTAAATTTAAACTGCATTCCTAAAAATTTGTATTCTTTATCGGAATCAGATTGCATAACTCGCAGAGCGTTCGGCATTCCGTCAAAATACTTTAAGATAGGATAACCTTCAGTGATAAATTTACTTCCAATACCATTCCATGCTATCTCTGATGATTCGGGGGAGTCAAAAGTCTCCACCATATACGTTTGATAATTAACACCGCTATCCTGCGCTGCCAATGGAGTACAAACGACTGCAAACATCAGAACAAAGACCGTAATAACAACGCCTTGTTTCATTCACAACTCCTTTTATTTCCGCCGATATTCTAAGAAATCATACCCATTATAGTCTGAAAAGAAAACTTTGTCAAACAACTCGTAATCCTCAAACCTGAAATAATGGAGCATCAATTCCGCAGCGGATGAAGAACTCTGCCTACAGTATCGGCAGAGTAGGTGAAATATACAAGGGGTAGACGTTTTTTTTGTATTTTTTGTCCGCCTGTTTAACCGGCGTTTCCCTGTCGGTATAGGATAAAGTGGAGTACCGTACCGATTAAAGCGATGCCTGCTAAAATCGAACCGTAGATTATTGGGTTTCCTTTAAAATAATGAAGTCCCAGCGCAAAAGTACCCAGTATAAGGATTCCTATAAATAGAAGGAAGCAGAGGGTACAGGCAACGGTGTAATAGAAAGTAATATCGGTGCAAAAATGTAAGAGTGCATCCAGAATAAAAAGGGCGCTTGCGTACAAAATGATGCAGAGCACAATGGGCATAATGCGGAGATGTGTGCTGGCGAGAAATAATTGCTGATATATTTTTACGGTAAACAGACCAAACAGCGCTGCCGGAATTGGCAAAACGTTAAAACCGGAAAAGATCAGTGCGATTAATAGTACAATGCAGAAAGGAATAAAGGTATCTACAAAAAAGGAATAAAAAAAATAACTTCCCAACGAACCGATATAGCGATCTGTTTTTGCAGAAAAAAAAGACACAATCAGTAAGAACAGCGTTGTCGCTGCACTACCGACAAAAAACAGAAAGATATGCTTATTTTTTTCTTCTAACTGAAAGGCATAAGAGAAAAAAATGAGCGGAATACAAAGTAATAGTAAAACAGCCATATTCAGTCAGAATATCATAAAATGATACGATAGACAACGCTCATTTTAAATAGAACGGGAGACCATTCAAAATGTTCTATAAATTTGAACAGCCCCCTGTTCATTTTTTCGATAATACAATGTTGAACCACCGCTCCTCTTACGGATGGCGTGCGGCTATCCCTTTTTCGATCAACGATATAAACTGATTTTCATACCAATCTTGCGAATAAGGTACATGCTGGCGGACAACCGGTCGAAGTTTTAATTCAATCGTGTCCTTACACGGTTCGCAAACATCATATTCGCGGATATGCCAATAGGTTCTGCCGGTTATAGGGTTAACCAACTCTTTTTTGCAGATGTCACAATGTAAAGTTTTCATAACGATGCTCTCCTAATAATAAAGCTTGTATGTAAAAGCATACCGTATATTTGTTTTTTTGTCGAGATAATCGAGCAAATGCATCAGATGATTTTCTAACTATTCCCGCAGAATCAACAACCCCGACGCAAGCGTCGGGGCACAGTGCTCAACGTTTCGCACTGTATGGGCTATCCGGCACGGATGCCGGTAGTTTTCAGCAAAAACGATGTTTTGAGCGTCCCGCTCAAAACTCGTAGCCAAGGATGTCCACGGATGGACATCCTTGGCGGGGTGGTTGCAGTCGGCTTTAATACCCTTTGTTACGACGCAGAGCGTCGGGGTATTAAATCCTCCGCACGAATAAAGCAACTATTCGACCAGAGTTGAACCTCTTCGCGGTTCAAATGGCCTCATAGTCCCTTTATTCTGCGATTTTGATTTATCTATCTGATGCGTTTACCCTTCGTATAAAAGAAACTTTCCGTAAGCCTTTTGAAATAGCCTGTTGAGCAGTGTACTTCCGTGTACGCTGCTCAACGACGAGATTTGTGCATAGCCCAAATCTCGCTCCTGCATAACACCACCGCCATCCATGGCGGTTCTGCCCCTTCAACGCTTTTGCGAATAGACGATGCAGATGCTAGGAGCGTACAAAAAACACCCGCAGGCACGCTAAAGAATGAACGTCCGTGTTCATTCTTTAGCTGCGAGTTCGCAGTGCGAACTCGATTCTGCTTGGAGCCACCGCCATCCGTGGCGGAAATGATACATTGAGCATTTATTGCAGAAGCGGCATGGATGCTATTGTTCGGGAATGTACATCCTTGTACAGTCCCGAACGGCGAGTTTGCTTTCGCAAACATCGCTTTTGCATAGAACCACTGACATCCTGTCAGAGAAGCGATATTTCGGCTTTGCCGAAATTCGCCATTAAAAGTGTACACGGATGTACACTTTTAATGAAGCGACAACGCAGATGCGCCGTATATTTGCAAAAGGATATTTTCAAAAGGCAGAGTCGTTGATGCTATTCAGCCACCCCGTACACGCCGGAACAACGGAAGCAATACATCCCTCTTTAAAGGGATTTTTCAAGTTAGCCAGTTCCACCAGGCGGAGAAAGGAGTCGCGGCCGCCTGCTTTACAGAGGCGAAGGTAATCCGCCCATGCTGTTTTCCGGTCGGAGAGGCTTTTTGCCCAGAATTGCAATGCGCATACTTGAGCAAGTGTGTAATCGATATAATAAAACGGCGTACTGAAGATATGTCCCTGGCGCATCCAATACCCGCCGCGGTTCAAGAAATCGTTATCGTCGTAATCCCGTTCCGGCAGATATTTTTTTTCGATACTGCGCCATGCAACTTTTCGTTCTGCGGGGCTTGCTTCGGGATGCTCATATACCCAGTGTTGAAACTCATCGACCGTAACGCCGTAGGGTAAAAACAGAAGCGCTCCGGATAGATGGGTAAAGCGGAATTTATCAGTTTGCTCTTCAAAAAACAGATTCATCCACGGCCATGTAAAGAATTCCATACTCATCGAGTGTATTTCGCAGGCTTCGTAGGTCGGCCATACGTACTCCAGCAGGCGGGCATTACGGCTCTGATAGGCTTGGAATGCGTGCCCTGCTTCATGGGTCATTACTTCCACATCGTGCTGTGTATTGTTAAAGTTCGCAAAAATAAACGGCGCCTTGTAATCGGGAATTGTGGTACAATAACCGCCTGCTGCCTTTCCCTTTTTTGCAAGCACATCGAGCATCTGATGCGAGGTCATGAAAGTAAAAAATTCATCGGTTTCGGGGGAAAGTTCCGCATACATCTTTTTAGCGTTCGCCAAAATCCAATCGGGATTGCCATGGGGAATCGCATTGCCGGTGGTATATTCAAGCGGTTCATCATAGTAGTACAGCCGTTCCAACCCCAACCGCTTTGCCTGCCGCTTTCGTAAGTTCACGGCTATCGGCACAATTTCGCGGTAGATTTGATTCCGATAGGCAGCAACCATCTCGGCATTGTAGTCGGTTCTGCCCATCCGGTCATATCCGAGCTGCACGAAGTTTTTGTATCCGAGTTTTTTTGCGATGCGGGTGCGCACTTTGACTAAATTATCGTAGATGGAATCGAATTCTGCTTCATTCTCTGCAAAAAAACCGTAGTAGGCTTTTGCCGCTTGTTTCCGTGTTGCACGGTCTTGATCCTGCATAAAAGGAGTCAGCTGCGCGAGCGTGCGTTTCTCTCCTGCAAATTCGATTTCTGCCGAAGCGATCAGTTTGTCGTAGCTGCTGGTAAGTTTGTTTTCTTCCGCTAAATCTTCCATAATAGAGGGTGAAAACACCTTCATATCAAGTTCGGTCATTGCAAAGATATGTGTTCCAAGTTCTTTTTCCAGTTCTTGACGGAAGGATGATGCAAGCAGCTTTTTATTAAAGTTATTGGTCATTTCGATATAAAACGGATTTGATTCATCAAAAAACGTATTTTCGGCATCGTAAAAACCGTCGCGGGTGTCGATACTGTGCCGTATTTCTGCAAGGGTTTGCATAGTTTGATAATGAGATTTAAGCTTTTGTACTTCGTCGATAAGAGCGATCTGCTCTGCTGCCGAATGTGCGGCTTCAAACTGCTGTTCAGCTTTTTTAAATGCTGTTTTTAATGCCTCCATATCGGGGCGGGTATAGGGAAGGGCGGTAAACTGCTTCATTTCCGGTGTATTCATATATATGCTCCTCTGGTTCTGATAAAATTGTGCGAAGCGATTATAGCATAAGGCCGATGTTTAGGACAGCATCGGAAATTCTCAGGGCAACGACATCAAAAATATTTTAAACGGTTGTCTTCCCACTGTACGAAATTTCATAGGTATAAGGTGAGCATCTAAAATAAAATTTCGCACATTTTTTTGCCCGGTACTTGACGAATATTCGATTAATTTGTATATATACCGCAATCAAAATATAAAAGTTCTCTGGTGTACGTATGGTGTACGCTATTGGGGAATCCCGCATTTTTTATTATGGAGTCTACTTATGAAAAAGCCCTTGGCTATCTTTCTTTCTGCCCTAGCAGTTCTGTTCTTTTCAGCATGTAATAACAATTATCCCGCGCCTATCCCTGTTACCGATATTGCATTTGAACCGCCGCTTCCAACCAAACAGCTTTCGCTCAGTGTCAATACAACATACCAACTTAATGCAAAAGCAAAGCCCGATAATGCAACAAATACAAAGCTTACCTATACGTCGGACACCCCAACTGTTGCTTCTGTCAATGATAAAGGCGTGATTACAGCAAAAAAAATCGGTCAAGCTGTCGTTACGATTAAGGCAGCTAACAATATTTCAAAAGAGATCACGGTGACTGTAACCGCAGTACCGGTTACGGATATCGTATTCGATCCTGCCTTGCCGGGAAATCCACTCTCCTTAAGTGTTGGAGGAACCTGTCCGCTTCATGCAAAGGTACAGCCCGAAAATGCAACGGACAAAAATCTTACCTACAGTTCAAATAATGAAGGGGTTGCATCTGTAGATGCCGGAGGACTGATTACGGCAAAAGCGGTTGGAAGTGCGAAAATTACGATTAAAGCAGCTGACGGTGTTTCTAAAGAAGTTCCCGTAACCGTTACTACAACGCATATCCCTGTTACGGAAATTACTCTCCCTTTTGGTGAAACTACTATTTCCTTGGTGAATGGAGATACCCGTCAAATCAACGCTCATGCCATGCCTGAAAACGCAACGAATAAACAACTAACCTATAGTTCGGATGATGAAACAGTTGCAGTTGTAAATGACAAAGGGGTGATTACGGCGAACGGGGTCGGCTCTGCACACATTACAATACAAGCCGCGGACGGTATTACAAAGGTAATCACCGTTACCGTTACGGCAGCGCATGTTCCTGTTACTTCTATTATATTCGACCCGCCGCTCCCTGCACAGCCGATAGAGTTGGTTATCGGTCAAGTATATAAATTCGGTGCAAAAGCAATGCCTGAGGAAGCTACAAATAGAAAGCTGACATTCACCTCATCCAATAGCTCGATAGCATGGCCATGCGGTGAAGGGAACAGTGAGGTAAAAGCTGACGGGATCGGAGAAGCAACGGTAACCATAACCTCCGATGATAATCCTACTATTTGCAAGGTTGTTCATTTTAAGATGAAGCCAAAACCTGAGATTAAGATAAAAACAACCCCTGCAGAATGCGAAAGTAATGGCGGCGAGGCAACGTTTACGGTAGAAACACTCAAAGGAAAACTTGACTATACGCCTGAAGTCGTAGAAGGAGGCGCAAAATGGCTGAGTGTAGCCGGTAAAGATCACACTGATGAAAGTACAGATACGGTACGCTTAACCGTTCAGACAAACAAAACCGTATGGAATAGAACTGCATGTATCAGATTTAAGGATAATATTACGAATGAATACATCAAAATTTCAAGTAAAAAATATTTGGAAGTGAAGCTTACTCAAAAAAAGAATGAGAATCCGAACGTAACGGTACGGTGGGTACATGGAATAACGCCGCCTAAAGAAGAAGAAAAGGAAAAGATTGAGGTTATCAAGAATAAGATTCCTACCGGGACATACTATGATACCAATTACGTTTTTTACTGGCCGGAAACACAGACTACCACATTTTTTAATACACGGAAAGTCGATCATACGCATGCTCCGAACGGAGGTTATCCCGATGGTAATCAATGTTGGGCTAAAACCGATGCTAATATGCTGCATTGGTGGTTTGAGCAAAATAAAGGTAATATAAAAAAATACATAGAAAAGAAAGGTATAACAGGCAATGCTGCAAAAGCGTATGAGCCTGTTTATACACGCGGACTTGCAGATAATCAAGAGAACATAAAAAGTTCCATAGCAAACCTCTTTCGAGAGAAATGCATCGATAAGGGGGGAGACCCTGCTAATGGACTACAGTGGTATCTCTTCGGATTAGATGATTTTGAAAATGCAAGATCTAACGTCTCTTCTCCGGCATTATTTCCGGATGTCTTTAATAAAGAGAATACTCCTATCGACAGAGCAGCTATTTATACAAAAAAAGAGTTCGAGACTACGCTTAAAGCTGCACTTGAATCTCAAAAAGCGGTTGGGCTGAATAGATATGGGGCTGACGGTACCCAACATGCCATAACACTGTGGGGCGCTGCCTTTGATGAGGATAATAATATTATCGCCATATATATTGGCGATAATAACGATGTGTCCAATAAAATAGTCCCTTACGGTATATGGTATAAAGATGGAGTAGATATCTATGCCGAAACTGAGCCTGTGATTGACTCAAATGATCCGCACTATTTTAATCCGTATTTCTTTAATTATAGTAATAATAGTTATAACGATAATCATTATGTCGGTCAAATAATCACTTTGGATAAAGGTGAAGCACAGTGGGCAGAATGGAAGCGCAAACACCCCTAAAATAGCCTTTACAAACAACACCCCAGTTATAAAAAGTTCAGCTGGACTTTTTATAACTGCATAGTACGCAAATATATTAAAAACATATAGGTATTTTTAGAAAGCGGATACATTCGTTATGGATGTGTCCGCTTTTTTTATTCGTGCGGATGTATCATAAAAAGCGAGGTAAGGCAACTTTCTATTTGACATTATAGCCATATCGTTTTATTCTAATAATGATTACTAATACCTAAAACGTTCTAAAAGCTATCGGTTCTTTTGAACGATTTAGTAGGAGTATATCAGTATATAAAGGGATGAAAAAAGTATGGTAACAGAAACAAAAGATACGGGAGAATTGAATACCCCTTGGGTAGAATGGGATAAAAGACTGGAACTCGGTATTCCGCGAATCGACAGTCAGCACCGTAAGCTGGTGGCAATGTGCAATGAGCTGCGCGAAGCACTGATGAACCGCCAAAAACGGAGTAAAGACGAATGGCTGGTAACGGTAGGCGATGTACTGCGGCAAGCAGTCAGTTATACTCAAACACACTTTACCGATGAAGAAAAATTGATGAAAGCATGCGGATTTTCCGGCTATGAAGCGCATAAGCAGCGGCACAAGGAGTTTGTCCAAACAATTACACAGGTATTGAGAGGATTTGACGAAATGACCGTAACGCTCGGTTTTGATTTTGCCGACTATCTTCGAGATTGGATACTTTCGCATATCGCCTGCGAGGATAAGCAGTACTGTCCGGTTATGCGCTCTTTTTATCACGCATTGCAGGAATACAGCCAGCGGAACCATACATCCGGATCAGCTGCCGCACCACAGTCTTAGATTAAATCATCCCTGCACGAATAAATTTTCAAACTGCTAGTTCGCATTACGAACTAGCTTCCTCGTGGAACCACTGCCATCCTTGGCGCTGTTGAGCAGTGTACTTCCGTGTACACTGCTCAACGACGAGATTTGACCGGCGCTCAAATCTCGCTACTGCGTGCAACCACGCCCGTCCTTGGGCGTTCTGATATGTTGAGCATTTTCAGAAGCAACGTTTTGCCGGGGGCAAAACTTGCAAGTTTAAGCGGCATTGCCGCTTAAACGTTGGCACGGATGCCGCGCGTATTAAGCAGAAACAAGTTTGACACCGGTCAAACTTGTGTTCAGCGAAGTACACGGATGTACTTCGCTGAACGAGCAACGCAGTAGATGCACACACCTCCAGCGCTTTTGCAAAGAGACGGCGTAGATGCTAGGAGCGTACAAAAAACACCCGCAGTCGTATCTTTGATACGTCGAGGACGGTTTTTTGTTAAGCGACAACGCAGATATGCCGTATATTTGCAAAAGACTAGTCGACACGAAAAAGTTGAGCCCTCTGATACGCAGGGAAAAAGCGTTTCTGGCTGCCGCTTTCAAATTGCACGGTAATCACCAATTCACCGCCGCTTTGCCGCGACTGTACGACATAGCCGTAGCCGTAGTCGTCGTGAAAGAGACGCTGCCCGCACTTCCATAGCGAGGCTTCCTCATCGGCGGGAGAGGCAAAGCTTGCTATGGGCTGTCCGGCAACGTCAACCAGTCCCTCGTCAATTTCCGCTAAAAAGCGGCTCGGTTCCATATACGACAGCTTCCCGTACATCCGCCGTGCCGCACAGCTGGTCATATACAGCGCGTCCTGTGCACGGGTACAGGCAACGTACATCAGCCGTCGTTCCTCTTCCATATCTTCGGCGCTTTCGTCATTGCGCGGAAAAATACCGTTTTCAAGACCGGTGATAATTACATTGCGGAACTCAAGTCCTTTTGTGTTGTGCATGGTGATAAGCTGCACGGCATCGGCTCCTGCTTCGGTTTCCGCAAGGCTGCGGTCCAGTTCGATATGTTCCAAAAAGGAAGTCAGTCCGGCAGCCGAGCATGGATACAGTGAGGCGGTATTGGCAAGCTCCTGCAAGTTCGCTGTTTTCTGCGTGCCCATTACTTCGTCCTGATTCCGGTGAAAGACGCCTAAACCTGTTTGCTCAATAACAGCCAGTACAAAGGCAGCGAGCCGCTCGTCCTGCTGCCCGTGTTTCTGCGTAACTGCCTGTTCAGAGGCGCCGGTGTCTATGGTACTGCCGGTTGAGACATCAGACCGCAGGCTGTCGGCTTGTGCGTCGATGTCTGTTGCAGTATCGACCGGCGCAGCGTCGGTGGTATTTGCGGAATCGTATTCGGCAAGGAGGTCGCGGAGCGAATGCAGTGTGTTTAAGAACTCCAGCAGCGCGGTACCTGCTTTCTTAGATATCGGGAGCTTTGCTCCTGCGTCGAGCAGTACGGTAATATAGTCGGCTCCTTGTTGCGGCTGCTGTTGCGGTGTACCTTCTGCTTGTTGTTGCGAGGGCAGGGCAGTGGGCTCTTGCAGTTGGGACAGCTCCGGCTGTACTTGTTTCTGCAGAGGCTGGGCATCGGTATCTTGTAGTTGGGCAAACTCCGGCTGCAGCGATTGCGCGGAGCTGTTTTGCAGGTGAGTAAACTCCTGTTGTGCATCTTCGTTATCTTGTTCCGGTGAACTGCCGAATGCCGATGAACCTGTATATGCGGATAAATGTGCAAATGCTGCGCGGGCATACGCGACCAGTTTGTTCTGTGTGGTTTCGCCGATTCCCCGCGCGGGTTTATTCACCATACGGCGGAATGCAATTTCGTCGCGCCCGTTTGCGATAAGCGCCAAAAGAGCCAGCGCGTCCTTAATTTCCTCTCGTTCGTAGAACTTGAGTGTACCGACTACTTTGTGCGGGATTTTTTCGTGCAGGAAAGTTGTTTCAAAGTTGAGCGACTGTGCATTGGTACGGTACAAAATTGCCCAATCTGAATAGGCGCCTCCCGCCCGCACCGCTTTTTTGATGAGCTGTACACACAGTTCTGCCTCTGCGTCTTGAGACGGTAGGTAATAAAGGCAGGGTTTTTGTCCGCCGGTTCCGCGCGCTGCAATCAGCGTTTTACCGAGCCGTCCTTCATTGCGGGACACAACCGAGTCGGCGACGCGCAAAATCGGTTCATACGAGCGGTAGTTCCGCACCAGCCGGATAATCTTTGTGTGCGGAAATTGACGGTCAAAGGTGAGGATATTCTGTACTTCAGCGCCGCGGAACCGGTAAATAGACTGATCATCATCGCCGACAACACAGACATACGTGTCTTCGCCGGTCAGTTCCCGCAATAGCTGAAACTGAGCGCTGTTTGAATCCTGATACTCATCCACGAGGATTACTTTAAAGCGTCTATGCAGCTGTTGCGCAATAGCGGTATGCTCTTGCAGCAGCTGAACCGGCAGCATAATCAAATCTCCGAAGTCGGCATTCCCCGTTTCGCGGAGCCGCTGTTGATACGCACGGTAGATTACAGCAAACTCAGGCGCGGGGTCGATCATCGTAAGCTGCGGGCTATCGGGCAACAGGCAATAATCTTTCGCGCGGGAAATTTTCCGTATAAAGCGCTGCGCCTCCTGCTTATTTAGCTGAGGCAGCGCTTTCATCAACAGCGTTACCGAATCATCATCATCGTAAATCGTAAAATTAGGAGAAAGTCCCGCCCATTCGGCATATCGGCGCAGCATCCACGCACCGAAAGAGTGAAAGGTACGGATACTCGACCGACCTGCGCGTTCATCCAGCGCCTGTGCCCGCTCTGCCATTTCCCGAGCAGCCTTGTTGGTAAAGGTAACTGCCAAAATCGATTCGGGGCGTACCCCCTGTTCAGCAATGAGCCACGCAATTTTTGTTGTAATAACCCGCGTCTTCCCCGAACCCGCACCTGCCAAAATCAAAAGCGGCGAGCCGGTATGACACACCGCTTCAAGTTGTTCAGGATTTAAAACCGATAAATATCCGCACGTTTCTTCCATCGTTCTCATGTTACTTTTGGCTAAGATTTCCCGTCAGTAATTCTTTAAGTTGATCTAAAATCTGCCCGCCGCCGGTAATGGAAATTTGGCTGATCTTTTCGCTCATCTTATCGACATATTCAAGTTCCTTGAGCTTTAGCAGCAAGGGATTTTCCTCCATCAATTTAGCGGTATTGAGGAGGCTCCGCGTCGAGGCGGTTTCTTCGCGGCGGGTGATGATGTTCGCCTGCGCCTTCTTTTCGGCAATCAACACTTGATTGACAATATCCCGAATCTCTCCCGGCAAAATAATATCTTTCAGTCCGCACGAAAGCACTTCGATGCCGAATTGCGTTTGATACGGTTTTAAGGTCTCCATGACGAAAGTATTGATTTCCTGTTTTTTTTGCAGCAGCTCATCAAAAAGGAGCGTACCGACATACTCGCGCAATGCGAGCTGGAAGCACACGTACAGCTGATTTTCATAATCGGCATTTGAAACCAGCGCAGCAACCGGATCGGTTATTTTATACCGGCACATAAAATTAAGCCGGAGCAGGACTTTATCCTTTGTCAATATTTCCTGACCCGAAATTTCAAGCTGCCGCGCCCGCATATCGGCTTTTATCACATTGACTGATTGAGTACCTTTCCAGAAAAAGTAATTCCCCGGTTCCAGTATTTTGATGAATTGTTTATCAAAGTAGAGAAGTCCCTTCTCGTATGGTTCAACTCCATAGCTGATAACGTAGGGTTTCAATACATCGGCAGTGAGGATATTCCGATCAATATCCGTGCTGATTTCAGGATTGTTCAAATCAATCTGCTGAAATGTTTTGGCACGGCTATTATTCCAAAAAATATGCTGTCCCGGTGTTAACACGTCTTTTAAAAGCTCATCCTCAAAATAGAGCGCAATATGACCGGCGCTCACTGTAACGGTTTCCGTTTGATTGCGGAATGTCTCGTCGGCAAGCAGTTCAGCCGGATCGCCTGCGGTATGCAGTTCTTCAAAAACCGAATGATATTCAAGCGTATAGCTTTTCCAATTCAAAAAAAATCCAGGCTTTAGGATTTTGATAAACTTTCCGTGCTTAAATAGCAATACCTTTTGATCAAACCTAATATACATACTTCCTACGGGTAATTGCATCAGGCTGTTTTTACGACCTCGCAGAATTATTGGGGTTGTTCAACCAGAATTGAACCACTTCGCGGTTCAAATGGTCTCACAACCTCAATAATTCCGCGATTTTTACCTATGCGTCTGATACAATTACCTTCTCTCCTAAAATAAATGGCGCGAAAATTTCTTGAAAATTTCGCGTAATATAATTAAAGAATACGGAAAACCTGTCCTGCCGTCGGAGAACGGATCGCGGCTTTAGGAATGCTGCAATGCTTCTATGCTCGGTACGGTTAGGCGCTCTTTCTAAAAAGAGAACCGTAGCGTACTGAGTTTCGGCAGCTGCGCTCTACATTCCGGTATCTGCTGCAATGCTAAGTTGTCCGCCGGTTGCCGTCTGCAAGCTCCTCACCTGCCCCCGCACAAGTCCTCGGGACGGCACGGCATCAGATAGAAACAGCATGCAAAAGCGCCGAGACATCAGCGCCTTTGCCGCAGACAGCGAGGGCAAGTATTCCGTATGTGTTGTGGTGCTTCTTTTCAGAAGCTGTGTTACCATACGCTGCGTGAAGTGCAGTTGGGAATCGAACCCAATTAGTCCAGTCCGGGCGAGAGAGCGCTTTGCTTCAACTCGGTACCGGATTATCTCATATTTTTTCACGGCAGAACGCAGGAGACTACCGTTCCGGCGCTGCTGTGCTCTGAATGAAACACCGCGTGAAAAAAATAGACGTCTTATTGTATGAGTTTATCGAGGGCTTGACTAGGGGAAAGTGAAAGCTCAGGGCAAATACTTAAAAAATGTCGAGTGTACTTGCCTTCTTTTTGTGAACATCTCTAGAAGTTATATCTGAGTTTTTTGCAGATGCCTATGATTGTATAACAGGCACTATGAGAAGTTCGAAGACGGCAGGGTGAAGGATATCGAGGACGAAATCCCGTTTGCCGTACCGGAGGGCTGGGCGTGGTGCAGGTTGGGGGAGATTTGCGAATTCATATCCAGAGGGAAAACACCCGTTTATACAAAAGAAAGTCAATATCCGGTTTTGGCACAAAAGTGTAATCAATGGGATAGTATAGTATTAGATAAGGTTCTTTTTTTAGATCCAAATTCATTATCAAAATGGACTAATGAATATCATCTACAACACGAAGATATTGTAATAAATTCTACAGGGACGGGTACTATTGGGAGAGTTGGTATCTTTGATATAGGAATTCTAGGTAAATATCCTTTTATTGTCCCTGATTCACATATATCCGTTGTGAGATGTTATAAAGCATACATATATCAAAAGTATATATATACTGTTTTTACATCTGAGTATCTGCAAACTAAAATTAATAAGACTGCAACCGGATCTACCAATCAAAAAGAACTACCGAAAAACGTTCTAATAGAATTCTTTCTTCCTCTTCCCCCACTTTCCGAACAACAACGAATCGTTGCCAAAATTAAAGAGCTCTTTGCTAAACTTGATTTTATCACGGTTTCGCTAACAGAATAGTTTTGTCTCAATTGAATTCAGATAGTTACAGTTTAGTTTTTATATTGGACACAATACCAATCGACTTATCACTGTTTTTCATTGTCTACAGGCTTTTTACATCTTTACATCTTAAACGATTCTCTTTTGCTGTACTTTTGTAAAAAATCGTTTTGATATGCAATACACACGTATTGACTTTTGTATATTGTTAAGTATATGCTTTTAGCAAAGAGTGTAAAATGAAAGCCGTACAAATAGAACGACTTTTATTTACTCAAGTTTGTACAAGTGCAAACTTGTACATCTATATCATACGCACGTTCTCACTTCATTGCGAACATGCGTAAAAAGTCAAGCGGAAGTTAATACTTTCTTCTTGACTTTTTATGGGGAAAAGCACTATGACATATGCAAAAGTCTTTATAAGCGGTAATAGCCAAGCGATACGGCTACCAAAAAGTTTTCAGGTATCTGACAATCAATTATGTATTAAAAAAATCGGTTCATCAATTGTGTTATTCCGCGAAGATAATCCATGGGATAGTTTTGATAGAAGTTTAAATAAATTTCCTGATGATTTTTTTATAGAGGGACGGAAACAACCGGAAACACAACAACGGGAAGGTATTTAGTGTATTTACTTGATACAAATATCTGTATATATATTATAAATAATCGACCTGAACGAGTACGAGAAAAACTAAAAAGCATTGATCATAGAATCATATATCTTTCAACAATTTCATTCGGCGAATTGCAATATGGGGCATACAAGAGCAGTAAACCGGAAGAGAGCAAGCATGCATTACTGGATTTTGTAAAACCTTTTACATTTGTTGATTTCACGACAGAAGATGCGGAAGCATTCGGTGCAATTCGGGCATATTTAGAAAGAAAAGGCAATGTAATTGGGGCGTATGATATGCAAATTGCTGCACAGGCTATGACAAGAAACTTCATATATACAAAGTTGCTTTATATACTGCCGATAATATGTTAGAATATGATTTCCGTTAAAAGCGAAGAGCAATAGTTTTAAACAGTATCAAATGGGCATCTCTAAAAACTCGGTTAGATTTTTAGAGATGCCCGACGAGTTTCAGTTTAAGTCTTTACAGAACAAGCCGATAGGCTTGCAGTTTTTAGAGGTTCCCAAATATTTCAAATCAACAACATCGAGGCAACGTGTCGGAGTTGTTGATTTAACTGTGATTCTTTTTACCACGTTACAATGGTATCGACCAGTTCCCGTTGTTCGCTTGCGGTTCGGCGTAAGTAAATTCTTGTAGTTTCAATACTTTCATGCCCCATCAAATCGGCAAGCAGAGAAATGTCATTGAACTTTTCAAGAAAATTCTTTGCATACCGATGCCGGAATGAGTGCGGATATACAACCTTTCCACTTATTCCGTACTTTCTTGCATAATTTTTTAATTGCTGTGCAATCCCGCGGGTGGTAATATGCTTTTTAAAACGATTCAGAAAAAGATAGCCGGATTGACGTCCGATTGATTCCAGCCATTGTAATGCTTCTTCCTTCAAAATTTTGGGAATATACAACCGCCTGAGTTTTCCTCCTTTTGAATATAAATCAAAGTATCCCAATTTTACATGCTCAACTTTAATTTGAATAAGTTCACTGACGCGCGCCCCTGTAGCCGCCAGAAACCACACAACAAAATACCATTCAAGATTTCCGTCTGTTTTAAGACTTGATTTCAAAAATTGGTAATCAGCGTTACTGATAACGTTTTCAAGAAAATTTTTCTGCTGAACTTTTACGAACTTCAACTGAAGTTGATCTTGGTGCATAAATTGTAAATACTTGTTAATGCCCTGAATCCTCAGATTCACCGTCTTTGGTTTAAAAAATTCAATCAGATACCCTTTATATGCAAGCAGATTTTCCTTGCTTAAAGAATCATAATGTTCGGCATAGTATTTAACCGTCCATAGGTAAGATGTAAGCGTATTCTGAGAAAGATTGCTTTTCTTCAAATACTCTTCAAAAGTTTCGTCGCTTTTCATAACGATCTCCCAATAAATAAAATTTGCGAACATTCGCTTATTGGAAAGTATACCGGTAGTGTATTTTCTTGTTATTATGAGAAGATTGATGGAAAAAATGATATTTGCATAGATGATGAGATTCCTTTTGAGCTTCCGAAAAGCTGGCAATGGTGCAGATTACATGAACTTGGTGATACTAACATAGGACTAACTTATCATCCTAAAGATTTGATAGACACTGGTATTCCTGTTTTACGGTCAAATAACATACAAGATGGAAAATTATATTTATCAGATTTAGCAAGAGTACAAACAAAAATATTCGAAAATCAATATGTTGTAAACAGCGATATTTTAATTTGTGCGCGAAACGGTAGTAAAAATTTAGTTGGAAAATGCACTATAATTAGAAATTTACCTGAAAAAATGGCCTTCGGTGCATTTATGGCCGTTTTTAGAAGTAAATTTAATCTCTACATTCTTAGATATTTGCAAAGTTTTTACTTTAAAGATTATTTAAGAGAATCAAATTCAACTCAGATATATCAATTAACACAAAATATGCTAAGAAATGCACTCATTCCAGTCCCACCAACTGAGGAACAAAAAAGAATTGTTGCTAACATTGAAGAAATGTTTAATGTTTTAGATAAAATTCAAAATAATCTCGGCTAAATTTTCCATTATTTTATTGATATTTCGACATATTTTAATTTGCTCATTTAAGGGTGGAATCGGAATAAGAATTTTTGAAAGAAATTCTTTTCCAATCCGCTGCTGTCCTACAGCACCTGTAAAATTACTAATACCTGCTTTGATGAAACTATCGGTTTTTATAAACCAAAATACATATTCATTAAGAATATATTTACTGTTTATTCGTAATATATGTAATTCCGTAGTTCCCGCTCCATGTTTGTTATTTAAATTCTTAAAAATTACAGATTTTCTATTTTCAAAACAAGGGGTGATTTTTGCAATTCCAATATCATTATCGGAAAAATGACTGAAACCGGATTTTACTGTTCTCCATGTTCGTAATTCATAGGTAAAATTGCTATTAAATTCTGAATCAATTAAGGTCATTGGTACGAAAGAAACTTCTAAAGCATCATTCAGCTTATTCTTAGGATTTATTTTACATATTGAAGAAATTTTTTCCCAACACCAGTTTTCCGGCAAATCAAACGGCACTTCAATCTGTTCCTCGGTTCCGTCATCAATCTTCTCATAATAACAATTATCAGCAGCATTTTTATAGATGTACGAATCATGCTTGTCTCGTTTCACCTCACCGGTTGCGATTTTAGCTTCCTTCTCAGCACGGAGTCTTTCCAGCATAACGCTTGCCGGTTCATCATTCGGATCTTGTGGAACAAGTTTTCCGTGAATGGCTAGTTCTAGGATTTTGCTTTTTGCTTGCTTGATAGCGGTTTGTAGGTCGGTTTTGCTTTGCTCCAATAGATCGATTTGTGCAAAGATTGCTTCGATTTTTGTGACGATGCGTTGTTGTTCCGGTAAAGACGGAAGAGGAATAAGAGTTGTTATAATTTTTGCTTTAGAAATATTTGGTTGTGCCCCACCAAAACCAAGCTGTATAAATTCTTCTCTGTGCTGCAGTAAGAAGTAAAACAGGTATTTATTTGAGATACCCTTAAAATCACTACAAACACAACAAGCCTGATTTGTTGAGGCAGGGGTTGATAATATTCCAAGTTTCCCGATTGTAGCTCCGTACATAGCCATGCAGACAGAGTTTATCGGATTTAATTTCAATGAGGTTTGACTGTATGCCTCTTCTGTAATTTTATTAGGAATATCTGTTATGATTCCATCGTTTAAATCACCAGTTAAAAGCCATGGAATAGTTCCATTTTGATAAAAAGCAATGTTTTTTCGATTTGGCGTACTTCCTGAGCGCCAAGAACCAACTTCTCCCAACCTGCACCATGCCCATCCCTCCGGCACGGCAAAGGGAAGCACATCCTCGATATCCTTCACCCTGCCGTCTGAGAACTTCTCATAGTGCCTGTTATCATCACCGATAAAAATATACGAATCGTTTTTATCGCGTTTCAGTTCACCGGAGGCGATTTTTTTCTCTTTTT